>JBOHQS010000001.1:0-125569 GCA_050732295.1 Methylomirabilales bacterium (SeqCode)
CGACTTTTTTGAGATCGAGCGAGCCGGGATGGGCAAAGGCCTCTTGGACGGCCCGCTTGGTCACCTCACGGAAGACGACCCGATGCACCGCCTTCTTCGGGGGCTTGAGCTCTTGGACAAGATGCCAGCCGATGGCCTCCCCCTCCCGATCCGGATCGGTGGCCAGATAGATGGCCTGAGAGTTCCGGGCCGACTTGCGCAGCTCCTCCACCACCTTTTCGCGCCCCTTCACCACTTGGTACTGCGGCTTGAAGTTCCGCTTCGTATCCACCGCGAGGCGATTCGGCGGCAGGTCCCGGACATGGCCATACGAGGCCTTGACCACATACCCCTTCCCGAGAAACTTCGTGATGGTCTTGGCCTTGGCCGGCGATTCCACGATGACGAGCGATTTCGGCACGACTATTGTTCCTCCAGTGAATGGCTCTCAGCTATCGGCTGTCGGCTGCCAGCAAAAACTTCCAGTCATAATACCATGAAAGGTCATGTGCTCATTTGCTGCGCCGTTTTCCCCCTTGCTGACGGCGGACCGCTGACTGCCGACTGCTTCAGGCGTCGGTCACGCGGACAAAGGTCTTGCCGGTGAGCTGCTTCACCCAGCCCTTCATCTCCAGTGAGAGCAGGGACGCGGCCACCGCGGGGGCGGGGAGTTTCGAGCCGGTGATGACGGCGTCGATGTGGACCGGCTCCTCTCCGAGCACTTGAAGCACCCGACCTTCTTCCCCTTCGAGCGCCGGTAGGGGCGGCATCGGGGGAACCGCCTCCTGCGGCATGTCGGTCGGGATCCGCAACTCCTCCACAACGTCCTCCCACCCTTCGGTGAGTTTGGCCCCCGCCTTGATCAGCCCGTGAGAGCCCTGGCTCAGCCGGCCCCTGGCCATTCCCGGGACCGCGAAGACTTCCCTCCCCTGCTCCAGCGCATGATTCGCCGTGATGAGGGCTCCGCTGTCAACAGCCGCCTCGACCACGATGACCCCCAGCGAGACTCCGCTGATCAGCCGGTTCCGTTGGGGAAAGTTCCCCTTCAGAGGAGCGGTCCCCAGGGGAAACTCGCTCAACAACGCTCCCTGTGCCACAATCGCCTCCGCCAATTTCTTATGCTCCGCAGGATAGGTGATATCGGCCCCCGATCCTAGCACCGCGATGGTCCGCCCGCCGGCCCTGAGCGCCCCCCGATGAGCGGCCGCGTCGATCCCCCTGGCCAATCCGCTGACGATGGTCAACCCCCGCACCGCCAGGTCGAAGGCGAGGCGATCAGCCACCCCCCGACCATACGGCGTGGCGTTTCTGGATCCGACAATGGCGACCGCCCTCCGGTCCCGATCTTCCCAGGTGCCGCGAACGTAGAGCACGGGCGGGGGCTGGGCGATCTCCCGAAGGGGGGCGGGGTACTCTGCGTCCCGGAGCATGATGAACCGGAGGCCCCGCGCCGCCATCCGCTTTCGCTCCCGAGCGACCGTCTCCTCCGCAGGAAAAGACCGGATGGCCTTCGCTGTAACGGGGCCGATCCCGCTGACACTTTCCAGCGCCTTGAGCGGAGCCTTCAGGATGCGTCGCACGCTTCCGAAGCGCTCCAAGAGCAGCGCAAAGGCGGCAGGCCCTACATGGGGCACCATGTTGAGTGCCAGCCATGCCTCCCGTTCTTGCATGCGCCCCTCGCCCGAGATCAATGATCGCCGCAGTGTATAAAGTCCGCATTATACCCGGGGAGGAGGGGGAGTCAAGGGGGGCCACGGCAAGCTGTCCGCTATCAGCGGTCAGCAGCCAGAGACATGAGACCTGAGACGGGAAACCTCACACTCCGGTCTCAAGTCTCCAGTCTACTGGCGGACTGCTGACCGCTTCGCGGTTAGGGCATCTTCCGGAACAGGACGAGTGGCTCACCCACACGCAGACTGATGTCGGACACGGTCACCAAGCCCGTGGCCGCCTGGGCAGAGGTGCGGATCACCACCAGCTCCCCCTGCTTGGTCGGCGCCAGAGGGATCGCCCGACCGCTGTCTGGACTGATGCCTGCCCCAGACATCCGATAGATGCTGAACTCATCGCCAGGGACAATCCCATGCTCCCGTCCAACATCCACATAGACGATGTCCCCCTGCCCCAGCGAATCGGCATCCTCCTTGGAGCCCACGATGGTTCCTCCCACGCGAAGATGGACCGGCTGGCTCACGCCTCTCTGGGGGGGCATCAACTCCTTCGCTTCCACCAGCAGGTCTCCGTCGGCCAGGTCCTCACAGTTGTATGTGACCTTCGCCCGGGGCGATGCGCCCGCGGTGCTGACAATTTCCACGGTGCCCAGGGTCTTCACCTTGACCCCCACCCGAGTGCCTGTCGCGGGATGCTCGATCGTCGTGGTCGGGCGGACCACGCGAAACCGATCCCCCCGCTGGACCTTTCGGCCGCCGAGATCTAGAAAGAGGTCATCCCAGTACCAGTGCCGCATATTGTCCGCTTCGACCGGCCGAATGATCCGGCCGACTCGAACAATCTCCTGCTTCTGCGCCACGAAGCCGCTGCACTCGAGGGCCGCCCGGGGAATGGCGAGGGCCTGGGGGGCCGCCGGGGTCTTGATCACATCTTCCGGCTTCGTCACCACCGCTACCTCGCTTGGAGGAGCGACTTCAGCAGGAGCAACCGCCTCCACCGGAGGTGCGATGGGCGGAGGGACCCGCTCCTCGCCGATGGGAGGCACCGGGGGGGCCTCCGCCAGCGGTCTGGGGGGCGGGGCGAATCCCGGGATGGTCAGGGGATCACCAGGGAAAATCCGGTTGGGGTTGCTGACAAAGGGGTTCTCCTTCCAGATCTGCGGCCACAGACGAGGGTTGTCGAGATAGCGGCCGGCGATCGCCCACAAGGTATCACCCTGCCGGACATTGTAGACCCCTTCCGGAAGAGTCTCCGGCCTCTTCCCCTGCTCCCCACCAGAGGTGGCCTCTTGCGCCGCAACCTGCCCCATCAGCAGCCAGGTCACTACCAAGAAGCTCAGCGCTCCGCGTATCCGCTCTCTCCTCATCATTCTCTGCTCCCCCTGTGTTGTGGTCATTCCACCTTTTTCTTTCTCCCACGCGCTTCCGATCCGAGAAGCCCGATCTCGCGCGCCGTTCGAGATGGTTGCGGGCTAGTGCAAGCTTTGTGCCTGTTTCTTGACCCCGACGGCATGTCGGCGGGTCCGCATGCGCCATTCGTAGACCAGCGCCGAGGCGACGAAGATGGAGGAATAGCTCCCCACGATGATCCCGATCGCCAGCGCCAGAGAAAAATCGCGAAGGACCTCGCCCCCGAACAGGAGCAGCGCGAGGACCGCAAGCATGACGGTCACCGAGGTCATGATGCTCCGACTCAGGACCTCATTGATGCTCGAATTGATGATCTCGGCGAGCGTGCCACGCCGTCGGGCCCGGAGGTTCTCCCGGATCCGGTCGAAGACCACCACCGTATCGGTGAGCGAATACCCGGCCAGCGTCAGGAGGGCCGTGACGATCAGCAGGGTGATCTCCTTGTCCAGGAGGAAAAAGACCCCGAGGACCGCCAGGACATCGTGAAATGTCGCCACGGTCGCGGCGACCCCGAACCGGAATTCGAATCGCCACGCGATATAGGCCACAATGCCCACGAGGGAAATCAGGATGGCCCACACGGCCGCCTGCTGCAGCTCCTGGCCGACCACCGGTCCCACCTCGTTGGAGCTCTCCACGACGAACGGGTTCCGAGGAAAGGCCTCCCGCAACACCGCTTCGATCCTGGCCGCGGTGCCGGCCACCGACTCCCCGGAGGATTTCACCCGGATGAAGAGCCGCCGTCCGCCAACGAACTGCTGCAGCTCACTCTCCGCGACCCCACCCGCGGCGAGGACCCTCCGGACCTCGCCAAGCTCCACCGGATCATCAAAGCGCACCTGGACGGAGGTGCCGCCCGCAAAGTCGATCCCCAGGTCGGCTCGTCCCCGGGCGATCTGGACCGAGGCGAGAAGTCCCAACAGGACCAAGGCGATCGAGAGGGCGAAGCACGGGCGCCGCATCCCCAGAAAATCGATGTGCGTTTTGCCGATAAATTCCATAGCGCGTCGCCCGCGTCCCCGCGGCGGGCCCTCAGATACTGAGCTGCTTCATTCCCCGAAGGGTCAGCCAGTCGAACACCACCCTGGTCCCCACGGTCGCGGTAAACAGATTGATGGACACGCCGAGGGCTAACGTCACGGCAAAGCCTCGCACCGGCCCACTCCCGAAGAGAAAGAGGGCTAACGCGGTGATCAAGGTGGTGACGTGCGAGTCCAGGATGGCCACCCAGGCCTTGCTGAACCCCCCGTCGATGGCGGAGCGCACCGTCTTCCCGAGTCGCAGCTCTTCACGGATCCGCTCGAAGATCAGGACATTGCTGTCCACCGCCATGCCAATGGTCAGCGCGATGCCCGCAATCCCCGGCAGGGTGAGGGTCGCCTGGATCCCCGCCAGGACCGCGAGCATCATGAGGAGGTTAAGGAGCAGGGCCAGGTCGGCGAGGATCCCGGACCACCGGTAGTAGAAGCCCATGAAGAGGATCACCACGATCCCGGCCGCGATGCTGGCCTGCACCCCGGCCCGGATGGAGTCCTGCCCCAGGGAGGGCCCGACGGTCAGATTGGAGATCACTGCAACCGGGGCGGGCAGCGCACCCGCCCTGAGGACGATCGCTAGATCTCGGGCCTCCTGTGGGGTGAACCGGCCCTCGATCTGCGCCTGGCCCCCCGGGATCCGCGTCCTGATGACGGGGGCGGAATGAACGTTGCCATCGAGGATAATGGCCAGCCGCCGCCCCACGTTCTTGCCGGTAATCTCGTCAAAGATCCGAGTGCCCGCCCGGTCGAAGGCCAGCGAGACGTACGGCTCATTGTTCTCGGGGCTGATCCGCACCTCGGCCGAGGTGATCACGTCGCCGGTGAGCAAGGTCTTCTTCTCCAGCAGGAAGGGGATCCGGCGGACCACGCGTCCCTGCGGATCCAGCACCTTCTCGTAGAGGATCTCAGAGCCCTCCGGCACCTTGCCCCGGAGAGCCTCCTCCAGGCTGTGCTGGTCATCGACCAACTTGAACTCGAGCAGGGCGGTCTTGCCGATGAGCGCGATGGCCCGTTCCGGATCCTTGATCCCCGCAAGCTGGACGATGATTCGACGATCCCCTTCCCGCTGGATCAAGGGCTCCCGGACGCCGAACTCGTCCACCCGGTTCCGGATCTTCTGGATGTTCTGATCCACCGCCCGCTCCTGAATCGCCGCCACCTCGCGCCCGCTCAGCGTCAGCAAGAGGCGGGTCGCCCCTTCCCGGGACCGTGTCATCTCGGGGTACTCCCCCAGGATCCGCTCCAGCTGCCCCAGGGCCTTTTCCTCCCCCACCTCGACGAAAATCTGACTGGTCCCCCGTCGTTCCAGCACCACGACCCGGATTCCCTCCCGCTCCACGGCTCGGCGGATCTCCGCCACGCGCCGCTCCACGGCGTTCTCGACCGCCTTGTCCGCGTCCACCGCCAAGACGAGGTGCATGCCCCCTTGAAGATCGAGGCCGAGGTTGATCGGCTCGGGGGCCGGGGCAAGGATCAGAGGCCGCACGTATCGCCACCACCCTGGAAGCGGAGAAAGCCCCGGGATCGAGGGCAGGATGTACAGAAAGGAAAGGAGGGCAGCCGCGCCGACCAGGCCTGCCCTCCATGCGAGATACCGCTTCACGAGCACTGTCCTTCGCGGGGAACCGGTGCAGTTACACCAGCAGTCCGGATGCCCGAAGGGCTAGGACACCACCGGGACCTTCTCGCGGGAGCTCTGGGACCGTCGCCCCACCTGCTCCACCTTGTGGGGTAACGGCTCGCGCCCGGGCATGATCCCTCGCTTCACCTCCACGATCGACGGGTGAGGACACTGAAAACGGTCGGCGATGTGCTGAACCGCCTGCTCCGGCTTGATCGTCTCCCCACAGGTAAAGATATCCACGGCTGCGTATCGGTACTCGGGCCAGGTGTGGATCGAGAGGTGGGATTCGGCGATAACCACGACTCCACTCACCCCGAAGGGCTTGAACTCGTGGAAGGCCACGTCCACAACGGTGGCCTTGCAGGCCTTGGCCGCCGCGACCAAGATCTCCCGGACGGCGTCAACCTTCTTGAGTAACTCCGGGTCGCACCCGTACAGCTCCACTAAAAGGTGTCTGCCCAGTGCCCTCAATGAACTCCCTCCTTTCACGCGTGCTGCGCGATCTCACCTCCCACCAAAGCGCGAACATCCCCCGTGGACTACACAAACATTCCTTCGCTTATACAACGGTCTGGAGAAATTGCAAGAAAAAAATGCGTTCCGGGGTTTCCGTGAGCCACGGACCCCCCCGGATCCCCAGACCATGAAGGCGCGTCGCTCCCCTCGGGCCTGTGGATGGGCCATTGACGGCCTTTTGGAAGCCTCTCGTGCGCGGCACAGTTATTGCAACCTTCTTCCATACGCATCACGAACCTGGCACGGAGTGTCCGAAAGACGGGCACCGTCCCGCGCGATGGCGCGGCAAGGATAAACAAGATTTTACCCGAGGGGCAGCGCATGCGCCGAACCGAACGGAGCCGCGAGGCAGGCTTCACCCTGATTGAGATCATCATCGTCATAGTCCTGATAGGGATCCTCGCCATCTTAGCCATCCCGCGCTTTCCCGAGTACCCCAAGGCAGGGGTGGTGTCGCGGAGACTCCTCTCAGACATCCGGTACGCGAAAGAGCTATCCGTGCGGTTTCAGAACACAGGCAGCAATCCTTGCTGCGGGCTCTACATTATCAACGCGACGTCGTACCGCATCTTCAGCAATGACAATACCAGCACTGCCGTCAAGGACCCGCACACGGGGACGGCCATGGAAAGAACGATGACTGGGAAGTTCTCGGGGGTGACGCTCAGTCACACTCTTACCGGCAACATCCTGAAATTCAATTCCCTTGGCACCCCCTATGAAGGCTCCGGTGCCGGGACCGCCCTCGGCGCGGCCGAGAGCATCACCGTCTCGGGCTCCGGCGGGCCGCGGACTGTAACGATCGAGCCGAACACTGGGAAGGTGACCGGATCATGAAGCTCCCAAGACTCTATCGCGATCAACGAGGCGTCACCCTCATCGATCTCATCCTCGTCATTATCATTGTGGCAATCGCCATCCCGCCCATGGTGGGGGTCTTCATCACGAGTACACGGAACAGCACCTTTGGGGTCACGATGGCCCGCGCGAATCACCTCGCCTCGAACTTGATGGAAGAGATCCGGTCAAAGCGGTGGGATGAAACTGCGGGGGCCGCGAGCGCGACCCTTGGGCCCGACAGCGAGACCCGCGCCACCTACGACGATGTGGATGACTTTCACGGGCTCAACGAGACCCCGCCGAAGGACTCCCAGGGCGTCACCATGAGCGGCTCCACCGGATTTGGGCAGCAGGTGTCGGTCTGCTATGTGGCAGGCACCGCCCTGGACACCTGCCTCGGATCCGGGACGTCCAACTATAAGAAGATCACGGTGACGGTCACCGATCCCCAAGGGAGAGTCACTCCACTGGTGACGGTGATCTCGAGCTTTTGAGCGCCAGGGTGAGAGTTCAGGACTGAGGACTGAGCGATGAGGACTGAGCATTCAGGGTGTTGGATATCGGGTTTTGGGTTTTCGGGGGGCCGAACACCTAGCACCCAAGATCCGATACCCGTCATCGGTCATCGGCTCGCGGTGAGCTTGTCGAACCGTCATCGATTCGTGCGTGGGATCGAGGGGTTCTCCCTCATCGAAATCCTTATGGTGTGTGTGCTGATTGGCGTCATTGCGGCAGTCATCATCCCACCGCTCCATCAAGGGGTGCAGAGCTTCACAGCCGGCGAGACGCGGAGCGATCTGACTTCCCAGGCCCGACAGGCCGCGACCCGCATGGCCCGGGAGCTACGCAACATCCAGAAGGAGGGTGACAATACTCCCTACATCTCGAGCGCCAACGCCACCAGCATCACCTTCGTCGATGTCTTGGACAACCCCGCCACCACCTTTTCACTTTCGGGAAGCACGGTCCAGCGCAACTCGAACCCCCTGGTCGGGCAGGTCTCGACTCTCCAGTTTCGATACTTCGACGTGAACAATCTCGAGCTGACTGGCGCCTTCACCCCCAACAACGTCAGGAGGATCATGGTGACCCTGACCCTGACGGAGCAGGGCCAGACCGTCTCGGTAACCGAGCAGGCCTTTCTGCGAGAGATGACGGGCCTATGAGATGACTATGAAGCATATGCGTAACGAAAAGGGAGTCACGGTCATCGCCGCAATCGCCACCCTGATGGTCCTCTCCCTCATGGGAACGGTCGTGGTGTCGCTGGTGGGGATCGAGAACTATTCCGCTCTGCATCAGGCCCAAACCGTCGAGGCCTACTGGATCGCCGAGGCCGGCATTCAACGCGCCCTGACCTACATATCTCGAGAGAACGGCAACTGCACGACGATCTCGGGGGCAGCGCAGTTCACCAACGTCACGTTGGGCCGGGGGACATTCCTCGTGGTGGCGACCCGTTACACTTCCTCCACCACGCTCTCCGCGAACATCACGGCCGCGCAGACCACGATCACGGTCGGTAGCACCACGGGCTTTCACTCCCCCGGCACGGTCTATGCGTCCCGCGGCCGCATCGCCATCGACTCAGAGCTGATCGACTACACCGGGACAACCGCCACCACCTTCACCGGGGCGAAGCGCGGCATGGATGGAACCACGGCGGCCTTGCACAACTCGCCCGCGGCGGTGGCCCAGTACCAATGCATGATCAAGTCGACCGGCACCGTCACCTCAGGATTCGGGGACGCCAAGCGGGTCGTCGAGGCGGTCGCCCAATAGGAAACCAGCTGGCGACGACGGCTCGACTGAGCTCGCCGAAGTCCGATGACCGAAGAGAACAGGTCTGAGGTCCAAGGTCTCAGCTGGCAGCAATCAGCAGTCCGCTGCCAGCATTCAGTACTCGGCACTCAGTCCTCAGTCCTCTGTGCTCGGCCCTCAGCCCTTAGCCCTCAACTCTCAACACTCATCGCTCAGCACTCAGCCCTCAGCCCTCAGCACTCCGCTTCTCCTGTGACCGATTTCCGGTCATGACAGACCTAAGTGGGCACAAGCGTTTGGCCTGGCCTGAGAAGAGGGGGTGGCCTCTATTTCAAGGAAAACAAGGGCTAACAGGCACGGCTACACCGGGGAGTAAACCAAGGAGGGCAAACCGGGGGCCTTGGCACGAGTAATGCTACTCCTGGGTCAATGCCATCTTGCTCGTTCGATCTTGCGGAGGAGGAGGAGAAGGAATGATCACCAAGGCGAGTGTGACAGCGCAATCCTGGGGCCGGCTCACCCGGTGGGTCGCCGCAGCGTCTGTTGTCTTCTATAGCGTCGCCGGGCCATCCCCAGCCGTCGCTGCCAACCCGGCCTGGTGGGACTGTAACTACGGCTTCCGCAAGCAGATCACCGTCACCGCCGGCTCGGCGGTCTCAAGTGGGCATTCCGTCACCTTGACGTTCAATCACGCGGGCCTCGTCCCGGCCAAGTCGCTTGCCAGCGGTAACGATGTCCGGGTGCTCTACTGGACCGGAGCCGCCTGGGTGGAGCTCGATCGCGTCCTCGATCTGGGCTCGTCCTGGAACAACAGCGCGACCAAAATCTGGTTTAAGCTCCAGGCCGGGATCTCGGCCTCGAGTTCAGACGGCAACTACTATCTCTACTACGGCAACCCTTCAGCTAGCACGCCTCCTTCGAGCTGGACCGGCGCCCTTATCTTCTATGACGGGTTTGAAAGTGGAAACCTCAACGCGTGGAGCGGCTCCGCCACGACGGCCGGCGATACCATCGCCGCCGTGAACGACTCCCTCCCCGGGCAGAACGGGACATTCACCGGCAAGGCCGTTACGGATACGACCCCTGATCCTGTCCTGGGGTACAGCTACGGCTTTGCCTGGAAAAACTTCACGGGCCAAAACACCGTCTATGCTAAGCTCAAGGTTTATCTCCCACCAAGCTTCCCGAGCGCCGGCACCAATGATGTCGTCATCATGGAGTTCAACAACGGCTGGAGCAACATCATCAGCCTCACCATCAACGCAGAAGATCGGACCCTGTTCATGTGGAAAGAAGGGGGCCCGCCCCCTGGGCCGTTCGGATACAACGATTCCCCGTCAACGCCGCTAACAACAGGGATGTGGCACACCATCGAGATGATGGCGACCGCCTCCACGACGGCTGGCGAGGCCCGGGTGTGGTTGAACGGGAGCCTGGAGATCGAGGCAACGGGCCAAAATCTGGGTTCCAACCCCATCGACAAGGTGTCCGCCGGGATCTACTACAGTATTCCTGAAGACAAAGCGAACACCATCTATATCGATGACGTGTTCGTGCGGAGCTGGGTGAGCTCCGAGTCCACGACCAGCCTCGGCACCGAGCTGGCGCAGGACTGCACAGGATTCCCCACCTGCAACTACCAGTACCGGCAGAAGATCACCATCACCGCAGGCAGCAGTGCCGTGCCCTCGGGCTACACCGTCTCGCTGACCTTCAACCACGCGTCACTCGTCGGGGCCGGCAAGTCCCTGCCGAGCGGCAACGACATCCGCATCATCTACGCCAGCGGGACGGGCGGGGTGGAACTGGACCGCGTCCTGGATCCGGGATCCTCCTGGGGCAACACCGCCACCAGGATCTGGTTTAAGACCCAGGCCGCGATCGGCGCCAGTAGCTCCGATGCCAACTACTACCTCTATTACAACTACCCGGGCGCTACCAGTCCTCCTGCCAGTCCCTCGAACGTCTTCCTCTTCTACGACGGCTTCGAGAGCGGGAATTTCAGCGCCTGGACCAGCGTGCTGGCCAACGATGCAGGGGACACCCTCACCAACGTGAGCACGCCGGTCTTCGCCGGGACCCGATCGGCGCGGGCGATCGTGGGCGCCCCCACCCCTGGACAGGCCGCTGGCGAGAAGAACATCAGCGCTCAGCAGGGCCTCCACACCACGATCTGGGTGCGCCTGGCGAACTGGGACGGCAGCAGTACGGCCGACGTCTCCCTGGTCCAGTACTATCGGGACTGGACCACCCAGCAGGGGTCGCTCACCATCCGCGCGGACACCCTCTGTGCCGGGGTCAGCAGGAAGGTCCTCCTCTGGATGAACTCGGCCGGGCAGGGCTTCTGCGGGACCACGCAGATGGCCCTGGACACCTGGTACCGCCTGGAGATGAAGGTCTGGCGGCACTCCACCGCCGGACGGGCGGAAGTGTGGGTGAACGGCGTGCGGGAGATCAACCAGTCCACCCTCAACACCGGAAGCCTGGACACCAACAAGTTCCTGGCGGGTATCTTCTGGAAGGGCAACGGCATCCAGACCCTGTACGTGGATGAAGTCTTCCAGCGGCTCTGGGTGGACCCCGAGCCAACCGTGACCCTGAGTTCCGAGGAGACGGTGGGTGCCCAAGGGAGCTACTTCACCCCCGACGCCGCCGCAGCCGGGATGAACGTGCCCGTGACGTTTGCGGGGGACATCTGTGTCGTGCCGACGATCACCACGAGCAGCAGCGACATCATCGTGGGCCCCAAGATTGTCACCGACGCCAACGGCACTGTGGTGACCGAGAACGGTCGAGTCATGAGCACGGTCTTCTTCATCAAGCCGGAGGCCCGACCCGGCACGGCGATCACCGTGTACGCCAACGGCCAGCCGCTTGCCCACACCTTCAACATCGTCATCCCTTCGCCGGATCCGAATGGAGGCGGGACCCTCAGTGGGCGGACAAAACGAGGCACCAAAGTCCTCGGGGGACTCACGGTCCCCAGCGGTACTCTCAGCATCGACACCAGCACCGACACCGATACCGGGACGGCAGGAAATCAGGGATATCTCCCCGCCGTGATCCTGGTGAAGGGGGACGTGAATATCGCCGGGACGCTAGAGGCGAAGACGCCAGGGGCAACCAGCCTGAATGGGGCCAATGGGGCTGCCGGTGGAGGTGGGGGTGGCGGAGTCGGCGGGGCCGGCGGTGGAGGTGGGGGTGGCGGAGGCGCGCAACAGAACGTAGCGGCGGCCGGGGGCGGGGCCGGCTTCAGTGGCGGTGGTGGCGGTGGCAGCAAAGGGACCGGAAGCGGCGGGGCTGGAGGGAGCGGCACGGGAGCGGCGGGCAGCGCGGCCTCCGGTACGACAGGTGGCACGGGCGGGGTCGCCCTGAGTGCAGCGACCGGCGGTGGCGCCGGGGTAGCCAATACACTGGTGGCAGGTGGAGGCGGCGGGGGGGGCGGGACAGGCAATCCCCTCGGCACAGGGGGCTACGGCGGCCTCAATGACGGCGGTCCCGCCGGTAAAGGCGGCGGGGGCGGCGGGGCGGCAGACGCCTCCCCAGGCGGCGGGGGGGGCGGGACGTTTGCAACGGCTGGCGGAACCGGTACCGATGTCCCTGATTCTGGCGCCGGGGGCATCGTCACCGGTAATGCGCAACTGGTCCCCCTGGCGGGTGGCTCCGGAGGCGGCGGTGGCGGGGCTGATTCGGATATCGCGAGTGTCGGTGGTGGTGGTGGTGGAGCTGGAGGAGCGGTCCTGATCTATGCCACCGGCTCGGTAACCATCAGCGGCACGATCGCTGCGGTAGGGGGTAATGGCGGAAACGGCTTCGGTAGTGGCGCTGGTGGCGGTGGCGGTGGGAGCGGCGGGGCCATCATCCTCCAGTCGGGAACGGTCTCGGCGAGCGGAACTCTGACCACCTTGAAGGGGAACGGCGGCACCCCCGCGGGCAGTCCCGCGGGTGGAGCCGGCGGCGACGGTCGAATCCGAATTGACGGCCTGGCGACCGGCGGCACCGTCCCCGGGACGGCCGGATCCAAATTCATCGGGCCGGTGATCGACAAGCTCGTCGGGACGACGGTCACCGGGCGGGCCGAAGGCGGCTCGACCGTGACCCTCTACGTCTACGACAGCACCGGTGCACAGGTCTCCGGGAGCCCCTACACCACGACCGCGACGGCCGGCAGCGGCGCCTCGAGGGCCTGGACGATCCCCAACGTAACTTTCCCCTCGGGAGCCGCCTATCTCGCGGTCACGCAGACGACGAGCGGGGGTGACGTCGAGGTCTTCGGACCCGGCCTCGCTACGAAGGGGATCCACGTGACCAACTGGCGCGAAGTGTATTAGGAAGGACTGAGGTATCAGGACTGAGGACTGAGGGTAGGCAGCCGGGGACTGGAGACTACAGACCCCTCACGCCTCACGCCTTACCCCTTACCTCTAACCCCTCACCCCTGACGCCCAGTTTGGCACCTAACTTGCTACATCTCATGCCGAGTCATGCCGAGTGCCAGGATCAGGGGAAGTCCGCAAAATCCCTAGCAGAACTGCGAGGCATTTACAAACGCGATAATGGTTCAGACGCCGGTCAAGCAGGATCGCTGGACAAAGCCATTTCTCGTGGTGGACCTGGACCCGACCGCGATTCGAGTCCTTGAGGTCAGCCCGTCAACGCAGGGGCCTTTCATCAAGTGGGGCGCCGCCATGGTGGATCGCTCCAATGGAAGGTCCTTTCGCCAGGCCGCCTCCGAGGCCCTTCAGAAGCTGCTCTTGAGCCAGGGCATCACGGCGAAAGAGACGCGCCTGCTCCTCTCCGGCCCTTCGACGGTCACCCTGCCGCTCGACCTCCCGCCCCTTCCCGCCAAGGAGCTCCCCAATGCGGTGCGATGGTCCGTCGTGCGAGCGATGCCATTCCCCATCGCGGACGCGGTCTTGGACCACCATGCTCTTGGCGCAAAGCCGGGGGGCCAAGAACAGACGGTCCTGGTGGCCGCCGTCCGGCGCTCGATGCTCAACGAGTCGCTGGACATTCTTCAAGCGGCCGGGCTCAGCCTGGTCCAGGTCAGCGTCCTCCCGCTCGCCCTGAGTGGGCTCCTCCAGGCCTTGCCGGTCAAAGGAAAGGAGACGATCCTTTTCCTCGATCTTCGCCCCCATCTGGCCACTCTGATCTTTTTTCACGGCCGCGACCTCAATCTCGTCCGCACGCTGACCGCCGAGGAAGGTTCCAGCCAAAAGGCGGATGCAGTAGCCAAGGGGTCGCTCCCCCGCCTCATCGACGAGATCTGGCTCTCCCTCGCCTATTATCAGGAGCGATTCTCGGGCGAGAAGATTCAGCGTCTCTTGGTCGCCGGATCCGCCCTCGACATCGAGCGGGTCCAGTCCGCCCTGAGTGACGCCATCGGCATCCCCGTAGAGTCGGTCAATCTGAATACCATCCTCCCCATGGGGAAGGACGAGCCGCTGCCCTCAACGCTCGCGGCCGCTGCGGGCATCATCTTTGACGTGTCAAAGGTGAACCTGCTGCCTCGCGATGTCCGCTACAAGAAGCAACGGAAGGTCCTCCGCACCGGCCTGAGAGCTGCGGTCGCGGCCCTTTTCCTCGGGACGGCCGCGTGGACGGGAATCGAGCTGTTCAATGTGCGACACAAGCAGCAAGAGCTTGCCAAGCGGCAAGCCGCCTGGGAGCGCGAGAGCTCTGCGAGCGAGGAGGTCCGCAGTTTCCTGCAGGCGGGGGCCTCCCTCTCCCCCACGCTGGGTATCTATGAGGAGCCGGTAGCCTTTAGCCGCCGCTGGCTGGGCGCCCTGAAGGCCCTGAGCAGCGTCACCCCGCCGACGGTCAGCCTCACCGCGCTTGAAGCGGATGGGCCTCGAGGTCTCAAGGTGAAGGGTCTGGTCTTCGCCGACGTGGATCCGCCGGAGGTCGCGCTCTCCGAGTTCATGGCCAGCCTCTCCGACTCCCCGTACTTCGGGACGGTCCAGCTCGGGTCCTCGCAGGAACAGTCGGGGTATCCCCAGCGGACGTTAGTCTTTGACCTCGTTATGGCGTGGAAATGACGATGAACATCAGCATGCGAGAAATGGTGATCCTGGGTGGACTGGCGGTGGCGGCGGTCGCCATGTACCTCTTCGTCCTGGGTCCCACCGCCACAGAGCGGGCGCGTCTCGCCGCGGAGGCCGCGCGCCTCTCGCGTGAAACCCAGAAGATCACGGAGGCCCTGAAGGCAATCCCGCAGGGGAAAGAGGGCCTGGAAGAGGCCCGGGCCCGCTTGGAGAAGATCCGGGCCCGCTTGTTGCCACCCGGCGGCGTCTCGACCCTGTTCGGGGAGATCTCTCGCCCGAGCAAGCGCCTGGGCGTTCGGATCGCCTCGTTCACCCCCAAAGGGCCTGACCCGGCGCAGCACGGACAGGTCTCCGCCGACCTGGTTGTCGAAGGGAAGTACCTCGAGCTGGGGAAATATCTGGAGGACCTGTTCGCGGGGCAGATTCTCTTCTCGGTCAGTGATCTCAAGTTGCAGGCCGTCAAGCCGGGAGAGCCATCTCTCCGCATGAACGTGGTCCTCAAGACCTGGGTGCGGCAGGAGGCGTCGCAATGAAGGAACAGATGAATCGACGCTCGAAGATCCTCCTGGGGGTTACCATTTTGGCCGCCGTCATCCTCGCCTTCGACCAGATGTCAGGGGGCAAAGCCCCGCGGTCCTCGGGCAAGGCTCCGGATGCACCAGCGGTCGCCAGCGTCCCCGGTGCACCTGCCCCTGCACCTTCTGCACCTGCTGTACCCACTGCACCTACTGTACCTCCTGCACCTGCCGCTGTTCCCACCGCCACCGCCGTCCTTCGCCTCGCACCCCCACCCCCTCCTGACCAACCCTGGGGGAAGCGGGATCCCTTTGAAATCGGGGCAAAATGGGCCCCCAGCGGCACCAAAGGACCAGACCGGTTCGCGGGATACATAATCACGGGTATCGTCTGCACCGCCCAGGGTTGCAAGGCCGTGGTCAATGACCGTGTGGTGCGCCCTGG
Organism: Methylomirabilales bacterium (SeqCode); assembly: GCA_050732295.1. Classification (GTDB taxonomy): domain Bacteria; phylum Methylomirabilota; class Methylomirabilia; order Methylomirabilales; family CSP1-5; genus CSP1-5. The sequence continues at coordinate 15,842 of JBOHQS010000001.1, forward strand.
CGACGATGTGGATGGGGCCCGCGTTGTGCGCATCACCAGGAGCGGTATCGACCTCGAGAAGGGCGGGGAGAGCCGGTTCATCCCCGTGGTCCAGAAGGAGTTCTTCCAATGAGCCGATTCATGTACAAGGGCCGAAACCAGAAGGGAGCTCCCGTCACGGGGACCATGGATGCGGAGAGTCCCGACGCGGTGGCGCTGCGACTCAGCCAGGCGGGCGTCATCCCGATCACCATCACCCGGGAGCGCGTCCGCATCCCCGTCAAGGCCTTCCCGAAAAGGGAACAGCGCGTTCGGGCCGAAGACCTCATCTTCTTCACGCGCCAGATGACCACGCTCATCAAGGCAGGAATCAGCCTGACCGAGTCGTTAGGCGCGCTCCAACGCGAGACCCAGAACCCAACCTTGCGCATGATCCTCGACGCCATCCAGCGCCGCGTAGAGGGGGGCATGAGCTTTTCCGAGGCCCTGACCCACCACCCCCGGACCTTTTCGGAGATATACATCCATACGGTCCGGGCCGCCGAGGAGGGAGGCTTCCTGGATCAGGCGCTCGATCGCGTCGCCACCATGCTGGAAAACGACCTGGACACGCGGCGGCGGGTCTCGGCCGCCTTTCGCTATCCTATTTTTGTCTTCATCACATTAGGGATCGGCATCGTCATCCTGATCACCTTCGTGATCCCCAAATTTGCCATGTTCTATACCGCGTTCAACGCGCAACTGCCTTTGCCGACCCGGATGGTCATCGGTCTCGGATCGTTCATGCAGGTCGCCTGGCCGGCCCTGGTGGTCGGCGTCGTCCTCACAGTCATCGGAGTGCGGTGGGCGCTCCGCAAGCCCTGGGGAAGAGAGATCTGGGACGCCTGGAAGCTCAAGATCCCGGTGGTCGGCGGTCTGGTCAAGAAGTTGACCTTTGCCCGCCTGGGCCAGCTCCTGGCGACCATGATCACTACCGGCATCCCGCTCATCCAGGCGCTCGACCTGACGTCGCGGGCCATCGGCAACACCGTGATCGGCCGGGATCTCCTCCGCGCCCGGCGCGCGGTGGAAGGCGGAGAATCGCTGGCCGCGCCGCTCGGCCGCAGTGCCGTCTTCCCATCGCTCCTAACCGAGATGGTCGCCGTTGGGGAGAAGACCGGGGCGCTCGACAACCTGCTGAACGCGATCGCAAACCATTATGAGAACGAGGCCAACCACACCATCAAGAACCTGCCCACAATCATCGAGCCGATCCTCTTGGCCACGGTCGCGGGTCTCGTGCTGGTCTTGGCGCTTGCCGTGTTTCTGCCGATGTGGGACATGGTCAAGCTGATCCAAAAGTGAAGACGGGAAAAGGGGGGGTGATCACGCGAAAGAGCCGAAATGGCCCGACTTTTGCAACAATCCCTACTAGTGCCCATACAAGGGTGACCGAAAATCGGACACCTCAACCTGAACCTAAAAGAAGGAGGTAAACAGGGAAATGCTTCGGATGCTCAACATGCTGAAAAACAAGAGAGGTTTTACCCTAATTGAGCTGGTGATCATCATCATCCTGCTCGGCGTCCTGGCCGCCATCGCCATCCCGAGGTATGTGGACCTGAGAGACCAGGCAATTCGGGCCAGTGCCCAGGCGACCCTGGATGCGGGCCGGGCAGCCGTCCAGCTCGACTTCGCCGACCAGGTCTTGAATAATCCGACGGGGACCTACGACGCCAAAATTGGCGACGGCACGGCGAACGGCGCCTTCTTCGTCGCCGGCGACGTGACCGATCTCGAAGGCGAGCTTGCGTCCAGCCCCAACTATCCACCGACTGGGGCGTACGGCGTCTCCGTCCCCACCACCGGGTTCCTGTGGTGGCTGGTGACCAAGGGAAGCGCCATACCGCCAGTCCAGCCTCCGGTGATCGACGCCAGCATCGACACCACATGCACTGCGGCCAATGCCTGGACGGCGCAAGATAACGATTGCAAGGTGAGCCGGCTGTAGTGTCCCGATCTATGTAGGAAAAGAAGCGGAGGGAGGAATCCCTCCGCTTCATCTTTCACCGGCTGAACGGCCATGCCTCGCGGCAAAGCCTCCGCGCGGGGCGCCCAAGCGAGACGCTTTAAATCGCAGAGGTCGAGTCCCCGGTCACATGCTGCCCCCCTGGAAAAAAAGAGAGCACGGCTTTACCCTGATCGAGCTGGTGATCATCATCATCCTGCTCGGCGTCCTGGCCGCCATCGCCATCCCGAGGTACGTGGACATGAGGGAGCATGCGATCAAGGCCAGCGCCCAGGCGACCCTGGATGCGGGCCGGGCGGCGGTGAGTCTCCACTACGTCGACCAGATGGCGCAAACGGGGGGCTACACGAATGCGCTTACCAATGACACGACGACGGTGCCAGGCGAGTTCAAGGCGCAGGACGTGACCGACCTGGAAAACGAACTGCCGTCGAGACCCAATTACCCCCCGAACGGCCCCTACGACGATCCGAACAACAAGGGGTTCCGCTGGTGGCTGGTGACACAGGGCAGCAGTTCACCCCCCCAGCCGCCGGTGATCGACGCCCTCATCGACACGACCTGTGCTGACGCCGATAGCGCAAAGAACAAGGCCAATGACGATTGCTTTGTGAGTAAGTTCTAGGGAAGGATCCTTGCCCTTACCTGTCACTTGTCACTTGTCACTTCTTACTTCTTGCTTCTTCTCGCGCCGGGATCGCTGGAGCACCCGGCGAAGGAACTGGCCGGTAAACGACCGCTCGACCTCGGCCACCTGTTCGGGGGTGCCGCAGGCGACGACGAAGCCACCCTCATCCCCCCCTTCGGGTCCCAGGTCGATGATCCAGTCGGCGGTTTTGATCACCTCGAGGTTGTGTTCGATCACCAGCACCGTGTTGCCCGCATCGGCCAGGCGGTGGAGGACCTCGAGGAGCTGGCGGATGTCGTGGAAATGGAGTCCGGTCGTCGGCTCGTCGAGCAGATACAGGGTCCGTCCGGTCCCCCGCCGCGAAAGCTCCCGGGACAGCTTGACCCGCTGGGCCTCGCCGCCTGACAGCGTGGTGGCCGACTGGCCCAGCTTGATGTACCCGAGCCCCACGTCCGCGATCGTCTGGAGTTTTTCCCTGATCCGGGGGACATGCTGGAAGAAGTCGAGCGCCTCCGCCACCGTCATATCAAGCAGGTGGGCGATGCTCTTGCCCTTGTACTGGATCTCGAGGGTCTCCCGGTTGTAGCGCGCCCCCCGGCAGACCTCGCACGTCACATAGATATCGGGGAGGAAGTGCATCTCGATCCGGATGATCCCGTCGCCCTCGCAGGCTTCGCACCGCCCCCCCTTCACGTTGAAGCTGAACCGCCCGGGCCGGTACCCCCGCATCCGTGCCTCCGGCGTGAGGGCATAGAGATCTCGAATGAGGCCGAAGACCCCGGTGTAGGTCGCGGGGTTCGAGCGGGGGGTCCGCCCGATCGGCGACTGATCGATGTCGATCACCTTGTCGATGTGTTCGATTCCCAGGATCTTGTCGTGGGCCCCCGGTCGCTCCCGCGAGCCGTACAGATGCACAGAGAGCGCCCGCATCAGGATGTCGGTGACCAGCGTGCTCTTCCCCGAGCCCGAAACGCCCGTGACGCAGGTGAAGAGGCCGAGGGGGACCTCGACCTCGATTCCTTTGAGATTGTGCTCCCGGGCACCCGCGATGGTCAGGTAGAGCCCGGTCGGCGGGCGCCGTACGCGGGGCACAGGGATCTCGAGTTCCCGCGCCAGGTAGCGCCCGGTCAGGGACGCCTTGCAGGCAATGATGTCGCGGGGCGTGCCGCACGCGACTACCCGACCGCCCGAGACCCCGGCCCCCGGGCCGAGATCGATGACAAAGTCGGCGCTCTGGATCGTCTCTTCATCATGCTCGACGACGATCACCGTGTTCCCAAGGTCCCGCAGGCGCCTGAGGGTGCCCAAGAGCCGGATGTGATCCCGCTGGTGCAGCCCGATGCTGGGCTCGTCCAGGATGTAGAGGACCCCGACCAGGCTGGAGCCGATCTGGGTGGCCAGGCGGATTCGTTGCGCCTCGCCGCCCGCCAGCGTGGCGGCCGTCCGGTCGAGCGTCAGATAGTCCAGACCCACGTTGACGAGAAAGCCCAGCCGCTCACGGATCTCCTTGAGGATCCTCCGGGCGATCTCCTGGTCCTTCTCACTCAAGTGGACGTCCGTAAAGAACCTCAGGGCCTCCTTCACCGAGAAGCGGGTGACCGCGGCGATGCTCAGGCCAGCCACCTTGATTGCTAACGATTCCGGCCGAAGGCGCGTGCCCTGGCACGTCGGGCAGGGCCTGAGCGTCGCCAGGCGGTCCACGTAGGCCTCGATCTGTTCCCGCACCCGGGCGGACTCGGTGAACTTGTAACGGCGGTCGAGCGACTGTAGGCTCGCCCCGAGGAAATCCGCCTCCCCTTCCCGCTCGAGGCGCGCATCAAGCGCGGTCCCCAGTCCGCCGCACGCAGGGCAGGCCCCGTGCGGGTTGTTGAAGGAAAAGATCCGGGGGCTGACCTCGGGGTAGCTCACGCCGCAGTCGATGCAGGCGAGCCGCTCGGAGAAGGTGTGGTCCTTCTCCCCCTCCCCCAGCACGTTCGCGATGACGATCCCCTCGCCGAGACGGAGGGCGGTCTCGAGGGAATCGGCCAGGCGGCGCCGCAGATCCGGCCGGATGACGAGCCGATCGACGACGACCTCGATGGTGTGCTTCTTGTGCTTGTCCAGGGCGATCTCTTCGTCCAGGTCTCGCACCCTGCCATTCACGCGGGCCCGGGCGTATCCCTCGCGGCGCATCTGGGCAAAGATGTGCCGGTACTCCCCTTTCCGCCCCCGGACCACGGGGGCGAGGATCTGGAAGCGCGTCCCTTCGGGTAGGTTAAGGATCTGATCGACGATCTGCCCGACCGTCTGCGAGGTGATGGCTTTGCCGCACTGGTAACAGGTCGGCTTGCCCACCCGGGCGAACAGCAGCCGGAGATAGTCGTAGATCTCGGTCACGGTCGCCACCGTGGAGCGGGGGTTCTTGCTGGTGGTCTTCTGTTCGATGGAGATGGCGGGGGAGAGCCCCTCGATCAGGTCCACATCGGGCTTATCCATCTGCTCGAGGAACTGCCGGGCGTAGGCCGAGAGGGACTCGACATACCGGCGCTGCCCCTCGGCATAGATGGTATCAAAGGCCAGGGAGGATTTCCCCGATCCCGACACCCCGGTGATCACGACCAGCTTCCCGCGGGGGATCTCGAGATCGATCGATTTGAGGTTATGCTCGCGGGCTCCTCGGATGATGATGGCTTCCGCTGCCATGCTCTCCTCCGGTTCGTCAGATCGATCTTTTATTATACCCCAGAAGTTTGTCTACGCAAGATGGCTGGTGGGCTTGGGGGCTGGGTTTATTGAGTCTGTTGGGTTTGTTGGGTTTGTTGGGTTTGACGAACCCAGGGAACCCTATGAACTCAATGAACCCAAGAAACCCAATGAACCTGGCCAGTAATCGGTCATCGGTCATCGGCCTGCGGTGAGCGGTTCGGCCGAGCTCACCGTCGAGGCCCTGTCGAACCGTCATCGGTCGTCGGTAGACGCATGGCTGCGAAGGCCGGGTCCCTGGCCGCCCTCGCCCCAAGCGCCTTGTCGAGTTCTATCGCACGGGCGAGGGCGGCATGCGCACCGCTGCCATCGCCAGTCAGGACCCGCAAGCGGGCCACGCTGTACCAGGCGGTTCCGGAGTTCGGTTGGATGGCGACGGCCGCTTCGTACATCTCGAGCGCTTCTTTCCTGCGGCCGGTCGTCTCGTAGAGCTGTCCCAGATTGGTATAGGGGCCTGCCTCCCGACGGCCCAGGACCCCCTTGGCTCGGAGGAACAGTGCCTCGGCCTCGGCGATCCCCCCCTCTTGCGCGGCGACGACCCCGAGATTGTTGAGGGCGTGGGGGAAATCAGGATTGACAGCCAGGGCCTGCAGGAACATCTCTTTAGCCTTAGGCCTGTCCCCCAGTCTGAGATAGGCACTTCCAATCGCCCAGTACGCAATCTCGGACTTGGGGTGGACCCGCAATATTTCCTGCGCCTCCCGGATCGTCTCGTGGTATCTCCCCATCAGCGAAAATATCTGGGCCCGCCGATAGTGAGCCAGATAGTATTGAGGGTTCCACTCGAGGCTTCGCTCGAGCCGGCTCAGGCTCGCCTCCATGCGCCCGTCCCGGAGCTCTTCTTGGGCGAGAAAATAGTGCACCTCTCCGGCCAGGGGGCGCAGCACATACTGAAAATAGAGGAGGCCCGCGATGAGGAGTCCGGGAACGAGGGTGGTGAGGCGGAGCGGCCTCGCTCGCTCGATCTGCCCGGACCCACGATCCATCCCGTCGAGGATCCCGAGCAGGATGGCGACATTGACGGCCGACTCGGGGATTTGCGCGACGTAAAAGAGAGTGCCGTAGGCGGCGGTGGCCACGAGTCCGCCCAGAGCCCCCGCGAGGATTTCTCGCCTCACGTGAGTGCGACCGGCGAGATTCCGGCCGAGCTGGACCACCCTCAGCAGAAGCCAGAGGCAGGCGAGCAGGCCGAGCGGTCCAAGCTCCGCCCACAGGTTGAGATATTCATTGTGCGGATGCTCGACCTGCACACCGGGATTCCGGTAGATGAACGGAGACCGATACGGGACGAAGGCTAGGGCGAAGTTACCAACGCCGACCCCGGTCCAGATGTGATCCCGGATCAACCGGAGCGTCCCCTCCCAGAAGGCCCAACGCAACTGAAGGCTATCTGACCCGGGATCGAAGGTGCTCGCCACCCGCTCGCCGAAAGAGGTCACGCCGGGCAGACACAGGGGCCAGAAGGCGACGGCGAACAGGACGGCCGAACCGAGGAGGAGGACTGGACCAATCTGCGGTCGGTGGGGGGCGCTCCAGAAGGTACCGGGCCGCCGCTCCCGGCCGAAATACAGCCATACGACAACCCAGAGCCCGATCCAAATGCTGATCCATGCACCTCGGACCATCGAATGCGTGAGCAGCGCCATGGAGAGGAATACGGTCGTTCCCCACACAGCCCTCTCCACCCGACGCGACGCATGGACATGGAGGGCCAGGCCTAGGGGGATGACCGTGAGGAGGTAGGCCGCTCCATAATTGGTATTGCCGAAGAGTCGGTGGATCATCTTTATCGGGCCACCGACCATCAAGGGCAGTCCGATGGTGCAGCCGAAAAGGGAGAGGCCACTCACGACGAGCAGGGTCAGGAGGAGGTACCGGATGAGCGTCTCCTGCCGATCAGGGTGAAAGGCGTAGGCCACTGTGAGGTAGAGCAGGAACAGGAAGAGCAGAAAGGCCATCCGCTGAAGGCCGTAATAGAGGTTGATCGCCTGAATGAGCGAGAGTCCGGAGACGAGTAGCAGGGTGAACAGGGGGGCGGCCAGCTTTGGCAGGGGGAGGAAGGGACGACCGCACCCTCCCCACAGCCAGAGGAACGCTGCGACCGGCGCCAAAAGCCCGAGGAGGGTCCACTTCAGGGATGCGGGGGCAAGAACAGAATACGTCAGGGGGACGGCCGCGATCAGAACCCCAAGGGTGATGTCGAGCGCTCTGCACCCGAAGCCGTCTCCCCGACCGGCCGCTGCGATCGCCGGACTCGATTGCACATCGCCAGTGACTTTTTCAACGACGGGTAGGTGCACGACCAATGTCTCCTGTCCCCATGCCGGACCATGAAAAGGCGAGCAGTCTCACAAAGCATCGCTGGGTAGGTCCTGGCGCAGATGCAGCAATCCGCGTGCCAGTGGCGGGCGATGAGGGCTGAGGACTGAGGGTTCAGGGTCTGGGGTCTGGGTGTCGGGCGTTCTGAAATGCGGGGAGTGCTCAGGCTCAGCCCTCAGTCCTCAGCACTTTCGCCTGGAGGTCTTCGAAATGGGCAAGCTGCTTGAACTGCCGGTAGCGAGCCTCGATCTCGGGGTAGGTGAGGTGCTGCAGCCTCTGGAGCGAGAAGGCCTCCACCGCAAAGGAGGCCATAACCGAGCCCATGATGACGGCCCGGCGGAGATTCGCCTCATCGAAATTCCGCGTGCTGGCCAGAAACCCCAGAAACCCTCCGGCAAAGGCATCACCCGCGCCGGTGGGGTCGTAGACGTTCTCCAGGGGAAGGGCGGGGGCGGCGAACCACCCTCCGTCGGAAAAGCTGAGGGCCCCGTACTCTCCGCGCTTGATGATCAGCGAGCGGGGGCCCCAGCCGAGGATCGTCTTGGCCGCCCGGACCAGATTCGGCTCCTGGGCCAACATCCGGGCCTCGGCGTCGTTGATGATGAGGATCTGGACCTGTTTCAGGGTCTGCCGTAACGCCTCCGGCTTGCCCTGGATCCAGAAGTTCATGGTATCAGCGGCGACGAGGCGGGGAGAGAGCACCTGGGTCAGGACCTCGCGCTGGAGGTCCGGATCGATGTTCGCCAGGAAGACCACCTCGCGCTCGCGGTAGCGCTCGGGCAGCCGCGGATGGAATTCGGCGAAGACATTCAACTGAGTTTCCAGGGTCTTCGCCTCATTCAGGGCAAAGCCGTACTCTCCCCGCCATCGGAAGGTCCGGCCGGGCCGCCGCTCGACCCCGCTGAGATCGACCTCCCGTGCTCGCAGAAACTCCAGCGCCTCCATCGGGAAGTCCTCGCCCACCACCGCCACCACGCTGACGGGGGCGAAGAAGCTGGCGCTCGAGGCAAAGTAGGTCGCCGAGCCCCCCAGCACCTCCCTTGCCTCGCCAAAAGGAGTCGTGACCGTGTCGAGGGCCACCGATCCGACGACCAAGATTTCCATGTCGCGTCCTCGATCCGTTACGGGCCCAGGTATTTCCCGACGATGGGCCAGAGCTTCTTCTTGGTGGCCTCCGGGATGGCCTGGGGGGCGGTGATGATGGCATCCTTCAGGGCCGACGCGCAGCCGCAGGACCGGTCCGGCCGGATCTTGGGGATCACGCTTCGGACGATGGCCTTGGCGGTGGCCACGTTCTTGTGCAGAATGGCGATCACCTTCTCCACCGTCACATCCCCTTCCGCCTCGTGCCAGACGTCGTAATCGGTGACGAGCGCCATGGTGGCGTAGCACATTTCCGCCTCGCGGCTGAGTTTCGCCTCCTGCAGATTGGTCATCCCGATCACGTCCACGCCCCAGCTCCGGTAGATGCGGGACTCCGCCCGGGTCGAGAACTGGGGGCCCTCCATGCAGAGATATGTCCCCCCCTTGTGCATACGGGCTCCGACGTCGCGACCGGCCCCGTAGAGCAGGTCGCTCAGGTCAGGACAGACGGGATCGGCAAAACTCACGTGGGCCACGACCCCGTCGCCAAAGAAGGTGCTCGCCCGCGCCCGGGTCCGGTCAAAGAACTGATCGGGAACGACGATATCCGACGGGCGAATCTCCTCCCGCATGCTCCCCACCGCCGAGGCCGAGATGATCCACTGGGCCCCGAGCACCTTGAATCCATAGATATTCGCTCGAAAGTTGAGTTCCGAGGGGAGCAGCCGATGCCCCCGACCGTGGCGAGCGAGGAAGGCGACCCCGTGTCCGTCCAGGCGGCCGAGGATATAGGCATCGGAGGGATCGCCGAACGGGGTCGTGACCCGCTCCTCCCGCAGGTGGGTGATCCCCTCCATCTCGTACAGCCCGCTCCCTCCGATGATGCCAAACACAGGCTCGGCCATGTCAGCATCCCGCCACAAGCGGCAGTGGGCGTTGGAGCGGCGGCTGCGGCACGGCACCGCCGGTCGGCACGCGACCAGAGAGCATGCCCCGTCCGCCCATCCCCTCGACCCGCACATCCACCAACCTGCCCCGCAGGTCGTCCGGCCCCCCAAAGAGGATGCCCAGATAGTTGTCGCTCACCCCGTGGAGGAGACCGGTCTCGCAATCCCGCTCGCCCAGCACCACCACCGGAAGCGTCTGCCCCACGACACTCTGCTTGAAGGCGAGAAACTTCTGCTCGCCGAGCTGCCGCAGAATGCGGTTGCGGCGGGCCTTGGTCACGGCGGGAACCTGGTCGGGCATTCCCGCCGCCTTCGTGCCGGAACGGCGGGAATAAGTGAAGACGTGGAAGTAGGTGACGGGGAGCTCGTCAAGGAGATGGCGGGTATTTTCGAACGCCGCCTCGGTCTCCCCGGGAAAGCCGACGATGACATCGACTCCGATGGCGATCCCCGGCACCGCCTGGTGGAGGGACTCCACCACCTCGCGGAAGTGCCGCGATCGATAACTGCGGGCCATCCGTCTGAGGATCTCGTCGTCGCCACTCTGCAGGGCCAAGTGGACATTGCGACAGAGGCGGGGCGAAGCGCTGAAGAGTCGAACCATCTCCGGCTTGATCTCGTGGGGATGCACCGAGCTCAACCGGATCCGCGGGATCGCCGTCTCGTCCAGCAGGCGCTGCAGCAGCGCCGACAGAGACGCCCTCGGTCTCAGGTCCCATCCATAGATCCCCAAGTTGATTCCGGTCAGGACGATCTCGGGATGCCCACTCGCGGCGAGGCGCCGGCCCTCCTCCACCACCCGATCAGGGGGGAGGCTGCGATTCGGGCCCCGGACCGCCGGGATGATACAGAAGGTACAGGCGAAGTCGCACCCGTCCTGGATCTTCAAGAAGGGACGCGTCCGATCCGGCCGGTCCGGTGCCGGCGCAGCCTGAAAGGTGCGGGCCGCCCCGATATCACCGACACGGATGTGGATCCCCTGCTCGCGCGGGTGATCGCGCTCGAGGTCCTGGACCTCCCAGGCAGCGGTCCTCAGATGCCGCATCAGCTCCATCTTCTCGACATTGCCCAGGATCAGATCGACCCCGTCAATGGCCGCGATCCGCTCGGGGGCGGCCTGCGCATAGCAGCCGGTGGCGACCACGAAGGCCGTGGGACTCTGCCGGATGGCCTGGCGGATGAGACGACGCGCATCGGCATCGGCCCGCTCGGTCACCGTGCAGGTATTGATCACGTAGACCTCGGCCGGGTGCGTGAAGGGGACCGGGGTCAGGCCCGCTGTCCGGGCCTGATCGGCCATGATGTCGGTCTCGAACTGGTTCTGCCGGCACCCTGACGTGGCGAAGGCTATGCGCACGGTGTCATCCTCCCGCAAGCCCCCACGTTACCACACCGTACTCGATTTGCAAGGGTGTTGGTTTGTTGGGTTTGTTGAGTCTATTGGGTTTATTGGGTTGGTTGGGTTTGACGAACTCAATGAACCCTAGAAACCCTATGAACCCTATGAACCCCGTCGGTGGTCGGTCATCAGAGGCAGTTTGACAGTTGTAAAGCGTGGATGATACGAATGAGCAGCCAGCGATAGATGCTCTGCTGTCATCCGTCGTCGGACTTCGGCGAGCTCAGTCGAGCCGTCATCGGTCATCCGAAGGAGCGTCATGCGGATCGGGATCATCGGACTGCCGCGCGCCGGGAAGAGCACCGTCTTTTCCCTGTTGACAGGTCAGAGTCCTCCGCCGGCCAAAGGCCCGGCCCCGACGGTCGGGATCGCGAAGGTTCTCGAGCCCCGCCTGGACCGCCTCGCAAGCCTCTTCCACCCCAAGAAGATCACTCCCGTCACCCTCGAGGTACTGGACTTTCCCCCCCTCGGCCGGGCGGGGAAGGATGGCGATGTCGAGGGGTCCGTGCTGGCAGAGCTGCGGCAGGTTGATGTGATCCTGCACGTGATCCGGCACTTCGAGGATGCGCGGGTGCCTCATGACGAGGGAGCTCTCGACCCCGTACGCGATCTTGCCCTCCTCGACACCCTTTTGCTGCTGGCCGATCTCGCCGTCGTCGAGAAACGGATCGACCGGATCGCTGACGAGGTGCGCAAGGGCCAAAAGGGCGAGGGGCATCAGGAAGTCCCCCTCCTCGAGCGCTGCCGGGGGATGCTGATGAAGGAGCAGAGCCTCCGCCTCATGGCGCTCACGGCCGCCGAGGAGAAGAGCCTGCGGGGGTACGCGCTCCTAACGCTCAAACCACTTCTCCTCCTCCTCAACATCGGGGAGGAAAGGCTCGGGAACGCGGACCCGGTCTGGGCGCGCCTGCAGGAAAAGGCGGCCGCGCCCCGGACCGGCTGGTGCCGCCTGGCGGCCAAGACCGAATGGGAACTGAGTCGGCTCCCGGGCGAAGAGCGTCAGGAGTTTTCGCGAGCGCTTGGGCTCGAGACCCTCGAATCCCCCTCGGTCCTCCGCCGCTGCCTCGACGTTATGGATTTAATCACCTTCTTCACCGTGGTCGGGGAGGAGCTGCGGGCATGGGCAATCCCCCGGGGGGCGACCGCGGTGGAGGCGGCCGGGACTATCCACACCGACATGGCGCGAGGCTTCATCAAGGCCGAGGTCATCGCCCTCGAGGACCTCGAGGACGCCGGATCCATGGCGGCGGCTCGCAAGCAGGGGCGCGTGCGCTTGGAAGGGAAGGAGTACCGGGTACAGGACGGCGATATTCTCACCGTGCGGTTCAGCGGCTGATCTTTTCCGGGGTGAGGTCCTGAGCGGTCTCGGCGAGAGGCTTTCGATCCGGGGGCGTAATAGCGCCACCCGAGACGATCATCTTCATTGCCTCATCCACGGAGATGTCCACGGGGACGATCTCCTCTTCCGGCACCAGGAGGAAGAACCCGGCAGTGGGGACCGGTGCCGTGGGGATCAAGACGCAGACGGCGCGACCGGATCGACCCGGAATATCAAACCGGCGGCGGCTGGTGATGAAGCAGAGGCTGTAGATCCCCTCGCGGGGAAACTCCACCAGGGCTACCTTCTTGAACGAGGCGTCCTTCACCGCAAACAGGTCGATGAGCTGCCGGACAGAGGTGTAGATTCCCCGGACCACGGGGATGCGGGCGAAGAGGGTCTCGGCCCATTGGAAGATCCGTTGGCTGAAGAGGGTCCCGGTCATCCCCACGAGGCAGATCAGGATCGCGGTCACGACGACGCTCAACAGGGTGGCCAGCGGCTCCGCCATATCCTTGGCCACTACCTGACGAAGAATGACCCCGAGGAACGGAGAGACCAGCCCCCCGACCAGGCCGAAGAGAATCCAGACGATGTAAACGGTGATTAAGGTCGGCAGGACAATAACCAGGCCGGTAACAAAATACCGGCGGAGCGAGGTCCGGCTTGCCTGTAACCGCCCGCTCATCTCAGAGCTCCTGCACCCCCGCAGACCGAATGGACCCGCAAAGAATATGCCCCAAGTGACCGGCGCCGACCCCTAGTCTTCCCTACGTGTCGGGCGATCTCTTGGGACGATTGATTATTTTGTACCACGGAATGCAGTGGCTGTCAACGGCTTTAGTGGGAACACGGCGGTCTTGCAGCACCATTCGACGCGCGAGAAGCGGCTCTCCAGCCGCAGGTGGCCTGCCATGACCCCCTCGGCTTCTCTCGGGACAAGCAAAGCGGGGAAAGCTCTCGCCAGAAAGCTTTCCCCGCGCGTCGAATGGTGGGCGGTACTGGGATCGAACCAGTGGCCTCTGCCGTGTGAAGACAGCGCTCTCCCGGCTGAGCTAACCGCCCAACCTATTGAATTTTAAGGCCTACCTGGCAATCGACTCGTTCGTAACGGCCAGTAGTAGGTGTACGGTAGCTCAACTTCAGGATGTGGTCAAGCCTCTTCATTTGCGGAACCGCCTTGTTTACCCGGGGGTAAGTTCGGGGTACTCCTGGGAGAGCTTGGAGAGGCTCACCGGCCTGAGATCGGGAATGGAGCGGAGGTCGTCCTGTGAACGTGTCGGTATATTAAGGACCAAGACCTTGGTCAAGAGAGCGGGCTTGAGGGCAACGGGTCAAGATGCGTAGGTGAGGGACGACCGGATTCATCGAGTCAGGGACGGGGTACCTGCCAGAGCATCCACAAACTGCAACCCTGTCCGATATATCAGATCGCGCTCTCCGGCGGGTCCAACCTCATATCGATGGACCACTGATCGAACCACCCGACACTTGAGGCCCACCGCCTTCACGTGAAAGAGCATCGTCACGAACGAGACAGTCCCGGGTCGGACGTGGTTCATGTGTTCGATCATAGCTCCGCTGGCGCTGATATCGATGACAGCGGCCTCATAGATATAGTTGATCCGGGCCGCCAACTGGCTCCCTACCACTGATCGCGGTTGGACCCGCCTATCTTCTTTCATCCGCTTCGCCCGCACTACTCGACCTCCTGCGATCTTGCTCCTGACGTCCCTCCCCGCCGTCGCCGACCCTTCGACTTCAGGCTCAAAAAGCAACGACCGTGCCAAAAAGTCCGATTCGGTGACCAGAGGCTAACCTCGCGATTTCCCTTGTGATCAATACACGAGGAGACGGAATCGTCGTCCTGCTGAAGCAATTGACAGACATTCATGCGATGCGGAGGTAAAAATTACATAGGAGGATCTACTCGGTGGAGACTAAGGCTTTTGTATGTATCTGTCAAGAGATAGACTCAGGACATCACTGTGACTGCGGAGGGTTGCTGACTGCTGACACCCGACAGCTAGGTGTTCCAGGTCCTCAATCCTCGCTCATCGGAGGCGAGCGACTTGGATCGTCTGGCTGACGACGCGTAGTTGCCCCCGCGTATCGTGCCACGCGACGACGACCGTTACCGTCTTAAGCCCGGGGAGGGGAAGATCCTTACCCACATTCCACACGCGCGTGAACTTGCGCGGTCCCGTTGTCCCGCCCTCCGCATCGAGCGGGTTCTTCGGATCAGCATGATCCGGGTCTTGGAAACGTTCGAGGTTCCCGACGGCGCCTCCCCCCTTCGGGTTACGTAAGCGCGGATCGTCATACCCCGCCCTGAGGAACTCCTCCACCTGGCTCTGCGCCAAGGCCGTGGCCGCCAGGGTGTCGCGATGCAACGCATCCCGAAAGTACGCCGCGCTGGAAAGCTCGAGCATCGCGAGGCCAATGAGCGTGAAAATGGCGAGGGCTACCAGGATTTCCGGCAGCGTAAACCCGCCATCGTGGTGGTAAGTGGTCCTGGGAGGCTTCCTCATCCGTGGAATGGCGGCACGAGGTTCCGCGGGATGACTGTGAAGCCCACAGAGGCCCGGCCGACAGCCAGACGGATGCGCGCGCCGAGGGCTGGAGTTCCCTCGGGAACCTGGGCGTTCCATTTCGGGCCTGCCGCTTTACCATCGCCGGGCGGAGGCAGGAGGTACTCCACACGGAGATCCTGCACGCCTGCCGCGACCACCCGCTCCTTTCCTCCCTGCCGCCGAAGGAGAACCTGATCCCCCGATTCCCGCTGCACCAGCAGATACTGGACCTCTGCGTCGCGCAGGCGGACGACTTGACTCCCCTGGGGGAATGCGAACCGGAGGGACTTGTCGCGGACACTGCGACGGATCTCTCCGTCGGGGCTCAGACCCGGACGAATGCGCGCCTGGACGTCCCCGACGCGAAAGGCCAGCCACGCCCCGTCGTGATGGACGAGGACCTCGTCGCCCCGCCGAAAATGGCCGGCGGCATCTGGGGGAATGGGAAAGAGTTTCGACTCGTCGGAGGTGGTCGCAGTGAGCTTTGTGACAAAGGGAGCATCCGCGAGGTAGCGGATGGTGATGAGCGGCCCCCCCTTGCCTGGCCCTGGATCGAGGGCCGGCATGGTCCCGGAGGGTAGGTTCGCACCCGCCAGCTGGAAGTCCTTTTGGAGCTCCTGCGCGGCCGATTCAAGTCCCTGCAGTTCCTCCCTCCCAGCCCCTTGCGCCTGATAGGCGCGTTCCTGGACCTGCAGAGCGAGCGCCATCCCGCCTAAGATCAGAACGGACAGGCCCATCCCGATCATCAGCTCAATCAGGGTATAGCCACGGCAGGACGGGCAGGGCCCTCGGGCCATGGTCAACTCCTCTGCCAGAGCACGCGCGTCGCGCGCTGCCCGCCCGTGTCCGCTGACCCGAGGTGGAGCCGATAGGTGGCGCGAACCACCTGCGCCCGCATTCCTGTGGGACGGGCCGCAGCCTCAATCGTCACATCCGCATACTTCCGCGCGAAGGCCTGAAAGGCAAGATTGGGGGAGACATCCACGACGCGCGCCTGGTATTCGACGCTGCCGACCACCCCGGTGAACGGCTCGGGACGGTTCCAGAGGGCCGCGAGCACGCGAAACTGCTCGATCGCGTCGTCTTCCTGGGAGACGGAATTCACGATGTGTTGGATGCTATGGTTGACACCGGATTCGGCAGCAAGGAAGGTTTGGGGGGCCTGCCGTGCTCGCCGCACTGAGTCGGCGTGGAGGACGAGATCCGACAGGAGCATGCTGGAAACCATCAGCCCCAGGACCGCCATGAAGAGGACCTGGATAAGGACGGCCCCGCGCTCGGTCCCCTCCCTACTTCGCTCCAGGACCTGGTCCGGTCTGGCGCGCCAGGCGCTGCACTGTGGCGATGGCATCCTGCAGCTCTCTCAGTCTTTCGTGGTTTCCCAGCTCCCGCGTGAGGGTAAGCGAGCGCTGGTAGCTGCTGAGCGCATCGGCATACCGCCCTGCCCCCGCCTGGACTGTCCCGAGCCGTGCGAGGACCGCGGCCGTCTCCTCCCGCCTGCCCAGGTTCATCCAGATCTGGAGAGAGGCCTGGTATCGCTCTGCGGCCGTCGCATAGGTGCCCAGGGCCTCATAGGTCATGCCCAGAGAGTCGAGAACGTGGGCCTCCTGCACCTGGCTCGCGAGCTCACGGTAGAGCCTCAGGGCCTTCCCGTACGCGTCAAGGGCGTTGCTATACCGCTCCGCCCCATAATACGCGGTTCCGAGCCCTTCTGCAACCCATGCCACTCGCTCCGGGGTTGCCAGACCCTCGTAGAGGCCTTCTGCTCGCTGGTACTGTTGGATCGCCTCTTGGAATCTGCCCTGGCTATAGAGGCGCTGCCCTTCCTGGTACAGGCGCTCGGCCCTTCGTTCCCGCTCCCGTGCCCCCTGCAACCCAAGGGCCGCCAATACTCTCTGCGCCAGTCCCTGATCCCTCGATGCAGCATCCGGCGGGCTGCCAGCCGTTGCAGAAGCAGCTGATGAGGGGCTGCCCCCGGTAGAGGACGCGAAAGCACCCCCACCGGCGGATGATCCCCCTCCCCGGCTGCTACCACCCCCCACGCCGGCGCCACCCCCAGCCCCCCCGCCGCTCTGAGCGGCAGGAGCAGCCGCTTGCGATGCGCCTCGAGCTGTTGAGGACGTCACCGCCGCTGCCGAGGCTGCGGACGCGGAAGCTACGCTTGCGGAAGCCGCTCCAGCAGTATTGTTTGTCGAAAGACCGGCTCCCACAGACCCTGAAACCCCACCAGTGGAAGCAACAGAGGAATTCGTGGCAAGGACGGATGAGGTCCCCGAGGCGGAGGCAGCGGTTTGCGTAGAGGGAGTCGACACGGGCGCAGGCTCGGGTGGTTTAGGAATGGCCGTGCTGACCTCACTGGAGAAGCCGCTCTCATTCGCAAAGATGTCATAGGCGGTCACCGCGAAGTAGTAGGTCTCTCCAGCCAACAGGCCAGGAACCGTAAAGGTGGTGGCATGGCCTGCGTCAATGGTTTGCGTATAGGTCCCAGGCGAGGTTCCCATATAGACCTTATACCCGGCCACGTCGGCTTCGGGGTTTGGGTCCCAGGCCAGGGTGCCGGCGGTTGCTGATATTGGAACCGAAAGACCAAGGAGCACACATATTGCCATCATCGCAATCGGGGGCCACAGGCCTCTTCTGTTTCGAACTCGCCTCGGTTCCATGGCGGTCACCTCCTGGAGCTGAAATCATTCTGAAACGATGGGGTTCATGTCCTACAGGGAAAGGGCAAGTACTGTACCAGGGGCCAGACCATTTAGTCAAGTACAACATCTTGGATGAGCCCGGTTGACCCTTACAACATATAGGGGAAGCCTCGGCTTTGCTTGGGAGCTTTGGGAAGACTTGTGTGACGAGATGGCAAATCTTACATACACAGTGGGTCTAAATTGCAAAGGCTCGAGGATGGTGGAAGGAAGACTAAGACCGAGGCTTATGGCTAAGTAGAAATCGAGGGAGGGTGTCTTGCGGGAGAGTGAATACAGGAGGGTGGATTATCTGGGCGGGAAGTCTTCCTACGCTGGCAAAGGCTTTCTTCTTTCCTGTCAACCTATCAGGCAAAGAACTGAGTGTGGGCTTGTACCCTTGGCACTTTGGCCAAGGAGGGCTTGCTGCGCCCGCAGAACGATCGTGAGCGTTTCGTGGTAAGCATATAGGTCTCGACGAGCAGACGCCGTCCGTCCCGTGGTCATGGTATGATTACTGGAGGAACTACACTGGCCCAAGCCAATGATTCGGTCAGGACGGCAGTCGCCGCCCTGAAGGCTAGAGGTGACCCGATGGTGGCGCGAGACTCGCTATGGCCCGATTGATGGGCAAGATTCTCTTATGGCTCTTAGCGAGTTATGGGGTCTTAGTGCTTGCGGTCTTCCACTCCCCGCTTGCGGACTACATGGTCCGCCCGCTGCGCGTGCCTGCAGAGGTACAGCCCGCCCCTGCTATAGTAGTCCTGACGGCATACGTGGCGCCGGACGGAACCTTGAATGAATCGGCCATGCGCCGCGTTCACACCGCCGCCCGACTGTATCATCGCGGACTCGCGCCTCTCGTGGTCGTCAGTGGGGGGGATCCCGTCGAAGCTTCCGATCCACAAACTGCTGACTTTATGGCCGGATTTGCGGGAGAACTTGGGATCCCCTCGACGGCCATCATCGTGGAGAAGCAATCCGAAAACACCCACTTCAGCGCGGTCAATGTGGCTGCCCTCTGTCGTCGGAGAAGCATTCGGCACGTGCTGCTGGTGACCGACGCAGTGCACATGCGTCGGGCCGCCGCCGCCTTTCGTGCACAAGGACTGTCGGTTTCTCCCGTTTCAGCCGATCCCTGGTCACTGTGGTGGGAAACACCAGACATCCAACTGAAGAAATTTTGGGCTGCCCTGCACGAATACGGCGGACTCATTTATTACTGGTGGAAGGGGTGGATCTGATGAAGTGATTGGTGATTAGTGGGTGGGGGGTGAGTGGAGGTTGGTGTAGGGTTGCAGAGGTACAGAGGTGCACGGGAGTCCTGGGTTCAATGTTCAAGGTCCAGGTCTTTGCCGCGCTCCAGCCGTCTCTCCCTCTCCGTCCAGCGGACCGAACTGACGGGACGCGAATCTCTCTCACTGGTAGGCGGTGTTTCCTCGCCTCATCCGGGAGAACTGAACTCCACACCGCATCATTTCCCTCGACGACGTAAAATGGAACCTCACCCTGGTCCGGGCCTACTGCCACGGGTTCGATAACCAAGCGCCCCGAGCGGACCTCGGGCGCAAAGCGGTCCCAGAGGGCAGCCGCCAATCCGGGATGCGCCTCGACACCCACAACGCGAAAGCCCCGCCTCAGATAGTGAGCGGTATCATTGCCGTAGTGAGCTCCGACGTCAAAGACTAGGTCGCTCAGCATCAGCCTTCTCAGTCCTCCTTCCGCAATTTGCGTACAATGGACTGGGTGACACGCTCTGTTCCGCGCCGCCGCCGAGTTTCTCGGTAGACGCCACCGCCGCGCCGCCCTACGAAAAGTTGTACGCGACCTGAAGCGCGCCCGAGGTGTTTACGCACTACTTTGAGTAAACGCTGACGCTGCACATCAATGTTCAGCTCGCGTTCGCACCGCTGCCGACCCCGTCGGCCAAACTCCGCAGCAATTTCTGGCCGATCGAGGAGCACTTCAAGGCAGTTGGCCAGTGCCTTCGCATTCCCTGGCTCGAACAGCAAGCCGGTCTGACCATCCAGGACTGCCTCGGGCAGTCCTTGCAGACGCGAGGCCACCACAGGCAGACCCGCCGCTGCCATCTCAACAGACGCATATGTGAATGAGTCCCACCCTATGGACGGGATCACACCACAGAAACAGCTAGTGTAAAGCTGCGCAAGATCGTCTCGGTAGCCGCCGAAACGAATTGAGTCCTCAATGCCGAGGCCAGCGTACATCTGTTCGAATTCCTTGGACTCATCGCCCTTATTACCGCAGATCAAGAAAGAGATGTCCGCCCGCTTCCGTTTAACCAACAGCTCGATTGCTGCCTCAATTAGGCTATGAACACCCTTCCTGCGCTCCATGTGTCCGGCGTAGATCACAATCTTACGGTCCCGAGGGATCATGAGTGTTCGATAGGCGTAATCAGTGCGGTCTGGCCTGAACCGGGCCGTGTCCACACCGAGAGGTACGATATCAATCATGTGTTGTGGTACGCCTCGCCCATACACAGCGCAGTCTGCCATGGCTTGCGATTCAAAGATTAGTCCGTCTACCCGAGAGCGCGATGTCGCAATTTGCAACCTTTTGATGGTCAGCTTCCATGCTGGCATGTACGAGGAAATCTGGGCTCCGTGATAGGACAGAATCGTTTTGACCCCTGCCTGCCGGAGCGGTCGAAAGAGAGGATGAATGGGCTGTATGTCGAAAATAAGCACGAGGCGGATGTGGTGCTGACGGACATAGGCTGCAAGACGTTCGATGTTCCCTGGACTTGTATCCGTGAAATCAAAGGCAATCACATTCGTAAAGTCCTGCGGCACCGAGCGCGGGTGCCCTCCGTCGAGATGACGGAAAGCAAAATGGACCCTTCCGCGATCTTCACCTCCGAGTTCGAGCCCCGATTCGTAGAACAGGGTCTCGAGTGGAGAGATTGCGTAGCCCACGTTAGAGCCGGTGTGCAGGAGAAACAGCGAAGCTGCTGGGTTGGCATTCAAGGGGAAAGACCTACGTGAAGGGCTAGTGTACGATATCCGCGCCAATATGATTAGCAATAGGCCGACCGTGTTGACATTGATTTTCCAGAAGCATCCCTAGGACAGTTTATCTTAGCTGAGGCTGTACTATTGGGGATAGTTGGGTCATAATTCTGCAATCGCTTGCTTTACGGTTTGAGTAATGCGATCTTCTTCCTCTTTACTGAGTTCCGGATATATCGGCAGACTCAAGCACTCTCGCGCTACTTGCTCGGCCACCGGGAAATCTCCAATTCGATGACCAAGATGCGCATACACCGGTTGTAAGTGCACAGGGATGGGATAATGGAGGCCTGTGCCGATGTTTGCTTCCGTGAGGGCTTTCTGCAAGCGGTCACGAGCCGCATGCCGCACTACATAGAGATGCCAGACGTGGCGGCGGCCTTCAGCCTCATATGGGAGCCTGAGCGGCGTATCGGCCAACATCGCTTGGTAGCGCGCGGCCACTCGGCACCGGGCTGCGTTCCAGCTATCGAGACGGCGGAGTTTCACGCGAAGCACAGCCCCTTGTATTTCGTCCATGCGATAGTTGAAGCCCAATTCGTCGTGCCGATATCTCTCAGACTGGGCATGGTCGCGTAATGCATGGACGCGAGCGGCAATCATGTCATCGTCAGTGGTAATCGCTCCTCCCTCGCCATATGCGCCGAGATTCTTACTAGGGTAAAAACTGAAACACCCGACCCGACCTATCCCTCCCGCTTGGCGGCCACGGTACGCGGCCCCGTGCGCCTGGGCTGCATCTTCAATAAGCGCCAGGCCGTGCCGCCCACAAATCTCCAGGAGCGGGTCGAGGTGGGCCATCTGGCCATAGAGATGAACCGGAAGGATGGCGCGTGAGCGAGATGTGATCGCGCGCTTCACCTGATCGACATCCAGCGTGCAAGTGTCCGGCTCGATGTCCACAAAAACAGGTCGAGCACCGACATAGGAGATAGCCCATGCGGTCGCAATAAAGGTCATCGGGACCGTGATCACTTCGTCTCCTGGTCCAACACCACACGCGATGAGCGCTAAGTGCAGCGCGCTTGTGCCGGAATTGACGCCGACGCAGTAGCGAACGCCACAGTATCTCGCGAACTCGGCTTCAAAAGCTGCCACCGTCGGGCCGGAAGCGAAGGCGCATTGATTGAGCACACTATAAATCGCATCGTGAATCTCGTCGTCGATCGTTGCGTATTGGCGCCTCAGATCCAGGAATGGGATGAAAGGAACATTGACATCCACCAGTCAGTTCTCCATCTGGCGAATTAGGCGTGCTGGATTACCCGCCACGATGGTACGAGGGCCGACGTCGCGAGTCACCACGCTTCCGGCCCCGACTATCGCTCCCTCACCAATGGTTACCCCGCAGAGGATCACCGCCCCGGACCCAATGGAGGCGCCCTGCTTGACGCGCGTAGGGACAACCTGCCAGTCCGCGTCACTCTGTATACGACCGTCCTCTGTCGTGGCGCGAGGGTAGCGGTCGTTAATAAAGACCACGTGATGGCCGACGAAGACATTATCCTCGATGGTAACGCCCTCACAGACAAAGGAGTGGGTCGAGATTTTGCAGTTGCGACCAATCTGGGCCCCTTTCTGGATTTCGACAAAGGTGCCGATCTTGGTGCCATCGCCAATCTCGCACCCATAGAGGTTAACAAAATCGTAAATCTTGACATTCTGTCCGAGTTTCACATCTGGTGCTATTCGCTGGAATCGCATGTTACTCATTTCGCTCCTCCCTTCCCTTTCGTCTTGATGTTGATCGCGCCACTTCCAGGATTTTCACTATACGCATCCCTGTTTCACAACACTGATGGGTTTCTCAGTTCGAACTGTGTAGTGCTTGACGTCACAGTAGTGCGCAGCACATTCTTTCTCAAACGCGTCAAAGTTGACCCAACCACCAACTGACTGCTCCCTTACATACCACATGAAGGGCAGTTTGGACCTCCTCCACCATCTGGCGAAACTGAGTAAGTAAGCCAAGAAGGGGACATTCATCATTGAATCTCCACCGCTGGGGTCGGCTTCCCCGGTGCCCCCTCTCTTGCTGCTCGGCGAAACAGGCTAAGGTCCATCCCCTCGCGATGGAAACAAATCATACCCAAGCTCACAATGAGCAAGTACGTAGTACCTTGGGAGCCGATACTGTAGGCTAGAGCGGAGACTTTTGTGACACCAAAAGCGCTTAGCAAGAAGACGCTGACGGCCTGGGTAATGCCAACATTGCCTGGGGTGATTGGGAAAGCAAAACTCAGATTCAGAACCACGATCAATATGGATGCCATTAACAGCGTTGCGCTGATATGAAACGCTAGAAGCATCAAGTACGCGGCGATAGTTTCAAGCCCCCAGGCAACTATTGTCAACAGAAAAATCTGACTAACCATGTGACTTTTGCTAAGGACACCAAGTCCTTTGACAAACAGCTCGGCGTATCTGCTGATCCGCCGTTCAAGGACATTAGGGAGCCTCGGGCGAATTCGAAGGAGCCAAGCATGTAAGGGCTGAGACCTTTGCTGAAGGACGACCAGGATACCAAGCATCAGTAAAACCATGCCTCCCAGAAAGATCATCGTCCACCGATGTGCCATGAACAGACTCGTTGCCCAGATGCTGACCACCAGGAAGTAGCTCACCAGCACCAACAGGTCGAATAACTGGGTGAGCCCAACAGTGGTTAGCGCGAGGGACCAACCAATCTGATTGTGTTTATCGATCACGCCGACGCGTATCAATTCACCCAGGCGAGCAGGTAAGAGCACATTTCCAGCAAAGCCAATCATGCTGGCACTAAAGGCTTGGCGTACAGGGCGGCCGGTTGCACCACGGATAGTAATGCCCCAACGGACGGATTTGATCCACATGACAGCTAGTTGAATCGCTAGCCCGATGGCCAGAAACCCGACGTGAACCTCCAACAAAGCCATGCCAAGCTGCCGCAGATCCACTTGGCGCAAGAGTAGCGCTAGTAGACATGCCGCCAATACCATGCCCATAAGAGTCCTCTTCTTCATGGCTCGCCCAGCTCCACTACCACCCGATCTTCATCTTCAACAAGAGAGAATGGTGCTAGCCGATTCACAGAGTCAGAAGATTAGCTGGCAACTTGCTTGTATGTGGCCCGCCTTATCTTTTTAGCACAATAGATCGTATAATGCTCGTATCGTCGGTCAGGGCTGGTCAGCTCCGTCTCAGGAGTGTTATATCAATCCAACACCTTACCAGATCAACAAGGGATTGCATTACCAGCGCCAAACTGGCCCCGGATGCCTTTCCCGCTCCTCGGGGGAAATGATCTACATCTATGAATCCGATATGATAGCCTCGACGACTTGCCCGCACGATGCGTTCAGCCTCCACAAAGACTCCTGAACTCGTAACTGGGATATCGTAGATCTTACGGCGGACCAGTTTGACGCTGCCCGCGTCATACGTGTGCGTTCCAAAAAGCATCACTGGGAGCGCGTTGAATCCCCATGACGCAAGATGCCGACTGAAGCTATAGTGCTTCACCTTGCGCCGGGCGACGATCAGGTCGTATCGATGCATCAATGGAAGCATGTCGAGCAGGATACTCATCTTCCACTGCCTGTCAGCTGAGTTAAGAAAGACCAGTTCTCGCCCTGCCCACTGGCAAAGTTCGTTACAGGTCGCCGCGATTCCTTGATTGACATCGTGACGACGCAGTTGCAACCTCAGCAAATCTTTCTGAACTCTCTGAAGGATCTCCCAGCTGCGATCCCTCGAGCAGTCGTCGAGCACAAGTAATTCGCCTGGTATCCCCGCCTTCTGCAACGTCTCGTCTGCCTCGTAAACTACCTGTTCGATAGTCTGTTCCTCGTTGTAAACCGGGATACAGATTGCCACACCGGGGTCAAAACGGCTTTGGAGAACATCGGTAGGTTGCCCAGCCATGAGTTACTCTCCACACTGTCGCACAACGCCTACTCTCTTGGAGTAGGTGCTTACGTGATCTACGTGCCAGATATCTTCACAGATCAAATCCATGTGACCACTTGCCATTGAAGCGATGGGCGGTCACAAGAGAACCACTGTCAGATCACCTACTTGAGCTTGGCTGCACGACAAGGACAGGCACAGTTCCATTGCATATCGCCCATGGTGACGTGTAACGAGTTGTCCTCCCCGGAGCCACCTGAGTACCAGAATGGCGGTCGTAGTTCCGGCGCCAGTGATGAGGACCTTGAATGGTTTCATGGGCTGACTGATTCCGCATGTAGGTCAGCGGCGATGCCCCAATCGCCGTCGATCTCACGCACGTGGGCATTGGCTAGACCCAATTGCGATCGAAGTTGGGCTTCCGTCGGGAAGAAGTTGAGATGGTAATCAATGGTGTACCGTTTATATCTCTGACACGGGACAACTATAACAATGCGGCGCTTTGCGACGCGACGTATCTCAGCCATAGCCGCTGACAGGTTAATGACGTGTTCCAGTGTGTGGGCGGTCACGACGCTGTCAAAAAAATTATCCTTCCAGGGAAGATGCGTGACATCCGCGGCAACGAATTTGGCACAAATTCCCACCTTCGCAGCCTTCTGCTGCGCGAATACGAGTGGGTGAGAACACACATCGCAACCCCAGACATGAAAGCCGCGACTGGCGACCTCAAGGGTCAACTTGCCATCTCCACATCCGACCTCAAGAACATGCGGTCCGCAGGTCATGTCGATTAGGAATTTCCTTTGCCTCCGTGTCGAGTCGTATGGACGATTGATCCCAGCGCCTAAAGCTTCATAAGCAGCAACGAACTCCTGCTGCGTCATGAAGGGAGCACGTTCCTTAAAGTCAAGGTCAAATGGAAGTCGTCCATACGTGACATACGCCAAAATCTTGTTGAACCAACGCGCGTCGGAGACGATACGCGGCAGCAGATTCTCGAACGCCCAACGCGCCTTATTGGTCACCTTCCTTGAGAGTAAGTATCGCTTCCAACAGCTCATCAGAAAAGGCTCCTTCTGCCGTGGTGCCGGGGGCAAGGGGAGGTCTACAAAAAGATCCGTTGGCCATCCTTTCGGATGCTTTCCTGGGCTGCGGCTAGAATCCTAACGACGCGCAGACCTACCCGGCCATCGGTGATAGGCCTCTTACCCTGCTGAATGCAGAAGATGAAGTGTTTGACTTCACGTCCGAGCGCCTCACTCGTGTCGATTGCGGGGGCGTACATGTCTCCGCTGCGGTACTGAATCATCGCTTCGTAAAGACCTTCAATGGTATTCCGTGTCACACCCTTGTCGTAGATTTTGATCTTCTCGGTGACAAGGTTGTCATCGTAGACAGCCATGCGCCGCGACCCGCCCACCATGACCAATCTGATCTTAGTCGGCGCCAGCCAGTTGACATGGCAGTGCCCAAGGACATTATCGGCAAACTGCACCGTGATATATGCCATGCTCTCAACTGCCTGCCCCGCATGACGGCCCCCAACAGCCTGCACCCACTGCACAGGGCGATCAATCAGGTACTGCATGATTGAGATGTCGTGAGGTGCCAGGTCCCAAATGACCGAGACATCCTGCTGGAACAGGCCGAGGTTGATCCGCACCGAGTCGAAATAGTAGAGGTCGCCGAGTTCCCCACGCACGATGACATCCTTGAGCTTTTCTACCGCCGGATGGTAGACGAACGTGTGGTCCACAAGCAGGACCAAGCCCTTCTCGTCGGCCAGATCCACCAACTCTTGACCCTGGGCGACATCACTGGTAAGCGGCTTCGTGATCAGGACGTGTTTACCAGCGCTCAGGCCCTGTTTGACCAGGCCGTAGTGGGTATGTACCGGTGTGGCAATGGCGACGGCCTGTACCTCAGGATGAGCAAAAACGTCATCCGCCTTTTGCGTGTACTCGATGCCAGGATATAAC
The DNA here is from genome assembly GCA_050732295.1 of Methylomirabilales bacterium (SeqCode). Classification (GTDB taxonomy): domain Bacteria; phylum Methylomirabilota; class Methylomirabilia; order Methylomirabilales; family CSP1-5; genus CSP1-5. The sequence goes on from JBOHQS010000001.1 coordinate 42,424, forward strand.
CTGGCGATCTTCTGGCAACGATCGGTGTTGATGTCGCAACAGATGACAACCTTACTTTCTGGAACAGCAAAAAAGTTGCGGACAAAGTTGGGACCCCAATATCCCAGACCAACTATCCCTATTTTGATTGCCATGAGATACCTCCGTTGCGTTCAGCAAAGCAATCCAACTGGCCTAGCTTCACGGTCGCTTATGATAAGCACCTCCGATAGGGAAACTTGACGTACTCTAGCTCTTCGCACAATGTGTGATATGCTGCGAATGCCTCTGATGAACAAGAATCCTTTCAGTTGACGAATCATGAGTCACGATATGCCGCCTCGAATTCACGATGCCTCGGAATTGAGCATTTGATCGCCAGTGAGAATCGCGAGTAAGACGGTCTACGGCGGGGTCGAAGCCGAAGTGCTGATCCGCCGCGCCAGCCCCGGTGACGTCTGCTTCGGCACCCTACAGTCATCCTGATATCGATTGTCTCGCCTCGAAAGAATCCCTCTTCCCTGTCACAAAGTGTTCCAGCCATGTGATAATCGCGAAAGACCCGAAGGCGATTACATATGGCATTACGGGAACCATGTATCGGAAGAGTGGGTACGTAATCCAATGGAGCAACACGAAGTAACCTAATACCCCGAGAAGGACTACAGCCAAATTCTTCCTTCCACCCCTCGTCAGCAGTATTCCCACCGCAGCAGCTAAATAAATAAGAATATTAATTGCGATTATTTTTGCGTGATTCATGCCAGATTCTGTTGCATACCAGAGGCGGAAGAATTTCTTTAGCATAAACGGGAAAAAGCTGAGCGGCTCATTCTCGAGACGAATCTTACAGTATTCCAGTCCAGCTTTAAGAAAAAACCTGTCCTTTTCCGATGGTTTGCCATCCTTTGATGGAATTTCTATTCCCCTCGACTTCATCAGTTCAAATACTTTAGGCCATTCCTCTGTACTTTCAGGGATAGGCCAAAATTTCTCCGAACATCCTGGTAGAAAATTTGCTCCTGCGCTGGCAACTGGTATGAAATCATCCAGAACTACGTAGTTCCGTAAGCTCCAGGGTAGGATAACTGAAGTGAAGGCTAGGCAGAAGGCAAGATATCGACACAAGAGCGGTTTACTTACTTTCTTAATCGAGACCAAAATGAGGAAAAAAAATATGGGATAGAACTGTGTAGTTCCTCTCGTGAGAGTAGCCAGCCCAAGAACTGCGCCAGCAGCGACGTAATACTGCCATTTTTCGTATCGAATTCCGTATAGGCTTAACAGAACAAAAAGGCTCAGGAACAATGTAAAAAACGTTTCCGGTCCTAAATAGGTAACCGGGTATATTGAGAATGGGTAAATGCTTAATATGGCACTCGATAAAAACGCGGTTTTATGTCCGAATATGTCTTTAGCTATAAGGTAAACTATAACCACAGTTAGCGAATCGGCAATTGCTTGCGCTATCTTTATCGGTGTTTGATCGTCACCAAATAAATACAGACCACCAGCGATCATGATGGCATAGAGGGGAGGAGTAAATACTGGATAGGAAGGATCGCTAAGACCCTCGCCCTCGACGATGAGACGAGCGCCCCCCAGATACGCTATTTCAGCATTGGTCCCAAGATGGGAAGGGGGAAGGATCCACAAAGCGACCAATCTTATGGATAACGAAAGTACGAAGAGGGCGAGTAGGATTTTTGTGCTTTTGTGCTCCAGGTACATTTAGGCACAGCCCATAGGGATGTATGGCCAGGTTTAGGAAGGTGGATGTTTTTGTGAATGACTAATCTAATTGCAGTTCAAGGTGCCAGGACGTGTTGATACGGCTAGGGGAGGCGGATCAGGGCCCGGAAGGGAGGGTGAAAGGGTTAGTCCCTCCTAGACTCGAGACTTGCGGACTCACTCCTCCGAGACATCGTCGATGCTCTGCTATTTCAACCTGAGACCCGTGGGCGAATTAGGCGGGGTCGTGTCAGGAGACTTCCAAGGGACGATCGGGGTCCGGGTGATTCGGATTTGGTCATACCACCAATAGTTGCCCGAACTCGAAGTATTCGACTGCGGACCCCCCAGAGCCAATCCCTCCCACTCGCACCCAGCAGGATCCGAGCAGGTCTGAACGCCAGAAAAATGCATAATCAGCTCACCATTAGCCCAGAACTTAAACGCCCCCCGAGGTGCGACCGCATTAGTGATCTCGAGAACAAAATGATACGCTGTGCCCGGTCGAAGCTTCCAGTTGGGATCGACATTGGCACGGTTTCCCGCCCTACCAGGCTCGAAATAAAACGTCCCCTCCTGATCGGCCATGAAGAAAAGGCGCGGTAAGCCCAGCGCACCGTTATCTCCACCGTCCTCCGGTGCCCACAACATACGTCCGTTCGGTTGCGCGTTCCGAAGGTCGAGGTCTTTGTGCGAGGAATTTGCCCAATCGGGCCCAGAGCCGAACCGCCAGCGGAAGTTAGTGTCATAGCGCTCCCACCACTCCACCCAAAACTTCTCGCCATCTTTAACCCGTAAGACAAAGCCAGCGCCCAGGAGAGTATACGACTCACCCTTTGCAAACAACCGAACATTCCTGTTCGAGCCCAGATTGGCGACCGAGATCATTGTTTCTGTCATGCCAGGGGCAAGACTCCAATTCTCCAGATCTCCATCTTCAAAATCTTCGCAGAAGACCGCGCCTGGATCATTGAAAGCAGCACAACTGGGGGGTCCAGCATCGCTGTAAGAAAAGACCAGAACCCCAAGGCTTGTACTAGCCATGACGGCCATTGCCATTCGCTTGAGATACCGTGCTACAATCTCTTGGATCACTTTTTCTTCCTCCTTGATAAGGACAACATATATTGGCCTTTGATGTCAAGCGACATTTGTGGGAAACTGCAAATTTAATGCCAAGAATGGGAGGACGGCGGGCCCCCGAGTCGATTAATCCACTACCCGAGCGACGAGTTTTGCGTCACAATGCAGGTATCGGACCGAGATTCACCTTCCTATATTTTACATAGGTTGCTTACGCATATAGAGGTCATGCCACAGCATGAAGGTGAGGAGCACCCATATCTTGGACTCGTGGTTCCTAAAGCCCTGGTCGTGCTGATTCAGGATCCTGGCAACCGTCTGAGGGTCAAACAGGCCAACCTTCTGCAATGCTGGCTCAGCCAAATACTGCTGCGCGAGATCACGTAATGGGCCTCTGAGCCAGCTATTTAGCGGGATCGAAAAACCCTGCTTGCGGCGTTTGAGGATCGTCTTTGGTAGAATCCCATCGAGGGCTCGAATCAGTATATGCTTCTTTTGCCACCTCCTCAGCTTGTAACGCGCCGGGATCGTAGCCACGAACTCAACGAGTTTGTGGTCAAGGAAGGGAACGCGGACCTCCAGAGAGTGCCACATGCTCAGCCGATCCGTCATCCTGAGAAGATCGTGGGGGAGATAGGTGTGTATATCAGTTAAAAGCATTCGGTCAAGGGGGTCGAGCGCGTCATGAGCCTTCTGCATGGCTAGTTGTGTAGGATTCAGCCCACGTCTCTCCAGCTCGTAAACCAGATCACCGCTGAACAGCTCGGCCTTCTCCGCGTCGTCGTATGCTGCGATGTATCGCTGGTATCGCTCGGTCAGCTCAAGCTCTGTCCCTTGGATAAATCGCTTGAGTCGATCCCTCCATAATCCTCCATTCCGAGACTCGGGCATCCCGCGAACTACGGGGTCAATGATCCCTTGACGAAGCGCCCGTGGCACCCGGCGATAGTAGTCCGCGAGCAGCGCACCTCTGTATCGCTCATAGCCGGCAAAAAGCTCATCCCCTCCGAGACCCGACAGGGCGACCGTGACCCACTGCCTTGCGGCCTGACAGATCAGGTAGTTCGGAATCGCGGACGAGTCCGCAAAGGGCTCGTCAAACGCCCGAATTATTGCTGGGAGGATCTCTTCAACTTGGGCGCTCAACAAGCATTCGGAATGGTTCGTCCCAAAAGCTTCTGCCACTGCCCGCGCAAACGGCCGCTCATCATATGCTGAGTGATTTCCGGTAAACCCCACAGTAAATGTCTTAGCCTTCTGCCCGGACGTTTGACCCATAAGGGCCACGATAGTGCTTGAGTCGATCCCTCCACTTAAGAATGCGCCTAAAGGAACCTCGCTTATGAGGCGCAGCCTCACAGACTCTCTAAGGTGGTGGAGGAGACCCTCGGTGAAGAACTCTATCGGCTTGTCAAAATCGGGTTTAGGCTCTACATCCCAGTACCGTTTCAACTGTAAGTTCCCGTTCATCCAGACTCCAACATGGGCCGGCGGGATTTCATATATCCCTTCGTAGATCGTCATAGGCCCGGGCACGTACATAAAAGTGAAGAATGCCGACATCGCCTCGAGATTCATCCGACACTCGAAACCTTTCAGAGTCAACAGCGATTTCATTTCAGAGGCAAAGGCCAACCTATCGGCATCACACCAATAATAGAGCGGCTTGATCCCTAACCGATCCCTGGCCAGGAGCAACCGTTTCCGGCGATCATCCCAAATCGCAAAGGCGAACATCCCCCGCAGGTGGGAAACACACTCATCACCGAAATCCTCATAGAGATGAACTAGACACTCCGTATCCGACCGCGTAGAGAACCGATGCCCCCGTTTCTCAAGATCCTTATGGAGTTCCTGATAGTTGTAGATCTCGCCATTAAATACTACCCAGATCGATTGGTCCTCATTGTGGACGGGTTGATGCCCCCCTTCCACGTCGATAATCGCCAATCGACGCATACCCAACGCCACGCGATCGCCCAAATAATATCCTTCGCCATCAGGACCTCGACGGGCTAGTAATGTACACATTTTCTGCACACACCCATCTTCAGTTCCACTGGTTTTCTGACAGACTATGCCGACAATCCCACACATGCTATTCGCCTTGAGGCTTGACCCCAAACCCGCGCCAGGCGAAAGGCCCGGTCGGCGATATGTTGATCTTGGTCAGGCCATTACGCTCATACCAGCCTCGAACCTCGTCTGCACTATAATAGTTCACGCAAGGGTACGAGAGCCTGTCAAACCAATCAGTGTAACTCACAAGAAAATCATGCTTCGCGTAACCTTTTACTCTGGGCGGCGCGATCTTCTCCAACACTTTGCCGAGCCCGGGTGTTTTCCGGAGCATCTTGTATGGCCAGATCAAAGCGCCGTAGTCGATGGAGGCCGCTATAAACGATGTCCACTTAATCATCCGACTTGACATCTTGAGGGTAATCATCCTGGCCACCTTCAGGGCAAACAGGAGGAACTTACGCTTGTTGGAGTAGATCCAAACAATAATCCCACCGCCCGCTTTTAACAACGGCACCAAGCAATCGAACGACTTGGGCGGATTCGTTGTATGATGCAGCACTCCCAGCGAGTATATGAAATCAAACTGTTGCTGCTTAAGCGGTAGGTTGAACACATCACACTGCACGGTCATCGCCTCCGCGGTCGGCAGGTTCTTTTCGTATGCCGCGTCCACCGACCAGCTTATGTCCATGGCGACAATCTCCGCCCCATAAGAAACTGCCTGCTTCGTATGCCGCCCAGCTCCGCAGCCACAATCCAGGCCGAGTTTACCTCTGAAATACTCCGGCTGAACCGGATAGATCAGCTCGAGAAAATTGTGTGCATCGTAATCCGCGAACTGCGTCCATTCATAACCAAATGCGCTTATGGTCTGCGCTTTCAGTTTGCTCACCTTGTCTCGCTGAACATCGGGGAATTGCTGTTGAATCTTGTCACCATGCGAGCTGAAAAACTGCGGATACCTATCAATAAGCTCAGCTTGCAGATCTTCGGGCAGAAATCTCGGCACGCCACCGATGATTGGGTACACCTTGCCGCAACCGCACTGAATCGTACCCTCTTCCACTTCTATGTTACTACAAGTGAGACAGTCCGGTTCCACTCCAAGACCAGCCTCAACGTAGGCACAATGGTCACGGCAACGTTTTCCTTCGATGCACGCCAGCGGCGCGCGTCGCCTTGTCTCAAAGACCTCGACCCCAACGTCGCCCTTACACGACGGGCAGCACACTAGATCGAGCAAACGGTATTGCATCAGCCCTTCTTCGCCTCTGGTTGAAGGCGGTTCAAACTCTGCCTTTCCTTGTCATTTCGGCGGTCAATGCTACCTTTGGTCTATCCCAGAGCTCTTATAGTCGCGCGCCTCTCGGTCTTCACCCATCTCCCTTCTTTGCTGACAAGCGACTGGACTCTTAAGCAGATCTTCCAAAGTACATAAACTGGCCCGAACAATATGGCCTTGTAGGTTTCGTATGAGAATCTGCCTCTCACGACAGCAAGACCCAAATAAATCGCCACAACTATCGTCATTCCTATCATCCACACCAACAGTGCTTCCTCATTTACCCAATACTGCAAAGAGAATGCAAGAAACATAATCCCCAGTAGCATAGACTGAGAAGGGAGAAGAAAATCTATCGCTGCGCCTAATTGTCTAATATCTGCTTTTCGGAGGGCATTCACCATCAGAACAGGAATGCATATCATGCTTTGCGGGCGAGAACAGCAAGAGCAAATCCTTGCTTCCTAATTGACGCCAGGTCGAGATAGGCTAACATTCTGGTGATCGGAGAGATTAGACCTTGTGCGATGCGATTAGACATTTTGTTCTCGTGAAACAAGGCGAACAAGCTGCACGCCAACTCCCCCGCATAGTACGAAAAGGTGTACTGCCACTGGCTGATCTGCAAACCAGGATCTTCGACCATTTTAAGAAGTTCGTCTTTGGTCCGCATAGGGGCAATGTGTTCACGCTTGCTCCACTCATGCATACCGTGCAAATGCCTGCTGAACGGAACAGGACAGGGACGCGCTAAGGGGATGTGCAGGTACAATGAGCCGTCCCTTGTCAAGGCACGATGGAAGTTGTGCAGCACCGTTTCTTGGTCATAAATATGCTCAAGAGCATCGATGCAGATGATCAGGTCGTAGATCTCATTTGCGTTCAGTGTAGTGATGTCTTGGCATGCAAAATCGACATTCTTGAGCATCATGCGTTTGAGTGTGTCACGATTCCGTGAAATCTGAGCTTCGTCCACGTCTACCGCATGCACCAAGGCTTCTGGCCGCTGCTCGGCCATGAAAAATGTGTAATCTGCCGCCCCGCATCCAGCATCCAGAATCTTGCTCGCCTTGAGATCTTTGGTGAATCTTCGGAAGTAATGACTCCTGATAAAATGGCTGGGGTCTGCTAGGCCGAAGAGCCTGAAGTATGTCCGTTCCACTGCACCGGTATCAGCTCGATAAAGCCGTGCCCTGCCAAATTGCATCATGACTAGGCGCCCGAACAGAAAATGCTCATACTCTTGTCATTGACCACTTTTTGACATGAAATAGCGAAGCAAACCGACCACGTTGCCGAGGATCTGGAGACCCGGGAGACGGCAGATATAGCCTTTTTCATCGTCGAGCACCCGGAAATCACGAAATGCCCAAAATCGGATCTGGTGCTACACCAACTGAAGGCAGAATGGCGCCCAATGCTACCTTCGGTCTATCCCAGAGCTGTTATAAGTCGCGCGCCTCTCGGTCTTCACCCATCTCCTTTCTTTACGGAAAATCGACTGGACTCTTAACCAGATCTTCCAAAGTACATAAACTGGCGCGAACAACATGGCTTTATAGGTTTCGTAGGGGAATCCGCCTGTCACGACGGCCACACCTATGTAACTGGCTATAACTATCACAATACCTATAAGCCACACAAGCAGTGATTCCATATTAACCCAATACTGGAAAGAGAATGCAAGAAAGATCATCCCCAGTAACATAGACTGAGAAGGGAGAAGAAATTCTACCGCTGCGTCTAGTTGTCTAATATCTGCTTTTCGGAGAGCATTCACCACCAAGACAGGAATGTATCTTCTCACCACCTCTGCTTTCCCCGTCATCCATCTTAATCTCTGCGGCTTTCCTTGTGTAAAGTCGACCGCCCGTTCGGAGAAGAATCTCGCCATTGGATTGTAGTGAACAATGTATTCCCCAAGAATTAACTTCATGTAGTACTCGCCGTCCTCCCCAATGCTGAATGCATCCCAACCAAAATTGGCAATTATCTCTCTTGAAAAGCACATCCCATTTCCCAGAAGACGACAGGACAGCCCAAGCTTCGACCTTGCCCGATAATAGTACTGGAACTGAAAAAAATCGGACACGTCGGAAAGCCGAGTCAGCCAAGTGTCTCCCGGGTTTTTCGTAACCTCATATCCTTGAATCGCTTTCTTTCCCCCCTGAATATCATGATCCAGGTGATAGAGAAACGAAGGCGCTACCGTGGAGTCTGCGTCGAGAAATACAAAGGCGTCATACCGATCCTTTGGTATTCGTTCGAGCGTCCATTGCAGGGTGTAGCCTTTCCCTTTCTTCGGATCGGTCCGTTCCAGGCAAAGCGCGCCAGACTGGCGAGCCACCTCCGCAGTTCTGTCCGTGCAGTTATCCGCGATCACAAAAATGTCTCTTAGTTTGGCGGCATAATCGCTCTCCAGAAGGCTTGATACCGCTTGAGCGACAGTGCACTCTTCATTGTGTGCGGGGATTATTATTGCAAAGCGGGTCCTTGCACAAAGCGACCGGGCGAGTCTCTCCTTGGTTAAAAAGCCCAGTACGATGATCGCCAACTGATAGAGCACGATCAAAGTGAGCAGTGACTGTAACGCGATCAAGAACAGGAGAGCGACAAGTGTCATCTATGTTCCTCTGCCCTAATAGTGTCCGTTACTGCTCTCGTGGACTTCCACGATCAATGACGCTTCTGTGCGTGCCTATATGAGTCAAATGTTCGTCTCAGTCCTTGCTCGATAGAAACATCCGGTTTCCATTGAAGTCGGTTCTTAGCCCGAGAAGTATCATAACGAAGATTTTTAGTGGCGCAGACCAGGCGGTAGCGCGAGAGGGCAGGGAGGTTCTTTGTCCTAAGCATGTTCGCCCGGAGCTCCAGGAGAGACGCGGCAACGTAGATGAAGCCAAAAGGTACGTGCAATGTGAATGCTTTCAGCCCTGTCCTTTGAATGAGCTCGTTTAGATATTCACGTCCCGTGATCTGTTCATCGTCCACGATATTGCAGATCTGGCCAACCGCCTCCTCCCGAACCCCGGCCAGACAGATCGCGTCGACAACGTTCTCCACGTAGGCCAGGGGCAAGAGATGGTCCCCACGTCCAATGATTAGGAAGATCTTATTTTTTAGGGAGTACCCGGCCTGGGGAAAAAACACCCTCCCTCGGGGACCGTATATGGTGCCGGGGCGGAGAATGGTGGTCTGCAAGCCCTGATTTTGGGCGTAGCGAAGGACGAGTTTTTCTGCTTCGACTTTTGAATGGGTGTAGTACCCTCTCTTTTCAGGATGAAGTTCGTACGGGGTGTCCTCCGTTACCCATTCATTATCTTTCAATGGATGAACCCCATAGACGGAAAGTGAGCTAATGTGGACAAAGCGCCTCACGCCAACCGCCACGCTTGCCTCGAGTAACCGCTCTGTCCCTCGAATTGTCGATTCGAGGTAATCGCTCCACGTACCCTTGGTGGCAGCCGCACAATGATAGACGACTTCGCAGTGTTCCATGCCCTTCTTTAGCTTTTCGACATCCCCCAGGTCACCTTCTACCAACTCTACATCCAGAGAGCGAAGATGACCAATTCGGCTCGTCGGCCGGACAAGCGCCCGGATTACTGTTCCATCCTTGGAAAGGTTCTCCACTAGGTGACTTCCGAGAAATCCACTTGCTCCAGTTACAAAAACCCTTGATCGTTTTCCCCTGTCTCGATTGCTGTGTCGTTGTCGAATCATTGGTTTGGGGAGTTTTCTTTGGATGGCTTCAAAGACCTGTACAACACGCCGTCCTGTCTCCCCCGGGATAGGAGGGTCCTGGCCGTGTTCGATGCTCTCGTAGAATGCCTGGACCAGATTTTCCAGGCCTTGGTAGGGCTTTAAGCGACCCAGCACAAATTTGACTGCATTTCGAACTGCTCCTGTGGCCAGTTGTGCTCCTTGTTCGACGCTCATGAGCCCTCGCGCCATGGCTTTTGGAAGCGGCGTAAGTCGCTCCCGTGATAAAATCATATTGGCGAGGTCCACGTTGAGAATGGATTTAGACCCATAGATCTTCAGAAAGTTTAGATGCGGTCTGATGCCTAAAGAGATCGAAAGGGTGCCCACGGCATCTTTTCCCGTCATGAGGACGCGTAATTCGTCTGGTACATGCGGACCAAGCATCCCCGTCACCAACGTTGAGGCATACAGGTCGAGGGGATCCTGGAGGAATTCTAGGATCAGCGATAGCGGATGGGGTGCGAGATCCTGAAAGAGCCCTGACGGTAGGTTCTCGACCCAGCGCCGCTCAGAGGTCTGCCCAAGGTTGAAACCGTAGTAACTTTCAACACCAATGACGGTTCCAACGGCCCCCTTTTCAATCAGACGCCGGGCCTCCAAGAAAACCGGGTCGAATAGCTGATTGTGGTTCACGCAAAGCTTAACACCATGAGCCTTGGCAGCATCTATCATGCGATCAGCTTCTTGGACCGAAAGGGCCATCGGTTTTTCGACCAAAACATGACAACCCGCTTCCATCGCCTGGAGGGCAAGAGCCGCGTGGGATTGCGGAGGTGTCAAAACATGGACCACATCGGGTCTTTGCTCTTCGAGTAGTTGAGCAAAGTTCCCATAGGTTTTACTGATTTTGAACCGCTGTGTAAGAACATCTGCCTTTGCTACGTCCTGGTCACACACCCCGACGATTGTGTGCCTTTTGTCCCGTAGAATGAAAGGAATGTGCACTCGGGCGATTTGTCCGCAACCGACTAACCCGATCCTCATCGAGGTTCCCCATTACAAACGAGCGCACGGTAAACTTCCGCCACCTTCTCTGCCATAAACCTCGCAGAGAACTCTTCTTCCACACGTTTCCGACCTGCTGCACCCAACCGTTGAGCCCAACCAGAATCATCCATGAGGGCAATGCAATTTTGTGCTAGCTCTTCCTCCCTCCCGGGTGTCACCAATATCCCGCTGACGCGATGCTCGATGACCTCGGGAATGCCCCCTACTCGACTTGCGACAACAGGTCGAGCCAGCGCTAGTGCCTCAAGTAACACCATGGGAATGCCTTCGCTCAACGACGGCAAGACAAAGAGATCCATGAGTCCCAAGACCTCGCAGGCGTCGTGTCGATGACCCAGGAATAATACTTCCTTTTCAAGACCGTATTCACGGGCAAGTGCTTGAAGGGGAACCTTCAACGGCCCGTCACCCGCGATGAGGAACTTCACAGTGGGTCTTTTGGAGCGAATGATGCGCGCCGCCCTCAGGAATGGCTGCAACCCTTTCACGTATGTTAGCCGCCCCATCGTGCCAATCAAGAACTCTCCTCCGTTAAGCTTTAGGTCTCTCCTGAGTTCCGTCCCATTCCCGCTGGTTCGAATCCGTTCAATGTCGATCCCGTTATGAATACAAATGACTCTTTCGGCCCCAAATCGTTTGATGATCTGGCTCCTCATGGCGAAAGAGACGGCCAGAATTCGATCAACAAACCACCGGTTGACGACATTATCAATCGCTCCATATATGCCGGCCTTCATCGCCTGAAAGCCACCATAGTATTCGGACAGGCCATGGATGGTCCTGACCCGGTGGCGGATATCCCGATAGACTGACGAAAGGGCTCCCAGTATGTTGTCTTTGTATTTGTGGGTGTGAAGGATGTCGACGGGGTGCTCTTTGAAGTAATCTCCCAACTGCTTGAGTATTGACAAGGGATGGTGTAGAGATTCCGGAATCACGTGTGTATTGATTCCAAGGTCCCTCAGTTCACAGGCCAGGCGTCCTTCGTTAAAGAGAATCGTTGAAATCTCCAAATCGGACACCTTTTGCAATGAAGTGAGCAGAGTGGCAAGTTGCACTTCCGCACCCGCCCACAGGTCGCCGGAGGCTAGATGGCATACCTTGATTTTGCCAGAGGGAGGGCTCAACGCTGTAAGTACTCGGCAGGTCGGAGATTGTGTTTGTTGAGGGGCGCATGGGCCGTGGCCGGCGATCGCGATTCGCGGCCGTTTCGACGGTTCCCATGCCACCTGCCGGTGCCCCCGCAGATACCTGCCCCAGGCAGCGATCAGGGCCATTTGAACCACGGTGAAATAGCAGGGAATCCGTACGAGCTTTGAGTGTTGGAGTGAAGGAAGGAGAAGGCCGAGCGTGCCGAGCCCATAGAACGACACCTGGCCCCAGAAGAGAAGGCGATACATCCCCTCGCCCATCAGCATCCCGCTCGCCGTGAGCAAGGCGACCAGGAACAACGGGCTGACAAACCTTAACAGTTTATGGCTGATCAACTGGAAAGCGAATCGGCCGTGAGTCAGAGGATTCAAGAGATCCAGGTTCACCAGGAGCACGGTGATTCCTCGAAGAAACGTCCGGATCTTTCGGTGCACCTCGAGCCGAGGCGAGGTCACCGTCGTCAACGTGCCCCGAACCGATGGGTCCGTCACCGCGCGGTACCCGTTACGGGCCGCTTGTATCGCTCCCATGAAATCACTGGCGAGGGTCGGGGACCAATGGCCGCACAGCTCTCTCCGTATGGCAAAGCATGAGCCGCTCAAGCCGACGAGGCTGTGGAATCGGCTCTCGAGGCGACGCACCCACATTTCATAGTTGACGTAGAGCCCTTCGCCGGTCGGGACCCCTGCAGTATCGACGAGCAGATCCTCGGTGCTGACTGCCCCGACGCTGGGATCAGCGAAGTTCTCGACGAGCCGATCTAGGGCATCCGGCTCCAACATCGTGGCCGCATCTGTAAAGACGAGAATGTCCGCGCTCGACACTGCCACCGCAAGTCCCTGTGCATGTTCCTTTCCTTGGCGATCAGCCGATCGTACCAGGCGAACTCCCCTTCCAGCGTACCCTCGGACCATCGCATCGGTCCCATCATCCGAAGCATCCGAGGCCACGATGACCTCCAGGAGGGATAGCGAATAGTTGAGGGCGAGAGTGTTCTCGATCTTGTCGCGGATCTTTTCCGCCTCGTTCCTCGCTGCGATGATCACCGAAACCGACGGAGAGATTGTTATCTTGCACACATCTCGCGGCCGTCTCTTTCCCGAGATCCAGAGGATAAATGGGTAGCCAAAATACGTATAAAGAGCCAGGCAGATCGAGATCCAGAAGAGAATTTTCACGCGCCCCCCCGAGCGGGATCAACTTTCGAGATCAGATCTGCATAAATATTTTCATAAGCCTCGACCATCCTGTTCAGAGAGAAACAACTTGCTACCGATTCCCGGGCGACCGCCCCCATTCGCACTCTAAGCACTCGATCATTTAGGAGTGTAATAATGCTCTCGGCGAGCTGCTGACTATCCGCTGCCGGTACCAACAGCCCCGTCTTTCCGTCCTCTAACACCTCGTTGATCCCCCCGACCTGTGTGGCGACGGCAGGCACGCCCGCCGCCATGGCCTCAAGCAAAGCCAGAGGCATCCCTTCGGACAGGGATGGAAGCACAAAAACCTCACACAGCGCAAGAATATCGCGAACGTCATCACGGTGTCCGAGAAAGCGGAAATGCGCAGCCACCCCTTGGCGCTGGGCCTGCGCTTCGAGTTCTTCTCGGAGGTTTCCACGACCGACGATCAAAAACACCACATGGGGAAATCGGTCAATCACCGAAGCTGCGGCGTCTATCAAATATCGATGTCCCTTCACCGGATAGAGACTCCCTACCGTGCCGACCACCCTCGTATGTCGGTCGAGGCTTAAATCTTGGCGGAGAGTTGAGAGCTTTTCGGGCGAAGGCTGTTCACCGATTGGAACCCCATTGCGGACCACTTGGATCCGATCCGGGTGGATATTGATCTGGTCCGCCAGGAAACGCTTGAGATCTTCGGATACCGCAACCATCTGATGGGCAAACCTCCCGACGAGCCGATATGCGACGCGCCGCCGGAAACGATCGCCATAGTAATTCGTGCCATGGACTGTCGCCACCAGGGGAACACCGGCCAGCCGCGAGGCCACAAGTCCGATCGTATTCATGAGGAACTCGTGAGTGTGAAGAATGTTTACGTTCTTCTTTCGGATCAGCCCCAGCAGATCGCGGAGCGTGTCAAGTTCAAAGAGTCTCAGAAAAGAACTGCGTGTGTAGCGCAACATAGTCACTGGAACACCCCGATCCTTCAGGGCTCCACCCAGCCAGCTATCCCGGATCAGTGCCGCCTCCGAGCGGTATCCATCGCCAAGTCCACTGGCCAGGTGGACCATCATCCGTTCCGCCCCGCCGGGCCCGCCCGTTTCAATCAGATGGAGGACCGTTGTTTCCACTGCCAATACCTCTCTCAGTTTTCACCCAATGCAACGTCACGGACAGCCTTTGAAACCTCGTAGAGTTTTCGAAAGACCCACAGACGGACCCGGGCCAGCCGATGGGGCACAGTGTATGCGGAGAAGCGCACATACCTTCCGCGTATCGAAAATTTCCCCGTCCCGATGTGTTTGAGAATTGCCCGTGGATCGATCCTGGTGCTTCCGTTTATGAGCAGCTCGAGTATCACACCCGGAGGCCGGTGAAACCCGTGCAGATCGGCCCCACCGATACCGAAGAGAGAAGAGTTCACCCCCCGGGCCCGTCCGAGGAGCCGAAAATTTTCGAGGGAGGGCACAAAGAGACCGTCGTACCCGGCATTCCAGATTTCAATCCCGTCAAGCGCGGCACACAATTCCGGGGCGCATTGGTATCCGCTCCTTCCAGGGTGGGCGAGGACCGCAAGGCCTCCCCTTTGCCTGATTTGGGAGGCCACCAGGACGGGATCGTCGGTGGAAATGTCATGCGTAATGCCAAGCCCAAGAATATGGATCTCGCCGCGGCATCGGTACTCGAGGCCGGGAATCATGGCCAGCGAATCGTCCGAGTGCTTCTCGCACAGCAGACGGAGCTCCTTCATATCCGCTGGCGTGAGGTCTTCGGCGTGATCGGTGAGGCCCACGAACCGATATCCGGAGTCTCGTGCAAAATCCGCCAGATCCGCTATCGAACACAGACCATCCCGTGAGAAATTAGAGTGGACGTGAATGATTCCCCTGACGGGTTCACTCATGGCGACCGGTCCGGCGGAGCTTCTCGCTTCCCCCCCGGAGGATTTGTCCAACGTATTGTGAAAGCTCCTCAAGGGCAGGTCTGGGGTCATCCCACCGAAAGACCTCGTTCCTCGCCCCCTTGCCGAAATGTCTCAGAAACTCCCGAATGACTTTGGACGGGCTGGCGTCGCGAAGACGCAACAAGAGCCAATCGAGATTTCCAAGTCCCCACCGCAGACGGATGCCTTCCTGATAAGAAAATGTTGGCTCAATGTCTCCGTCCAGGGCCAACCGATACAGCAAGTGAGGAAAGTCCATTCCCGCGTCCACAGCGAGCTGCAGAGACCCCCAAAACCGCCCGTTAACCTCCAGCAACTTGGGATTTCCATCGCGCGCATCATGTTTGAATTCCACCATAGCCACGCCGTGCCATTTCAAGGCCCCGAGGAGGCACTGCGAGTACTGGAGCAACTGCGAATCGAGTCCGACGCTTTCCGAAAGGACCGAGACCCCTCCAGAGGGAGGTTTCTCGCGGATTCGCCGGTGCGCAAAAGCGGCACGGAGTTTGCCCTGATTCATCAGGAGAAAGACACCGCGACCTTCGCCGGGAATGTATTCCTGCACCAGGGGAAGAGGGACAGTCTCATGGATCCTCCGGCACGCCGCCTCAAGCTGTCTCACAGTAGACACATAATGGGGCCCACCGCCACGCACCCACTCACCATTGCGGCGAAAATGGGAGAGGCGGGGCTTGACCACCGCGGGAAAGCCGACCCGTCGGATCGCTTCCGTGACATCATCCGGGTCGTGGACGAGCACGGTCTTCGGAACCGGAATTCCATGCTCCTGCGCCAATAACATCACAACGCTCTTGTCGTGGGCGAGCTGAATGGCCTCGCGATCAGGAAACGGAAACGCAGCCAGGCCTTCGAATCGCGGCCGGGCCTCGGCTAGAAGCGTGAGGGCAACGTCATCGGCGGGAATAACAACGCGAACCCCGTTACGGGAGAGTATCTGACGAATCTCGTGGACAAACGCCGACCCCGCTGTGGCGGGTGATGGCACCCGAATTGCCTTCTGACAATAGCGAGACGCGCCGGCCAGGCTCCTCGGCTGCTCATCAGCAACCGCCACCGGAATCCCTTGCCTACCAAGGCTCCGTGTGACCGCCAGGGCGCTCCTGAGATTTCCGGGCGTCACAAGAACACTCATCCTCGCCTCATGCTCGGGGCACGAAACAGCCAAAGCCCAAGGCCTGACTCCATGAATGACCGATTGCCTCCTCCAGAAACCCCCTCGTGCATGCCTACCCGTTGCAGGGCCAACGTCCCGAAACGCTCATCAGTAGGGACGGTCCGACAGAGACATGCGGTCCGGTATCTCGCCTTTTCCACGAACGCCATGAGGTCTCGATTCGCGGCCCCATCAGGAAAGGCAAAATGTTTGACTTCTTGGCCAGTATGACGCTCAATTTCAGCCTTTGACCGCACCAATTCGTTTCCCGCATCCTGGAGCTTGATTCGGGTGAGGATCCGGTGGGTACACCCGTGAGACCCCATCTCGATCCCGGCTCCGGCCATCTCAGTGACCTGGCCCCAGTCTAGGAAGAAGCTGCGATCGGGGAACAGCGGCCTGCGGACGCCGAGTGCGTTGCCTACGTCACCAATGAGCTGGTCGGTCGTCGGTTCATCGCACGTGGCTTTCACTGCCTCGATAAGAGGGTCAACATCGTGAGCGTCTGGTGCCTGTTCCATGTGAGCAAGTCGCATCAGACCGAGGCGGACGGGCGTTGGATACGGATCGAGAACGTACTGGGTCAACTTGAATCGGGACAACTCACCGTGCATCAGCAGATACATCAGCTCGGTATGCCAGAAGGCACGGTTCGTGCCGATGAAATCGGTAGTCAGAAAGACAGTCGCGGGGACACCATGTTTCTGGAGGATCGGAAAGGCGATCTCGTAATTGTCCCGCCAACCGTCGTCGAAGGTAATTGAGCAGAAAGGGCGAGAGAGGGTCGAGAGTGGAGAGTTGAGAGAAGATTGCGGATTTCGGATTGCGGATTGCGGATTTGCCGATTGCGCATCGCGGAAGTCAGAACATTTCGAAATCCGAAATTCGAAATCCGAAATCAGCGAAGAGAGGGGGACGATGTCGAAGTATCTTCTCAAAAACTGGAGTTGGCGGTGGAACGTGTCGGCCGTGACGACCAACCCCGGCTGGGAGTAGTCCAGGGTCCGGTCCCACTTCTCGATGACCCGGTGGTAGGTCAGGACGAGGGCCGCGCCGCGCCGCGCCATGCTTGTAAGATATCGCTCCCATATCCCCGTCCGGAGCAGCGTCTCCCCCATTGCGGTCTTAGCTATGGCTTTTAGCTTGTTCATGGTTCACGATTCCCTGACCGATGACCGGTGACCGGCTCAGGATTTCGAATTTGGGATTTCGGATTTCGAAAGTGAACCGCGGTTCTGTTAAATTCAACATTCGCAATTCGAAATTCAAAATTTCTCCGCTCTGGACTCTCAACCTCCACTATCAACTCTCCGCCCTCACTATCTCGATCATTCTGTCGACATCAGAAGCAGTGACATACGGATGCGTCGGCAGAGTGATGATGCGTTCCGCTATCGATCGAGCGCCTGGACAATCTTGCTGAGCAGCACCCAGGTACTGCTCGATTCCCGGGATGTCGCCGATTGCCGTAGGATACGAAGTGCTGGCTCCAATCCCAGCATCCTTCAGGCGGGATAAGAGCCGCGAACGATGCATCCCATCTCTCGCCAGGATCGGAAACCGAAGGTAGACCGGCGTCGCGCCTTCGACTAATTGGGGAATCTCAATCCCCTCTACCCCGTCGAGTCCCGCACATAACAGCCGGGCGTTCTCGCAACGAACGCGGTTGTAAGGATGGACGAGAGTCCAGAGTCGAGAGGCTAGGCGTTCCTGGTACGGTGAGAGTTGTGTCATTCGGAAGTTTGGGTCGAAAACTGAGACCCCCAGCCCGAGAAACGGAATGGGATCCAGCAGCCAGTATCGTGAGGGGGATAACATACCAGCATATAGTACAGAGTTGAGCGTAGCAGAGAGAACACTGAAGGATGAGGGACGAGGGAGTTTTTTCAGTTCCTTCTGAATGAGATCAGCAAGGTCATCCTTCTGGGTGATGAGGATTCCGCCACCCATGGTCGTGATATTTTTGCCTCGTCCCAGGCTATAAAAACCCGCATCGCCAAAGGTCCCGCAGGCCTTTCCGGCCAAGGTCGCCCCAAGGCATTGGGCGGCGTCGTCAATCAGATAGACCCCAGCAGCTCGGGCAATCTCTTCCAGCCCAAACAGGTCTGATGGCATCCCGTAAAGACTCGAGGGAACAATACAAAGCACCTTATCTAGATCAAGTCGTGTAAGAACAGTGTAATCCAAGTCGAGTGCCTTCGGATCCACATCGCACAGGCGGATGCTCAGTCCCGCACGAACCACCGCAGAAGGCACCGAAAAGCACGTATAGGCTGGGATGACCACTTCTCGCCTGCTGCATAGTTTTTGCAGCACTCTGAGAATTATCGTCAGGGCGGCCCGACCCGAGGAGATTGGAAAGACATGCGGCGCTCTCAGCCGCTGCCTCAGCAGCTTCTCGAGGCTGCTTTGGCTGTTCGAGGCAGGGTACAGCGACGACAGGACTGCGCGCGCCGGCAAGGGAGCTCCAGCGGGCGGAACTAGTCTGAACTTAGTCATGTTGAGAGTTGAGAGATGAGAGTTGAGGGTTGCGCAATAGTTGAGTGTTGAGAGTCTAGTGTTGAGAGTTAAGGGCGCTTTTCCAGGGTGCGGCGTAAGCCGCTGAGCATCTTGGCAACGTCTTCTGCCTTTTTGTACACTGTCGCGAACATTTCGCCGGTTAAGAATCCTTGTCTTTTGGCAATTTCCAATTCCGATACAGACTCGAGCAACGAACCGTATGCAATTTCGATAAAGCGCGCCAAATCAATTTTCGACGCCCTGGAGGAACCTTCACTCTCGACTCTCAACGAGCTAAGGCAGATGTCGAACGATTCGGGGCCCGAGCCAGTTTGCTACAGGGAGAGGAAGTCGCTTCCATACTTCAATAAGGAACTTGAACCGCGGGTTAGAGGGGTTAAGTTGGGGCATATGTTTCCCGTTCAATAGAACGTACTGCCAGTGCAGTGGTTTGACCGTTGCACCCCACTGCTTCTTGAAATGGTACGTACCGGATCCCACCGTTGACCGTCCAAAGTCGAAGGTGCGGTAACCGCCATCACAGGCCCGTTTGATCACTTCCCAATAGAGGAGGTTATTGGGACAGAGATGAAAATAGTCTCGCAGAGAGGACGCCGAAGGCATATAGACGGTATCCTTAAAGGAGAGGACCAGCCCTCCTCCTATGACTTGCTGGGCCTGCCGGACCAGGGCGACCTCCGAGGTCTTTGGGAACGCCTTCAAGATGTTTTGAAAGAGGGAAATCCCCCAAACGGGGGTGCCCAGATCTCTCATGTTACGAGCGAATACCCGGTAAAATTCCGGTAACAGCCTTTCTCCGCCAAACTCACAGGTCAACCCAGCCCGTTGAGCCTTTCGGACTTGGTTCCGAACCTTGGGATCAAGGCGACCCCAAACCGACTCAGAGGTACCAAGCTCGAGCAAGAGTGTCACCTTGTCTTGCCGAACCGGCAGATCCGGATATACTTTTTCCATTGAGCGAAGTTCGATAAAGGATGCCCTATCTGCCTCGGCCTGGGCGACTGCTGCGTGCAGCAGATGACGACCTATCTCCGGATTGTCGGCAATAATCCCCCCGTAATCCAGCCACGGAAGAGAGATGTGAAACGTCCCAAAGAGCCAGTGCCTGAGGAGCATTATCGGCAGGATTCCACAAACCTCGCCGCCCCGCGCGGCGATCAGTGACCTGTCCTGGTGGCCGAGAGCCCGGGAAACCAAAGATGACCAGGGAGTCGCATGGGCGAGGGTGGCGCCAGGCGCCGCCTCAACAAAAACCTCGCACTCCGCAGCCCATCTCTCCGAAAACCGGTGGACCACTACCGTCATGTATGCTCCCATTCTCCTGACTCAAGAGCACCGATCGGCTCAACAGCCATGATCTCCGATTCAGCAAGCGCCAACCTGTGCGCCACCACCGTCAAGGCTGTCAGGTAGTACAAATGGGGGTACCGGAGTACCGAGAGAAATACGGCGGGGACTAAAAACCCAACCCAGCTCAGTCGAAGGCAGTCGGCCAGTTGCTGTATCGAAGCCGAGCAGTTTCCCTTTTCGCTCAGCGATCTGACCTCCCTTAAATCGCGAAAGTTCCAAAGCAGGACCGAAGCGATCAGTAATACGCCGAGTAGCCCAAATTCCGCTAGCAGGTCGAAAAACATACTATGTGCAGCCTTTCCCCACTGTGTCCCTCTCTGCTCCGGCGAAACTTCGTAAGCGTAGTCTGGAAGTAATATGCGATAGTTGTTCCCGCCCACTCCCCAAATCGGGGAATCATAAAACATGCGTCGTGCTGCAGCCCAGTAGTTCCGCCGCGTTTCTGCTGTCCCCGAATCTGTCTCCTTGATCGTCTCCATTTCCTCCCAGTATCCTTCGGGAGCCACGGCTATGACTATCATTATGCTCAAAACCAGAACTCCCACTGCCTTACTCTTATTTCGGCCTGTCACAACATAATACAGTCCTATCGCTGCGATTCCCACAAACCCTCCGCGCGAGCGTGACAAGATGATCGAGAGCAACATCGCTATACTACTTGCTCCCCAAAAGGTGCGCGCAGGAAGGGATTGAGTCTGCCGGGAAAGGTATACTCCCAGGGGCAGCATCAGCGTCATCGCCAGTGCTACGTCATTCTCGTCGCCAAGAAAATATGATCCCGCTGTGAATCCTTCATAACCAATAATCACCTTCACGGCAATGTACACATGAATTCCGACCAAGAGCGAAAGAAAACTTTTTACATCTCTCTCATTCCTCAGGATATGGGTAATGGCAAAGTAGGCTATCAACATCAACGCAAGTTCAAAGGCAAATTCATACGCATAATAGTTATTAGTGGCCGTGAGAATCGTGAATGATGCAAGTCCCAAAAAACCCAATAGCAACCAACCCTGACGAGTTAGTCGCACCTCTCCCTTCCCCATTTCCGCAATTACGATAAGGACCAATGCTGCAAGTACCGCTGTTTGGACCTTCATCGTCTTGAGGATCGGCAGGACATCATGGAGGCGGAGATACTCGAACAGAAGAAAGCACAGAAGCACGCACAAAGCCCCCCGTGGGACAGCGCGCGCGTGCTGAATATACTGTTGGCTGTAGCTAGCTGACTCTGTATACGTCAATTTGACCTTCGGGCTCTGCGGCGCCCATAGTGGTTGCACTACATACCTTGTCGCTCACCAACTTCCATCACTGAGTAAGCTTCTATAAATTCGCATGATCTCTTGGGCTTGTTGGGAACTTGTGAATCGCTCTACCACCACCCGACGTCCTGCCTCACCCAGTTCCTTGGCATGAATAGCGTTCTCCAGTAAGATGCGAATTGCACTGGCTAACGACTCGCTATCGCCTCGCGGCACTAAGATCCCCGATTTCCCGTGCGTAATTATTTCTGAGGGACCACCACCCTCTGTGGCGACAACAGGTTTTCCCATCGCCATCGCTTCAATGATGACCATTCCAAAGGGCTCAGGACGCACAGACGCGTGGACAACGACGTCCATCATTGACATTAGCCCCCGAACATCGTCTTTATATCCCGTCATGACAATCCGGCTCTCAAGATTGAGTTGTTGTGCCTGCCGCACCACCTCACGCATGTAAGAAGAATCTTCGTCAGACTCGTCCCCTACAATGAAACCTCGCACATCTGGAGAGATCTTGCATACTTCCTGCATAGCGCGCACAAAGACATGTTGCCCTTTCCACCGAACCACTCGCCCAAACATCCCAATCAAACGTTCCCCATTTATTACTCCGAATGCCCTCCGGAGGTTCCCATGTTCTCGATCTGGTTTCCACGCCTCTACGTCTACGGCATCTCTGACAACCGATATTCTTGCCGGATCGATTCCAATCCCGATTAGGTTTTGCTTGACTGAATCAGATATCGCAATATGATGGTTCACGCATCGTCCTAACCATCTTGTGACCCACGAACGCGATTCGTAATCACGTTGATGGCTGACGCATGGTATACTCAAAGTGCGCGCGAGCAGCATCCCCGAAAGCTGACTGTTCAGGTTATTATTCAGATGAATAAGGGCGGGCTTAAACAACCTTCCGACTTTCCACAACCGAACGAAATACCTTGCTTCTGTCGTAGCCAGGAAGGCTAGAAAGCAGACGCCGTTTAGGAGCCTTCGAAACAAAGTAGGTATACCACTTCGCCCTATCCTGTCGCTCATCGAGCCCATGAACCGATAATACGGTTTGTACCGAACGCGATGACTTACTACCTTATCCCATTCACCTCCTAACTTCTGACTACTCACAACGACCGGCTCGAATCTCTCTCGATCCAACGCTACTACCGTGTTATACAGACTGTTAATCGCACCTCCAAATCCGCCCGAGATGTCGATATAAAGCACGACGGGAGGACCTCCCTCCAACAATTCCTTCCTACGAGCCATTACTTCTTTTCCTTCGGGAGACCACATTGCGGTGCCCTTCCCTCATAAGACCAGATATGTTTCACCTTTATGTCACTCCTTTTGACCCACATGCCGTTTCTCTCGTCCCTAATCAACCTGCAGGTCTTGCTCGCACGTTCCGATGGATCCAACCGTACACCATATCAAATATCCGCATGCGTCTCATTCTGTCCTTCATCCTGCGTAACATCCATACCCTTCGCTTTCCCAGTAAGGAAATCACCAGGAACACCAATGCCCTCACCGACACTGAATGCCGCAAGCTCGACAGAAACGCTTCTTTTGAATTTATCAGGTCATCTTCATTTAAATAGAGCCTCCCCAGGTAATAGTACCGCGACCCTAATATCCGCCCTGTTCTGACATTTTGGTCCTCAACCAGCTTTGGAAACATCGCCTCCATCTTCTTAACCACCTTGATAACCGATAAGTCAATCGCCTCAAGCGACGAGGGCGAGTAATCGTGTATCCGCCGCTTGACCAAAGCATCAGCCACACAGCCGATGTTATACCGACTGGCTATCCGAAGCCACATATCCTTATCATCAGCCACCGCCCCGCGAAACGACTCATCAAAAAGTCCCACCTGAGTAAAGCATTCTCTCTTTACCAATGCTGTAGAAGGATAAATGAAGTTGTGATACATGAGCTTACGAAACGCATTCTTAATCTGCCTTTGCTCTCTTTTCAGTTCCTCGTAACATCCACAGCTTTGCCAAAATGTTTCTTCATAGGTTCGATTGTCATCAAATAAGGTCAGGTCACAAGACGCCATGGCTAATCCACGATTTTCCATCAAGAAATCTATCTGCCTCTCAAGTTTATTGGGGAGCCACACATCATCTGCGTCCAAGAAAGCAACATATGTGCTCTCTGATGCGCGGATTCCCGTGTTTCTTGCCTTCGCAACGCCAGAATTCTTCTGGTAAATATAAGATATTTTGTTCTGATAAGGTCTCAATATCACTCTTGTGTCGTCAGTAGAGCCGTCGTCAACAATAGTGACCGTGAACGATCTGTATGATTGCATCAATACGCTCTCCACTGCCTCGGGGAGTTGCCTCGCGCAGTTGTACGTCGGGATAATGACGGCTACGTCGTACATGCGATTTTCCGAGTTATGTCGAGAGGCGCGAAGGGATCTGACTACGGAGGAGGAGCGATTTCATAGATGATTATGTTTGCGCTTTAGGGCCTTCTGTAACCCACGGTCCCATCGATTTAGAACGATTTCGCCCCATCGTCAAGAGATAGGGGTGGTTTTGCACAAGATGCTGATATATTTGACCCCATATACGGCTGAGGCCAAAATGATAGAACAGCTTTGCTTTGCTGTTGCCACGCACAACGGCGGCTCCCCATGCCAAGAACGTTTCAAGGTAGTCTCGAAAGAGGTAGCGTGGTACACCTAGATAGTTGTGTCTTCCGGCTCTATGGCGGTAAAGATATGTTTGCATCATTCCATAGCGAAAGTAGAAGCTTTTGCAAAAGGACTTTGTAACCCTGTCTTCGTGGACAATGTTATGGACAAGCGCTTCAGGGGAATAGATGAGTCTTTCACCTCCCAAAATAAGCCTCAGGCAAAATTCTACATCTTCACCTATCGTATAATGGTGATTGGCGCCGATAGGGCCGATGTCGGTCCGGAAGTACCCATATTTTTCAAAACAGGTTCGTTTTAGGGCGAGGTTCCCTCCTATAGGCATCAGCGTCTCAAGCGAATACTCTCGATAAGTCTCGCCCAGATCGTGTCCTGACGTAGCTCCCACTATGCGATACGGTCCCTCAGTACAGTACCAATCTGGAGGCACAGACTTCCACTTTGCAATAACTCTTCCCCCAATCCCACTACATTCAAAGCGCTTAAATCCTTCATCCAGGCCAACCATCCACTGCCTATCCACAATCTCATCATCATCAACAAAAGCGATGACCTGTCCCTTTGCTTCCCTTATTCCTGCGTTTCTCGCATGGGATAGGCCCTGTTTGGATTCAAACACATAAGAAAGGGGTAGCATTCCCTTTCCTATAAATCCTTCCGTAACCGCGGCCGTCTCGTCGCTTGAATTATTATCAACAACCAATATTTCCCACTCTGTGTCGGGCGGAATTACAATTTCTCCAAGACTTTGCAGCAAGTCGGGCAACAGTTGAGCGCGATTGAAAGTCGGAATCACTATACTAATATGTAATCCGTCTTTCTGCACGGTTTATCTCCGTAGCGATTCAGACGTTCGAAGTACCTTCAACCCTCGTAGACACTCGAATACCCGCTGGCCCAAGTGCTGCTCGAAGCGCGCGGGGTGGAATTCCCTGCTCCGGTCCAAAGCCCTGCGGCCCATCCGAACACGCAGCTGGTCGTTGTTCGCGAGGCAGATGCTGTGTTCCACTAGCGCGTCGAGGTCATGGCAGAGAAACCCGCTTACCTGATGCTCCACAATCTCGGGCTGACCTCCACATGCGGCTACCAACGGGACGGAACCAGCCATCATCGCTTCCACGGTCGCCATACCGAAGTGCTCCATGCGGTGGGGCTCACTTGCCTCATTATCGAAACCTTTCGTATGCCAAAACAGCTTCGCTTCCGCAAGGTAACTCAAGACCGCCTTTCGCTCCGCATTTACGACGAAGGTAACAGGCAGATCCTTGGCGATCTGTTGGAGTTGCTCCACGTAAGCGCGGTCTTGACAACGGTCAGAGCAAAACCCGATCATGCAGAAGCTCCAATCCCCGCCGACTCGGGAGAGGAATTCGGAGAATGCCTTCAATTGCTGCTCGTGCTTCTTTTCGGAATCGGTATGAACGAACCGCCCAACTGAGATAATCATATTTCGCTTTTCTACAGCAGGGACCGTCACAGCTACAGGCGGATAGATTACCTCAGCTGACCTTCCCCAGAGGCGTTCAATCCATTGAGATGTGAAAGAAGAATTGCTAAGCACGGTCGCATATCCGCGCATTCGGCGGTTCCAAATCCACTCATACACCGCCAACCGGATCCAACGATCCACAGGATGTCTCCCGCGCCAACGTGTATTGATGCGCATGCTGACGGTAGGGCGTTCTTCCATAGGAAAATGGCAGTAAACCATTCCTTGCCTCGCAAAGGAAAACGGCGGCACCCCATGACCCGAATAGATGAAGAGGTCATACGGCTCAGTCAAAACCCGCTCCCCATGCAACCCGTTCGACAGATAGCTCGTCGTTGATCGATTTCCAGGGATTGAAAAACTCGCCAGTGAGTCCTCCACGATTCGTTCTTTTGCCCTCCTGAGATTTATTTCGAACGCTGTGGACAGACTCTTCAGTGTGTAGCCTTGACCGCTGTGGATGACATCTACATCGTACATCTCAGATAAGAACGCCGCCATGCGGGCGACGACTAACTGTCCCCCTCCCAGGTAGCCCGAAATGTGATCAAAGATGCCGATCTTCACGCGCGGCCCTTCAATCTCTTGGACATGCTCTCACGCGACAATCTTGAACGCCTCGATGGTGCGTTGCAAAGTCTTATCCCATGAGAACCACTCGTGCGAAAGTTGGAGTGATCCACTGTGAAGCCGCTCCCGCAGTTCGGCGTTACTAATCAGCGAGTCAATGGCGACAGCGAGTAACTTCGGATCCTTTGGCGGACAAAGAAGAACATTCTTTTGGTCTATGAAGGGGAACTCTAGAATCTCGCCTTTCGTGGTGATGATGGGCAATCCGTGCGCAGCAGCCGCTGCAACCGAACTTCTATGGAGCTTTACCCCGTCATCGAAGGGAAGTACGCAGGTATCAGCCCCTCTGAGGTAAAGTGACGCCTGCTCGCTATCACTAGGACAATCGCCTGTCCATACTACCTTGTGCGCGATTCCCAGCCGCTCCGACAATTGCTGTAACTCTTGCATATAGCGAGGACGGTTCATCCTTGTTAAAAGGACATCATTATCACCTCCCACAATTACGAGACGGACATTTGCTCGCTCCTGCGTCACTAAGTGGAGGCCTTCCAGCAACGTTTCAATGCCCTTATTGGGGTAAAGGTAGCCATAATAGGCAATAAGAAATTCGTCGGGGGTCACACGCAACGCATCTCGCCCACGGCGCCGTGAATCCCCATTCGCTTCCATCGACACATGCATAAGAGGCGGTGGGGGTATGAGCACACATTTTTCTTCGGCTCTAGCATAGCATTTTGACAGGATGTCGCGAAAGGTATCACTCAGCACAATAATGCAGTCGCTGTCGCGCAAGATTGTGCCGTAGCCGTAGTCCACCCCTTGTGATCCAACCCAATGAGCGACAACCTTGCGCACAGCGCGTGTTGACAGGGGTAAGCGGCCCACTTCTACCCCGTTGGGATACTCGATCAGCGTAACGACCCGCACATCGGGAATCAGCTTTTTCAGGATGGTCGGCGTAAAGGTTATCATAGGGTGGTCATTGTAAATCGGACCACTAAAGTGTAAGTTGACGATGTCAGGACGGCAGTACCGCACAATCTTTAATAGACGAGGTACTTCTCGCCATGACCATTGACGCATTACCGGGTAGATTTGCATTCCTGGGTCAGTCGCCACATTTTCAATGCTGGTGGTGATTACATGCATATCGAATCTGGATACGGCCAAATGTCGACATAGCCAAAAGGCATAATGAGCCCCTCCGGATCGCATCGGGGGGAATGTGGCAGAAATGACGAGAACCCTCATAGATACCCCAAGGTCAAATATTGACGAGTAGTTCGAGGCAAGGAAAGCACCTAGGAATCACACTCGATTTGTTGCCGCATCAACGAGCTCTTCGAAAGTATCATTCAAACTCTTAGTGATGTTCCAATTCGGGTAGTGTTTCTTCATTTTAGTAAGATCACTGATATAGCAAATATGATCACCTACCCGAGGCTTATCCACGTACTCCCAGTTCGTGGGCTTGTCCGTGAGAGCTTCAACGCGATCGAAAGCTTCCAGAATCGAGCAGGAGTTTTCACGGCCGCCCCCACAATTGTACACTTCGGCGCGACGCGGTGACTTAATAAACTCTTCAGCGAATCGTGCAACGTCGTACGAGTGAATGTTGTCCCGGACTTGCTTGCCCTTGTACCCATAGACGCGGTATGTTCCTCCCTTTACGTTGACATAAACGAGATAGCCCAAAAACCCATGCAACTCGACCGGCGAATGTGCTGGACCTGTCAGGCAACCGCCGCGCAGGCAGCACGTAGGCATGTCAAAGTATCGGCCGTATTCCTGGACCATGATGTCTGCAGCCAACTTGGAGGCACCAAAAAGGGAATGCTTCGATTGATCGATGGGGAACTCCTCTGAAATACCGGCTATATAATTAGGATCGTCATAGTCCCACCTCGTAGAGAGTTCTTTGCGCTTAATCCTATTTGGAGCATCCCCGTAGACCTTATTGGTGGAGAGGTGCACAAAAGGAGACTCAGGACAGGAACGGCGCACAGCCTCGAGCAAGTTCATCGTACCGACGGCATTGACATCGAAGTCATCGAAGGGTCGCTCGGCGGCAAGGTCGTGACTCGGCTGAGCCGCAGCGTGGATCACCGCGTCCGGCTTGAGCTGGTCCACAAGTGTCAAGATGCCAGAGCGGTTACGGATATCAAGTTCGTGGTGGGTAAATCTGGGATACTGTTGTAACAACCGCTTCTGATTCCAACGCGTATCTCCTTGTGGGCCGAAGAAATCAGCGCGCATATTGTTATCAACACCATGTACTTCCCAGCCCAGTTCATGGAAATGCCTTACCATCTCTGACCCGATGAGCCCATTCGATCCTGTAACCAACAGCCTCTTCACGTATAAGGTACTCCGATCTTGTTATCAGGACACCTTCTTTGTAGCTGACATTTGTTCATATGCTGGAGCTATGTATGCGAGATTTCTTCCGCCGGTCGAGCATGGACTGAATCTCATGAAATGTATCCTGGACGGCTCTGCGCCAGTTATAGAATTCACTAACAAGCCGGCGACCCGCATCGCCCTGGGAACGAACTCGCGCCCGGTTCGATGCGAGGTGAGACAGGACATCGGCAAGTACCTTTGGATCACTTGAAGGTACGAGGAGATCTGGTTGCCCAAGCTGATCGAACACTTCGCGGAGTTGCGGCTGAAACGTGCCGACAACCGTCAAGCCACTGGCCATATAATCGAACACTTTGAGCGGTGAACAGTAATCGGCTGGTCCGGGATGATAGAGACACAATCCAACATCCATCGCCGCCAGCCAGTGCGGAAGCGCATCGTAATCGGCGGGACCGTAGTAGTAGATATTAGGCGGCATGTCGCCCATTAATCTGAAGCCTTGTCCTATGATGTGAAAAGCCCAGCGCCAGCGGTCCTCGCGGTCCCACAGCAAGCGAGCCGCCTCCGCTAGAAGATCAAAGTTATGCCAAGCAAGATCGGCACTACCTATCCACACGATGTTGAGCTGATCAGGGTTGCGTTGGACCCGTCGCACAGGCGAAACATCGGGACGGAACAGATCCGGGTCTGAGCCATTGGGTACAACCAACACACGCTTTAACCCGAACTTGTCCCGGACGTAGTCGGCTAGGGAACGAGATACACAGATTGCCAGGTCACACCCACGCCCATAAAACCTGAAATCCTGTATCGCTCGTTGGATATCCTGCTCAGAGTGACCGAGAACGTAACCATACTCTGGCACGGTGTTGAATTCCCAGACAATTACCGGAGACCCTATCAGTTGTCGGTATGGTGCGACGGCCCATCGGCCGTAGGCAGGTAGACTCCACTCGACTCGAATATAGGCGGCATCCATGCGCCGCAAGGTCATCAACCGTCCAACTCGTGTGGCAGGGATCAGGCGCGAGGCAGGATGTTGATCCCCAGGCCACGTCCACACCTCATGCCCAAGGGCGACAGCATTGCTAATGAACTGACCGATGTGCCTATTGCCTCCCGAAGTGCTATCCTCCTGATAAAGCCCGTTAGGATAGGCTAGACGCATCTTCTTATTACACCGGCATTGGGACTCGGTTTGCCCGCAGGGCGGATGACAGAAATTATAAGCATACCGGAGCTGAGGCTCCTTGGAGAGTTCGATGGGATTAGATGATCTTCTGATCGCGCAACCATATCTCGGTTTCACGCATCCCTTCTCGCAAAGAGAAACGTGGAGTATATCCTAGAAGAGTGCGTGCCTTGGAAATGCTCAGTCCACCCCGACGTGCATACTTGATCAAATCCCATGAGTTCATGACGGCATATCGAGCCGGCAGACGGCGGATAAGGCGCAGGCCTCGGCGAAGAGCACGAACTAGTGTGCGGACAGGTTCGCGGGCAGGAGTAGAGTCTAGTTTGTATAGCAAAGCGTCTGTGTATTCAACAACCGGTACTGCCAAGCGGGCAGTAAACCGTACGGAAGGCAATTCCTCAACTCCTATCATTCGTGCATAGTGACCATAGAACTCCGCCCAAGTGCAAGGCTGGCCATCTGTAATCAAAAATGCTTCTCCTGCTGCCTCCGGCTTCACCCCAGCCAAAAGGAGCCCATCTACCAAGTTATCGATATACACGGCGTTGCATGTGCCCCGTCCGCCGTCGACCAGAAACCACCGACCAAGCTTCATGCGATGCATTGGCCACAAAGTGAACACAGCAGATCTAGGCCCCCATACGAAGGTTGGGCGAATAATGACCACGGGAAGCCCATGGTCTTGCCAGAATTGCCAGACTACCTTCTCTGCCCAGACCTTCGAATCTCCGTAGGGAGATCCTGTGAGCCGAAACTCGTCCTGTTCGTTAGCATTGTCTGGCGGATTAGGCCCATGGACCGCGATACTGCTAAGGTAGACTACGCGTGCCACCTGAGCGTCCAGCGCGCACTTCAGGACGTTGCGAGTACCCTCGATGTTGGTGCTTCTGCAGTCATCGAGCGTTCCGCCCACACCGATACAATGAAAGACCGTCTCGCAACCTTGGATGGCTTGAGCAACCGAATCTCGATCCCTCACATCACCTTGTACCAACTCGACAGGCGTCCGACTCACCCACACCGCCTTGCGCCAGTCACGCACCAATACGCGGACCTTGGCATGTTCTTCGACCGCGAGTCGTTCAGCCAGACGGCCTCCAATGAATCCAGTCCCGCCTGTTACCAAAACTTTGTGGCCTGCATAACTTACCATGTCAGTCCTGGGATCGGTGCTCGCTTTGGTAGTGGGCGTTGATGCTTAGCAGCGTAGCATTTCTCAATAAATTCGATGACTCGCAGTCCTTCTGCTCCCGTCACGCGAGGCATTCCCATCGTCTCTATGCTCAACACAAAGTCCTGAAGTTGTTCGGCCAGCACGCCCACAAAATCCCAATTGCACGACGCGACTTTGCGGGTGGCCGTTTCGCCATTACGGGTAACGGAAATTTGGGCTTGATCGAATAGAGGGACCGATAATTTACCTGTCTCACCCTCTATGACTATCCGGTTTCCCAACGTACAAGTGCGGCTCAAACGAAACTTGCACGAGATACCACCCATAAAGTCCATCTTAATACGCACATTGCTCTCAAGTCCTCCCAACGCATCATCTTCATATTCAAAGTCCAATGGTGTACCGAACCACCAGAACAGCGTATCTAATGAATGCAGGCCATTATTGATGAGTACTCCCCCTGGGACCAAGTCACGCCGCACCGAGTAGCCGGTGCGAGTCGGCCAATCCCAGGGATACCCTTCCTCGACATCTACTGTAAAGAGCATACCCAGGAACTTTTGTTGAAGCAGTGAATCTACTTGGATTCGGTTTGGGAAAAAGCGATAGTTGTGAGCGACTGCCAAAACCCGTTTTGCCTGCTTTGCTGCGGCAAGGATGATCCTACACTCGGCACTGTTGTTGGCAAGAGGCTTTTCGCACAGAACGTGCAACCCAGCGCCAAAGGCTTGCTCCGCCAGTACAGGCCGTACGTGAGGGGGTGTTGCAAGGATTACAGCATCTACACCCTTGGCCACTTCTGTTACGCTACTGGCAACCTGGGGCACCTCAAACCTTGCTGCTAACTCCTCCGCCCGCGCTTTATCAGCATCAACCAGAGCTACCAGGGAGACCTTTTCCAGTCGCCGCGCTGCAGGGATATGCCCTATCTCGGCTACAGCCCCACAACCGACGATTGCCACTCTAACGCTCATCCGCACCCACCCTAGTCTTGTCCACACCCTTTGATCGCGCTACCGACAACGTCATACATCCCAACATCGTCCTCCTCAATATTCCGGCTCCTTATATTCCCCTAATGTATATGGGCGCCGCAGCTCCCGCTTCAATTGCCCATGCCAACGCGCGTAGTGAGCATATGCAATAAGCGGGAGCAAATAGAATTTCTTTCTCAGAGGTGCTAATCGCCACCCTCCTACAAGCTGTTGTATCCCTAGTTCCCAGGACGGCCGCACACTCTTGCGTTTCCTCACTTCAGGATTGACTCTTAGCAAAGCTGTGGCTATTCTTTTATCCTCACTCAATATCGGAAGAAAGTCACGACGGTACAGTAATACTTCTGGGACTAGTGCAATAGACCCTAGAATGCTGATTTCCAACATCAATACCATATCATTCGCGATAAGCGTTACCAGCGGCCGACACCGGCGTAATGCGGATACTCTGAACAAACCATACAACTCAAGAGCGCAGTATTCCACCTTCGCCACTACAACAAGGACTCTGCCAAAAGTTGGTAGATTTCGAGTGTCAATGATCTCTGGCACAATCTCTCTTACTGTTTCACCCTTCTCATTAATGACTCGTGCCAAAGGATATGCCAATACCACAGCGGGGTCAGCATCCAAAATGCGTTTACAGGCACTGATGAATGTGGGCGCCACGTAATCATGGCTGCCAGCCCATTTGAAATACTCACCGGACGAGAGCTCGAAAACGCGATTCAGGTTCCATGCGATCCCCATATTCCGTTCATTTCGATGGTACCGAATCCGCCCATCGCGTGCCGCGTACTCTAGACAAATTTGCTGCGTGCCGTCCGTAGACGCATTGTCAGAAATGATCAATTCAAAATGCTGGTAATCCTGGACCAGCAGCGAATCCAGCGCTTGCCGAATGTGCTGCTCACTGTTATACACTGGCAAGCCAATACTAACCAAGCACTTGTTCATTATCATCTCTGTGCGTTTACTCAATTCCGACACCCTGCTTGACGCCCCAATCTCCAGAACCGCCCGTACTTTCCAAGTCTACCTTCCTTATAGTCAATAAATTCCGTTGGACAATCACACAACGCTTCGGAGGCCTGGTTCTTTGCCACACCCTACAGAAAGTGAATTGGCTCCCCGCCACCTAACCCGCGTCCGCCCCTCCAACACTACCCCCGTACCATAATCCTTATCTCCATCCTCTGCGCAGCCTGAACTCCCTAGAAATCGCCCATCGACTTTACAAGAGACCGCAATCAACGTTGGATTCGACTACTGCCGCACAACTCTATCTCTCAGGCTACGTGCCAATCGAACAAATCCGATTGGCATTGCCTCTACTATTCCTTGTCTAACTCGTCGTCTAACTTCTCGCGCGACAGTGCGCTTGTCACGCGGGTTCACCGGTTCGTCCAGAACCTCCGGCCATAACTTGCAAATTAGTTCCTTATATAGTATAGGTTCATCATGATCCCTATACTTTTCATCTACACCCAGCATATTCATTAGGAGCTGTCTACAATTATATGGCGTGAAGACTTCTTGGACAATATCCCACTCGCTTTGAGTCATCGCTGCGAAATTGCCAGCCCAATGCTCCCAATAGAAGAGGTCGAGGAGATGAACATTGTATATTTCTCCGAGTTGTGAAAGCCAATTGTCCCACGATTTCACGACAAATGGATTGTTTGCCATGTCATCACTGAATTGGAATGTAGTGAACCTGGCTAAAGTCCTCGCAGTTATCTCCTCACCGTTGCGTATCCTAAAACGAACCCGAGTAATTTCCGCAGCATTACCTTTCACACAAACTCTATCTTGAGGATACACATCATATAAAGCCTGCGCCATATCCCCCCACAAGTCGTGCGCTGTTGTTACATTTCTCTTATATATTCGCCTAAATTCATCATCCATACAGACCCCATATTCTATCGTAGTATGCCTCAGCCCGAACTTTGAAAGGAGCTTCCGTGCTATTCTGGGGTCGGCTGGATACTTCCATGAAATCGTGAAATAGTACATCCTATCACTTATTTCTTTAGAGGAGGCTAGAATCAGCCGCGTGTCCCATCCCGCCGTAATTGCCAGTCCTAATTCGAATCTGTTGGAAGCACTCCTCATCAGTCCTTTAAGCATTTGCGAATTCTTATCGACGGCTTCTTCAAGTGATAGGGTCTCTAACATCCTATCAGGCCAATATCTATAGCATATTCCCGTAGCTAACCTCAGGTAATGATTGGGTAGGAGATGGCTTATCTCTTTATATGGAGTACTAGCGCCCGGCCACAGGTATTCATCCCAGTTCTTGTATACGTCCGAATTCATATACTGGGTTACCGCATCAGCGTCCATGTCCAACTTCAAGACCTCTGCAATAATTCCCGGTTGGGATGCACACCACACGTCTTTAGTAAGGTAGACCTTCGTAAAGAACACTTGTCGCAGACCCATGGGATCGTTAAACAATATGATTTCACTCCCATCGTCCACGATCAGGATCCATCTTCCGCCGAGGTCGTAAGTGCATTTGAAAAAGCTGTCTAACCTATCACACGTGGAAAGTTGACCGATTAAACGCTGCATGATCTCCGAATCGTGAGCTTCTGGCTTCCTTGGGTCTAAGATGTACCCCAACAAGGTTATCGATTTGTTGTCGTATGTCACGATGGACGCATCTAAATCTGGATGAACAGTCAAGCACATAGATGTCCGAACGGTGAGCTTTTTCCACGACGGTAGGGTGTCAACGAAGTGTGGTCCGATAATGAACTGGCGGCGAAATAACAATCTTTCTGCATCATATTTCGCTTGGTTATGCATAGGCCATTCTTCCCTTTCTAATCATGGCCATCCAAATTACTATCTAGCGTGGAGCGCATGTATTGTTACGAAGTCATCGCGCGTAGCGATTGAGAAGTGCGGGAGTGTGAAGATACCGAAAACATGAAGGTATCTTGCAAAAACATGACAAGGGACATGTGCGGAAGTGTCACTGCGCTGATTGCGTCTGCTCGGGTGTGGTCCGGTGAATGTTCGGTAAGAGTGTCCGGCCATGGAGGAACTGGGCTATACGGGCCGCCGCTAGTTCGTTTCCAGCGTGGTTATAGTGGGTGTCCCGCACTAAATACAGGTCACCGTCCTTAGCTTTCGCGCGGAATGACGGAAGGAGATCCAAACAAGGTATCCCCCTATCTATGCAGTACAAGCGTAACATTTTTTGGGGAAGATCAAAGTCATACTCGTCTTCACTCACTTGGAAGGTGGTGATGATGTCTTGTCGGAGTTTGTCATCAATCTGGGTTTCATCGGGATGGATCACCATCACATAGCGCGCTCCACCCGCTTCTGCTGCGGCGCGGATGGCGTCTAGAACAGGAAAGACCTTCTTCATCCGCTCCACATCTTGGTCAGTTCGCTTGGCCCATCGATTCATTCTCCCGAACTGTAGTTTGAGGAACGAGCTCTTGGCGTAAGACCCGACACTGTCCCCGATACCCCGTTTTAGTTCGTTTTGTCTGCGCCATTCCTCCTGCAAAACCCCCAGCGCACTCTCGATCCAATTTCGCACTAAGAAATTGCGTGGTCTATACCGCAAAGTATCTAGATTCCTATTTACCACGATGGAGAGGTAGCTGTACACCTCCGTGGCGTGCCCGAACAGGGCGAAGTCGTTCCCAGCAAAGAATCCATGGAGGACGAGATCTGGAGAGTACGGCATACCGAAACGACGAAGGATATCCAACTCAAGTATCGTATCGTAGCCAGGCACAGAGATATTGACCATCTGAATAGTTGGCGCCACATTACGGCGCAAAAGGTCTTCTAGGAGATAATGGTAATTAGATGTTCTACCCCCGGCGGTGCCAAAAGAGTCGGACAATCCTAATATCCTAAATGTCCCAGCCGGTTTCGCCACGGAAATGGGTTGCGGCCATGCAGAATTATGCTTTCGAACAACATCAGAAGTCATTAATCGAAGAAATTCACCCTCGGTCTTTGGGGTCCGGCTATCCACCACGAAGTGAACAAACATCAATTCGACCAGGATCACTGTAAGCATAAGTGAGCAGGCGCACAGAGCTAGATGGCCTGAGAACTGACCCGATTCCCTCCGTAGGCCTTCTGCCTGTATGAGAATCCCCATCCCCAGGGCAAGATTAACCCAGTCACTTGGCGCACCTGGAAACCCCGCGATGAAGTCGATGAGTAAAACGACAGATAGAATAAGGATGGCAATAGATATGAGAGGGCGACCGGAAAATCGCCTTGTCAGCTGTCGATAGGAAACGCGGAGAACGGATAAGCGCCAAAAAAGACCTAGATTGATCCCGGCCAGGATTAACATTATAGTGTAATTGAGGCTGTACCTGTTGAAGACAGCCGGGAATTCGCTCTTGTGCGTTAAGAGAAACAGACATCCCACTATTCCTAGGACGAGCAAGATCCGCTCTCTTCGGTAATGCTCAAAATATTGCATATTTAGGCACGTGTCGGCGAGTTGTCACCTGGCACCGACGGCTTCGAGTGGCGGGGAAACGATGGAATGAGCAGATAGAGAAAACATTGCGTTCTGCCGGGGTTTGGTTGCAAGGATTTCTCGGGACCCCGACCAGCGCTAGTTGTCGACCGCTTTGAGCTGAGTAGCGATGATATTGGCGATCCAGTCCGCATCGTGATCGAGGTGGTCACGGCGACCACGTTCCTGACTCACGCCTCGAATCCAATCAAGTGTGAATGGGTTTGATCAAAGGCCTGATTGAGATGTCAGTCACTTCGGCGGTCCGGGGCAAACTCAGCGCGTTGATCACGACCGCAGCTACGTCTTCTGGCTGCAAGAGTCGCTCAGGCGAATAGGTCCTTCCCTCCATTTCGTGAACGGCGGCCTGCATAGGGGTGGCCGTGCGCCCGACGAATACACTGAGCACCCGAATTCCATCGGCGTTCACTTCGCCTCTCAGGCTGTCCGCAAGCGCCTTGAGGGCATGCTTCGTTACAGCGTACTGGCTGACTCCTGGCGCAGCATTTCGACCTGCCGTCGAGTTAATGAATACAATCTGGCCCTGACAAGACCGAATCATCGGGAGCAGAGTCTGCGTCAGGATATAGGGAGCACGAACGTTCACGCTGTATTGCCAGTCAAAGTCTTTCACTGACGTTGTCTCGACGTGGCCCAGCGAGATGACGCCTGCACTATGGACCAAGACGTCAACATGTTCAACATCGGCCTGTAAGCGCATCACCAAGTCCTGGACATCTTGGTCCAACGTCAGATCGCCTTGATGTGGCAGAACCAGCGGGGAAGTCTTTCGCGCGATCGCGGCGACCTCCTCCAATGCGTCCAATCGACGTCCAACAAGATAAATGGTCGCACCCTGCTCAGCGAGCGCCAACGCAATGGCTTTGCCGATGCCGCTACTGGCTCCCGTGACCACCGCAATCTGGTCAGTAAAGCCTCTCACGATACGGGTTTCCTCCGGACTCTCTTTCTGTTTCTCCGTGGAGCTTTCTTCGGTTCTTTGGAATGTGTTTCCCGGCGAACTTCTTCCAACAACCCGTGTTCCCCCAAGGCACCTGCTGCGGTCTTGAGTACACCAAATTCCAATCCTGCCCGCTCGGCTATATCCAAGAGGCTATGGTTACCGTCCGAGAAATTCAGGACCCATAACATCGCCATCTGGGCGGTGGCTCCATCGCCCGATCCCCCAATCGAACGGTAGAGGCCTCTCTTTCCCAACTGCGGTTCGCACTTCGGTTGTTGGTTCGCATACGTCCGATTATTCTCAAGGACATTTATTACTGACAGACACTTCTGAAACGAGTCCGCGAGATACTCCGGCTTGACAAAACTGAGATCGTCGGCAGACGTGTGATATTCAGGGTAACGGCCATAGGGCGTTCGACTGAGGCAACCCACCGGTAAGTTAAAACCAGGGGAGCAGTATTGTCGCTCGTCATAGCCGTACGGCGTAAAGTCCACAATCTCGAAGTCTTGACCCGAGTGCTTCAAAACATGGATAACCGCCCTATCGAGCTCGGCATTCCCTTGACGGCTCCTCTTGTAGGTGGACTTGCCTGAGTCCCCAACACCGGTGATGACGAGCCCGTGCTTGATGTTGGCAATGCGGGATTCATTGAGGCTCAGCCAAGCGATGGACCCGATCGTCCCCGGGACGAACAGAAATCGGTAGGAGTATCTCAATGATAACTGACTTAGGTATTTGGCGAGGAGTGTGCTGAGGGCCACGCCCGAAAGATTGTCATTACACAATGACGGATGGCACACGTGGGTGGAGATCAACACCTCGTCCTCGACCCGCCCCTTGAGGTAGTACTCACCGTAGCTGAGATAGCCCTCCTTTAAAGAAGCATCGATACATACCTCGTACTCCTCTTCTTCCAGTTTCACGTATTGGCTGTGCCTGAGACAAAAGCCCCACGATTCATTATAGTAGGAGGTACGATAGGGGATCCAGTCAGGACGGTCTGGGAGAGTAAACAGATGTTCCTTGAGTTTATGCAGAGGCATCCTCGCTGCGATGGGGATGCTGTACCCCACCACATGTAGGTTCGAATTCCTGAAATCGATTATTTTCTCGCCCTTCGAATTCTTTATGTATGCATCACGTATGTTCCACTCCTTGGGGACCGTCCAGTCAAACACGCGAGTGCCGGTTGGGACCTCATGGATTTGGAGGGGGATCTGCCCTTGGAGGATCCTGAGGGTTTGGCGCAGGCCATCTCCGGTAATGCTCCGGCAGATAGGGTACAG
Source organism: Methylomirabilales bacterium (SeqCode) (assembly GCA_050732295.1). GTDB lineage: Bacteria > Methylomirabilota > Methylomirabilia > Methylomirabilales > CSP1-5 > CSP1-5. The sequence goes on from JBOHQS010000001.1 coordinate 81,114, forward strand.
GTCCGAGATAAGGTCGTGGATCTCCCGGCCAACCTTATGCGGGACCACGCGGGTTCTAAGATCCGTGAGATTCATGGGCCTAGGCGACGGCACTCACACAGAAACCGGGATAACTGCGGTCCCGGTCAGAGATGATCCGCTCGCCGGAGGGCCATGTGATGCCGAACGCCGGGTCATCCCATCGGATCCCTCTGGCCGCTTCAGGCACGTAAAACTCCGACATCTGGTAGAACACCTCCGTGTTATCCTCGAGGGTCTGAAAGCCGTGGCCGAGACCCTCGGGAATATAGAGCGCCTTACGGTTTTCAGCCGAAAGGACCACGGCACTATGCTGCATGAAAGTCGGGGATTCCGGTCGGAGATCTATTATGACATCATAGATTGACCCCATGGTACAGCGGGCGAGCTTTGCTTCTTGATGGGGTTTGATTTGGTAGTGCATTCCTCTTAAGGTACCCTTCTTTTTGTTGTAAGAAATACTACACTGCACCAGGTTTGGATTGAGTCCATATTCCTCAAATTCTCGCTGGCACCAGACGCGAGCGAAGAATCCCCGTTCATCCTCGCGTCTTTCGGGCTCGATGATGAAGGCGTTTTTGAGTCTTGTTTCAGAGAACATCATCAATAGACCCGCACCTCAGGGATGGGGACAACGAACTTTCCACCCCAGTCACGGATATAGGCCGCCTGTTCCATGATTTCATCCTTGATGTTCCACGGCAGAATCAATACGTAGTCCGGCATCGTCTCCTGGATTTTTTTTGGATGATAGATCGGAATACGTGTACCTGGGAGGAAATGGCCCTGTTTGTGGGGACTCCGGTCAACGGTATAATCAATGAAATCCGACCGGATGCCGCAATAGTTTAACAGGGTATTCCCTTTTGCCGCTGCGCCATACGCGACGATCGACTTCCCCCCTTCCTTTGCCCCAATCAGGAACGCCAGAAGCCTGCGTTTTGTCTCTTTTACCTTGTTGGCAAACGAAAGATAGCATTCCACACGGGAATATCCCGCAGCTTCCTCTTCGCCAAGCAGATCTGTGACGCGCTCGCTTAGTGGATTTGACCTGTCCTGCATATGACATGCATAAATCCTTAAGGAGCCACCGTGCGTGGGAAGTTCTTCGACATCGAAGAGGGTCAGACCTTGCTTGGTGAAGACCTTTTTGACTGTGATAAGGGAAAAATATGAGAAGTGTTCATGGTAGATGGTGTCGAACTGGTTCTCTGCGATCAAGCGCATCAGATGGGGAAATTCCATCGTGATGACGCCCTGGGGGTTCAGGAGCATCTTCATGCCCATGACAAAATCATTGAGATCGGGCACGTGGGCTAGCACGTTGTTTCCCACCAAAAGATCGGCCTTTATTCCTTGGCCGGCCAGTTCACGGGCCGTTTCCTTCCCGAAGAACTTCACAATCGTTGGGATACCCTTCTTGAGGGCTGCTTCAGCTACATTCTCTGCCGGCTCTATACCCAGAACAGGTACGCCTCTGGCAACAAAGTATTGAAGCAGGTAACCATCGTTGCTAGCGATTTCTACTACTTGGCTTTGTTCATCCAACCCACAACGCTTCACCATCATATCGGTATATGTCCTGGCGTGTTCAAGCCAGGTATCGGAGTACGACGAAAAGTAGCTATAATCACTAAAGATATCCTTAGGACTTACAACCTCTTCCAGTTGAACCAAGAAACAGCAGTCACACACATACACATGCAGTGGATAGAACGGTTCCATCTGGTTCAGTTGGCTTGGTTTTAGATAGGAGTTGGCAAGCGGTGATATACCTAAATCAACAAAGGTATGTTCTAAAATCGACCCACAAAACCGACAACCAGACATCATGACGTCACCATTAATAAGGTGCCAACGCTAGCTTGAATCCGCTGGCTGCATGGCATTCGCGGATGAAGGTCGAAACTTGGAAAGGCCGTTCTTGAGCCTTTGCAGTCACTCACCTACTTCCAAAAGAAACGGTCGTCAATCTGCCGTGTCTTGATAAGATGTTCAAGCTGTTTAATGCGCGTAAACGTTCTAAATTCAAAGGTTTCACGCGACAGGTTTATCCTTTCAAACAGTTCGAGAAGCTCCATTACGCCACTCATGGAATCTCTGCGGCATCGAAATCCGGGGAGCTGGGTGTTAATTTTGTCAAAGCAAACCCGATAGGTACGGTTATCTCTATTGTTCACACCAAGTGTCAACTTGCATCCCGGAAAGACGCGAGCAACGATTTCAGCGATCTCTTTAACCTGGTAGTTCTCCTTGGTATCCCCAACATTGAAGATTTGGTCGTGCACAACCTCCCTAGGTGCATCTAAGGCGCAAGCGATGGCCTCGCAAATGTCAAGCACATGCACTAAGGGGCGCCACGGTGTTCCATCGCTTGTCATCCGAATTTCCTTCGTTGTCCAGGCCCAACCAGCCAAGTTATTCAGGACGAGGTCAAATCGCATTCTCCGAGAAGGGCCGTAAGCGGTCGCATTCCGGAGAAATGTGGGCGAAAAGTCATCATCAGCCAGCTCCGACACATCCCGCTCCACCAGGACCTTACATCTTGCGTATGCAGTTTGTGGGCTCGTCGGAGACTGCTCTGTTTGGTATGTCTCTGAGCCCATGCCATACACACTGCAAGAGGACGTGTACACAAATCTCTGAATGCCCGCTACCTTGCACTTTCTTGCCAAATTCACGGCGCCCCTGTGATTAATGTCGTACGTAATCCTAGGGTTCAATTGCCCCAGGGGATCATTTGACAGCTCGGCGAGGTGGACGACCGCATCAAACCCGCCTAGATCCTCTTTCGTGATCCGGCGGACGTCCTTTCTGATGCAGGGCGCAGCTGAGTGAATACCGTCGTACAGCGCACCGTCCAAGTAGAAGCCCGTGTCGAGCCCCCCCACGTGATGGCCTCGTTCGACAAGATACGGAGTCAGCACTGATCCAATATATCCCTCTGCACCTGTGACAAGGATGTTCATGATCTTTTTTTCTTGTAAGGAGGTACAGTTACCGCTCGCCGAGGCTTTATGCGCTTGATTCTACGGTATGCCCGTGCTGGAGGAAATTGACAGCTCGCACGAGGTCTTCCGGCGTCCCAATGTCCAGCGGAGGACTGTCGGACACAGGTATTCCCTCCACACACAAGCCATTCTCAATTGCTGCTTGGATAACATCGCCAAGAAACAATTCCGTCCTCAGTGGTTCCGATTTTTCCACAACGCCCAAATACTCGTGCATGAAGTTCGTAAAGGCTGGCGTCCACACTGCGATCATCCAACTATGGGTCAATTCGGTGTCGCGCGTCTTTATAACTATTTGTCGTACCCGACCGGCATGGTCCAGTTCTACCATATCTCCCTTCTCGGGCTGATCATCGGGAAAAAGTCCCAACACAACATCGGCGCCGCTTGCCTGTTGCTGCGCTAGTATCCGAACGTAGACATCCTCTGGCTCAAGAAGAACGTCGGGAAAGCCCACAGCGACGAGTTTGTCCTTCACAAAGGCGTGCGCTTGATCTAGGGTGTAAGGGACACCATACGGTAGGTTCATCATTAGATACGCCAGATGCATATCTGCCAGAGCGCCATCACCTAAATAGGCCGGAATGTCCCACTTCCCCTCCCGCAGGATTATGTAGGCCTCTGTAATCCCGGCGAGTCGCATTTTTTCTAGCAAATAGTGACAGATAACCTTCGGACGTACAATGTGATCTCCATCAACATCCCGAAAGCCGATAGGATACAATTCTTTGCTGCAGGGTAATGGACTAATTCGCGTCGCATGCCCCGCTGCTGGGATCAGCCCAATAACTTCACGGCTTACCTTTGGGGGGCCATGATCCCTCATAGCTCGGTTCATTTCCATATCTTCCACGGAGGATTACCAGACACCCACAGCTCCTCAAGAAAATTCTTTTCCTTTAGCGTATCCATGCATGACCAAAATCCATAATGCCGATAGCCCATAAGTTGCCCATCGTGTGCAAGTCGTTCTACTGACTCACGCTCCCAAATCGTCTCATCGCTGTCGATGTAATCAATAACCTTTCGATTCAGCACGAAAAACCCCCCATTGATCCAGCCCTCACTGCTTTCAGATTTCTCATAAAACTCGGTCACCAGGTCATCCTTAAATGTGAGTCGTCCAAACCGGGCAGGCGGGCGTACTGTGGTAACTGTTGCCAGTTTTCCATGTTCGTTGTGGAATTTCAGCAAAGCGGTAATATTGAGGTCCGCCACCCCGTCTCCGTAGGTAAACATGAAGGTGTCGTCACTCTCCAGCCACTGTTGCAATCGCTTGAGGCGCCCACCAGTCTGGGTGTATAAGCCGGTATCGACTAGGTGGATTCTCCAACTCGGTTGATTGCCATCGTGAATCGTGGTTTCCCCACTCGAGAGGTCAACCGAGATGTCGTTATTGAGGGCATAAAAGTTAAGGAAATATTCTTTGATAATCTCTCCTTTGTATCCAAGGGCGATTATAAACTCTGTTATGCCGTTAGCTGCATAGATATTCATAATGTGCCATAGTATGGGCTTCCCGCCAATTTCCACCATTGGCTTTGGCTTCAGGATTGTCTCTTCGGATAACCGAGATCCAAAACCACCGGCCAGGATAATTGCTTTCATGAATTTTCCTCTCAGGTCACGCGTCCTTGAGAATTTCTGGATGTAGCTCAGCGGGGTAAATGAACTCGTCACCATTGAGTATGCCATTGCAAATCACGTCGAGACCCACGCTCCGGCCCGGCAACAGGTCATCAATACCAGACAACTCAAGCTTGAAAGGCGGCCAACCAGAAGTTGGCACCATAAAAGGCAAAGGAATCCCCATGCGGCGGAAGAAGAAATGGTAGGCATACTTCCGCGCCCGTTGGGTAACCGCCTCACTCAGCCTCTCTTTCAGAGGCAGCCGATCCAACAGTTTGAAGTATTCTTCATGAGAGCTGGCATCCAAGGTCACGCCCTTGTTGCGGATCCACGCCTCTCCGGCAACGATCACAGGAATACCCATGCTTGCTAACTCAACGCCGGTCTGGGTACCGTAGATGATCACGGTGTCGCATTTCAACATGGTGGCATAGGTACTGATCGTGCTATCGGGCGGAATGATAAAGACATTCTTTGGCAATGTGGGAAAAGCCTGCTTGATCTCATCTATAATTGGCTGGCGCGAAAGGTGGGTCCCGCGTACTTCGGCGGGATGCACGCGAACAATGAGTTGCAAGTCCGCGCGATCGGAGAAGTAACGAATTGTTTCCAGCGCCCACTCCAACATGTTACGGAATGCAGTTCCCCGATACAAGACTTGACCTTCCCACACGATGTTGGTCAGCATCCCGATACACGGCTTAGAGAAATCTATGCCAAACTTCGCAGCGATAGCAGAGACGTCATCCTGTGGGGTTTCCACATACGAGAGCCAGTCATGAGTTCCATACCAGCGGCTTTTAACATAGTTCAGTATCTCCGCCTCCATCTCTGGCGTCCAGGTCATGTTCTCCCAGTACGTTGTTGGCTCAAACAATAGAGTGTGGTGGAAAGATTTATGATGACTGAAAACGAACGACTGCTTGCGGTAGGCCGCATTCCAGTTCACAACCCGCACCTTTTGTTCGCGAGCTACCTCACCGATCGAGCCTATAGGGACATACAATCCGTCGATGGCACATACACATGTAAAGGAGATGGTGTTCATCAGGCGGTGAGACGCGAACGCTGTCAGCAATGATGCATTGAAGTAGCGGCGCAATACAGCTTCCCCAAGCGGCACACCCTCCAGGTTGCCCCGCACGTAGAAACGCAACGCACCAGCAAGTGCGTGTTTACCTACTGCCACACCGTCCAAACGGTATTCTTCAATCTCAGTAATCGGAAGATGTGACGACACATCACGAGCCTTTTCAAATTCCTCAGTCGAGATAAACTCGCTGTAGCGATGAGTCGGCAGGCCAAAGGACTCAAACGTCTTATGCGATGGAGAGAAACATGTCCCACACAGACGCCGCGATGGACCGAACTTGACAAGCTCCTCTGGCTGTAGATTATCGATGTTAGAGGCCGAGCAAGCGGGTAGGGCCTGGTCACAAAGTAGTATATGGACCCACGCTCCACGTAACGTCAAAGCCACCGCGAGCATACTGTTAACAAGAGTCGACTGAGTCTCGATGCCCGTCTGGTTTGCAAGCAGAACTCTTGGGCCATTCTTTGCAACAGCACTGGCAGATTCCCACCGAGCCGCATCCCGGGCTAAGAGACGTGCCCAATCCGGGTGCACAGACCTCCTCAATGCGGATTCCGCATGCGGATACAGCCCCAGGGATATTAATATTCTTTTCACCCTGGCTTTCACTGGCCGAGGCACCAGGGCCTTTATCATCATTTGAGAATCACCCCTCTATCTAGACACAAATGTAGCCTTTGATACTCACCTAGCCCTCAGTCTCGACTTCATCATAAAATCTCCCGCCTAACACTCCCGCCACCACTAAATCCTGAAACTGCTTTTGCCGAGGTGTATCCCACAGTTTCCCATTTCGAAGCTGCTGCACAAAAAGCCTAGCACTATCGCCATTCCCAAAATACCTCGACACCATACCTCTCTTCGGCAAGTCGTTCAACGCGTGCAAAATTCCCTCCCGGCTTTCTTGCACGTTCATTATCGACGCGTGACTAAATCGGTTCATCTGCCGGCTGCCAATATTCACCACCGGCACCCCATATACGGGAGCCTCCCGAATCCCTGCACTCGAATTCCCCACAATCGCAACGGCGTTTTTCAAAAGCGTGAGAAAGTACTCAAATCGCATCGATGGAAGTGCCCGAAATCGTCCATTATTTTCAAAGCGTTTAAGAGCTTCCATAATAATGTCCGCGCCCGTATCGTTGTTTGGATAGATCAAAACAAAATTCAACCCGGACGCCTCCACGGCGTCTAAAATGACTTCAATACGTTTGGGAAGCAGATGCACCTCGGTCGTTACCGGATGATAAGAGAAGATGCCATATTCTCGGAAATCGATCTCATATCTCTCCTTCACCTCTGACAGACTGGGAAGCGTATCGGAAAGCATTATATCAATGTCCGGCGACCCAATAACGAAAATCGATCCGGGCACTTCACCCATTTGAATAAGGCGTTTGCGGGCCGCCTCATTCGAAACAAAGTGTAGGTGTGACAGTTTCGTGACAGCGTGACGAATCAACTCATCAACCGTACCAGACACCTCGCCCCCCTCAATATGACCCACAAGGATGTTACTCAATGCGCCCACAATGGCCCCGGCAAGCGCCTCAATACGATCACCATGGACCACGATGAGATCGGCTGGAAATTCCCGAAGATAGTGTCCCAAACCCTGAATCGTATTTGCGAGCGCAATATCCATCTGCGAATTGATTGAACCGTCTTGATTAATATGTGCATAAATACGTGTGAAGCCCGCCTTGCGGATCTCATTAACTGTTGAACCATAGCGGGCCAGCATATGCATACCTGTGACAAAAATATGAGATTCGAACTCATCTGACCTCTCGAGCTCTTCAATCAAGGCCTTCATCTTCCCAAAGTCAGCCCGGGTTCCAGTGAGGAAGAGAATTCTCTTTCGAGACATCGTCACGGTAGAAACCCTCTATCGGCCGAGGACTCAGAAAATCATTCCAGGTCGGACCATTTTATCTGACTATCCCTCGGGATATATCTTCGTACCCTTTTTCCTAACAAGCTCTCGAAATGAGCAGCCTTAATCTCGCCAGTCCCCGGTCTTTTGACCCAGATGTTATCTCTGGTAAGCTCCTCTCCAGGTTGAATGACTCGTGTGGACACAGCGCACGCATACGCAAAGTGAATGGTCGGCTGTTCCTCGGGTAGAATGTCTTTGGTTCCCGCAAGAGCCATGTAAATGGCCCGCGACCCTTCAATTAGATCTCTCAATTCAGACGGGCCAATCGAAATCGGAACGTCTGGCCCGGGCCAGCTCTTATCCGCGGTGAAATGCTTCTCCAAAACGCTCGCCCCCAACGCTACGGCGGCAAAGCAGCTGTAATTTCCTAACGAATGATCACTCAGGCCAATTACCGCGTCCGGGAAGTGCCTTGCCAATTCCTGCAATGCTCCCAGCCTGACTTTGTCGTACGGAGTGGGATAGATCGAGGTGCAATGCATCAGAACAAATCGAACGTTGGCCTCCCGCAGGATTTCAACTGAGGGGGTAATGGTTGACAAGTCGTTCATCCCCGTGCTCAGAATTACGGGTTTCCCATACGATGCAATATGCCGGATCAGCGGATAATTGTTGCACTCTCCAGACCCAATCTTGTACCCACAAACCTCTATACGGTGTAATCGTTCAGCAGCAGCTCGGGAAAAAGGGGTACAGAGATAGATCATACCCTTCGCTTCGACGGATTCCTTCAGCCGAACTTCTTCTTCCTCGGACAACGCGCACCGCGACATAATATTCCAGATGCTCTCGTTTGCATTGCCTGGAACTACGTCGTTCGGAATCATTTCGTCTTCGATGATATGGCACTGGAATTTCACACACTCACATCCGGCAGCATACGCATCGTCCACCATGCGCATAGCCTTCTCAATGTTGCCTTCGTGATTGATACCGATTTCGGCAATAACCAAAGGCGGGTGGTTCGGACCAATTGCACGATGACCAAGGTGAACTTCAGGTGGCATCCTCTACATGCCCCTGGATTTCGAACGTTTAATCAGGGAAGCGGTCGAGGGTCCTGAGTGCGGCACGGCAACCCACCGGATACCATGTCCTTGTAGAGATCGCCTACAGGGACTACGACTGCAACGTCAAATGCTTCAAAAAGTCGAAAACGAAGATCGTACTCACGTTGTCATCCCACGCTTTGTAGCAGCACCGAACGGTCGGTCTATGTTCTTGGGAATATCTGGTTTAGCTCTCGAACGAGGTAATTTACCTGTTCTTCGTTGATGCCGTGCTGTCTCGCACCCAGTGCAATAGAGTCGTAGGTAGAATGGTGGCACCCGAGACAGTATAGTCCATAACGCCGCAGAATCCGTTCCGCTTGATCCCCATAAGTCTCAATCAAGTCTGCGATAACAGTCTCTTTTCCGATGGGCTTGTGGCTCAGTGGTGGCAGGTCTGCTGGTTTCTTGTAAAGCGACACCAGTAGCCGATATGTGCCTCATCCCAAGATATGTTTTCACTCACGATACTTGCGAGGATACCGTAGGGGATCTCAATCATTAGATTGGGTAGGCAAGGAGAATCTTTCAAAATTCGAAGCTCTCCCGCTTCGATTGTGAACGAAACGTCAATTACCCTCGTTTCACAATTTCCCCCAATGGCTCGCAGTCTCACAGTCACATCCTCACAAAACGCGATCTCTGGCGTCTCATTCAAACGTAGAAAATATGCTTCCACCCCGGCAGGGCTTAGGTCTGCCGAGACGGGGTAGTGTTTCTCAAATACACGGATATCGAAGCACCGTTCCAGGTATTGCAGCTTGTAAGCAAGGTCATAAAAATGCTCTCGACAGATGCCAAGACGCGCAATGCGCTCGACCGCGATGTCCCAGCTTTCTCCGGGCAAAAGATCGATCACGTGAATGCCGGTTCCCTCAAAGCCCCGTACGACGTCGTCCAGGGTGTTCGTCCTCATCATCGACACGTACTCGCGGTGTGAGGGATGCCAGAGTGCGAAGTGTGAGGCAAGAGGGAGCAAATACTTCGCCTTGTACAGGTCCATTGCCTCCCGCAGCATCTGAAGCATTCCTTGGCAGGCCCGTTTCATAATGTGAACCTTCTCGGCCTCCGTCAGGTGCGTCCAAGTTAATGGATAGCCCGATGCTCCTATGGAGAACTGGGATGCTACGACATCGACAGGGGCGACAAGTGACGCGATGCGCCGGTTGAGGCCGGCGTCATTGATATTGAGAAGACGAAGGCCATCGATCTCCACCAAAACAATGGCATCGTTCCACAAACTTCCAGGCTCGAAGCACGTAAGCTTAAAATTGTCAGATACCTCGTACATCTTGCCGAAAGTCATGGGGTACACGTTTAGGAACCCAAGCACCGCCAGACGCTCGACAAGCCGACGATTTGGAAAGTCAGGCACGTAAATGGGCGTCCTGCGTTGAAACTTTCTCAAGGTGGGTTCATGAAAATGGTCTGAGTGCTCGTGCGTAATCACAATGGCATCCGGACGCAATGTGGAGACATCTACGACAGGAGGGGGATATTGCGTCCAAGAGCCAAGGAAAGCCGGACCACATAGCCAGGGATCCGTAAGAAGCGAAAACCCTTTATACACGATCTCGAGGCAAGCATGTGCGCGCAAGTGAATTGTCAGTTGATCTAGCCGCTTGATCCTTTGTGCCATTGGAGCGGCCGGTACCGAAGGCAAGGACACCTCGGCAAAGAGATGCCCCTCCCGAACGGTCACGGGGACAGATGACAACTTTCCGGTGTTGTTTATGCCCTTTCCTGTGGCATGTTCAAAGCGCCAGCCGTGTTGTGAGCACTCAAAATACGAACCTACATTAGCAACCTCACCTCCTTGGTGAGGGCAGACGGTGGAAAGGAGCTGATAACCTGTCTCCCCGCACACAAGATAATGCGGCCTGTTTCCCAAGAAAATCCGAGTCGGTAGCTCTGTGAAAGATGTTTCAGCACCTAGGTCGACCGGCTTGTTTTTCGGTGTCTTAGCTTCGTCTTGCCTGCTGCTCAATCTATCCATACCTGCTCAGAAAGTGGTATCATTTCATCACAATCGCAAAAGATCGTGCGGAATGATAGTACACACTCAAGTTTTCTGGTGACCATCACAGGGGCTCTACCATGCCGTCCATCCTCCGTCGACCACCAAGTTGTGTCCTGTGCAATAGGCGGAAGCAGATGAGGCAAGGTATACCACAGCGCCTCGCATCTCCTCTTCGTGTGCCATCCGACCGATTGGACTCAGCCTGGCATAGCGGCTGACAAACGGATCACGGTGCCCATTGTACACCCCCCCGGGGGTAATCGAGTTTACACGAACTCCTTGGTCTGCCCATAATGTTGCCAGGTAGCGCGTCAGGGCGACCACACCCGCCTTACTGACAGAGTAGGCTACCGGCTGATGAATTCCGGTATCAGGGTACAAGCGATGATTCGGGCTGACGACACCATAAAGTGACGCGATGTTAATGATGCTGCCAGAGTGCTGTTCGAGCATCTGCCGGCCTACAACCTGGCAACCTAGGAAGGTTCCGCTGAGATTGACTTCAAGAATTTGATGCCAGTCTTCCAGCGGAAAATCCACAAAAGGCGCGTTGAAGTTCGGTGAACGCGACTGGGTGGTAAAGGCTGCATTGTTGACAAGAATATCCACGCGACCAAACTGAGACAACACGCGCTCTAGCAACGCCTGCCACGAAGCCTTTTGTGTGACATCACAGGGCAGTCCTACGGCTTGAACTGGATTCTTCGCCGCAATCTGACTGGCACGTTGGTCGCATATCTCACCCTTCAGGTCTGTCAACACGACAGTTGCTCCAAGGTCGCTGAGCGCAATGGCATGTTGCTCACCCAGTAGCCCGGCCGCACCCGTGATAATTGCTACTTGTCCATCGAGCCGGAACAGATCGGCAGTCCCCATCGCACCGTGTGGTTTCATTACCTAAGCTCCTGCAGTCGCATCAAATGCTCCACTAGAAAAAAATCGAATTCACTATCTATGTCGATGGCGCGTTCGCGAGGGATCACCTGGATCTGCACTCTTGCCTCCGACCAGTGCTCATGCTTCCACAGGGCATCACGAAGAATGGCATACACAGCAGGCGACAGATTGTACACCGGAGGCGCGTCCTGCCGACGGGTAATTGGCTTGGCTGACTCTTTAACGATCTTTGCAAAGCCGTCAGCATTTAACTCAATCATGTTGAAGTAGGGGTTTCGCTCGGCCTTGTATGCAGTTACAACTACCTCAGCCTGGCCTGAGAGAAGTTGGTCCACACAACGCACGATGTCGGACGGCTGCCGGAGTGGCACGCCCGCGTCCAGATCAACGAGGACGTCGACCGCCCGCCCGGTCATCTGTTCCATCGTCTGCACAAGGTGCTGAAAGACCTGCCATTTCGGCGAGTCATCTTGGGCTAAATGAGCGGGCCGAATGAAGGGGACTTCGGCCCCATGTTTTTTTGCTACCTCAGCAATCTCCTCATCATCAGTAGATACGACAATTCGATGCAAAACTGGGCAAGCTTGTGCGCATCGGATCGTATGCACAATCAGGGGTATGCCTCCAAGAGGGATCAAGTTCTTTCGCCGTACCCCTTTCGAGCCTCCACGGGCACAAATGGCGCCAACAATCACCGCGCCTTCCTTCATGACATTACCGATACCTTTCCCGTCAACGCAGATTCTTTGGCTGCCAGTGCTAGCTTCAGAACCTGGCTTCCTGCGAACGCGTCCACTTTCGGCAGTTCTTGCCCTCGCACGCACGCAATTACATGTTTCATTTCTGCTATAAAGCGATCGTTCCTTTCATAGCCAGGGTACTCGAACTCTTCCCAACGACGCTTTCCTGCCGTGGTTGCGTCGTACCACGAAACCTTCTTGCCGTAATAGTCCCAGAAAATCGTCCCTCCTTCGCCGATGACGCGACAGGTACGACTGGGGATATGCTGAATATAATCCAGGTGTACTGTACCGATGGCTCCATTTTCAAACCTTAACAATATTGCGGCCGTGTCTTCTGTCTCAATTTCCAATCCACTGACTTTATCGGCAAAACAAGCAACGGCATGGACCGGTCCAATCAGCCAACTCACGTAGTCCAACTCATGGATCAAGTCGAAAATTACCCCTCCCCCTGTTTTAATATGCGCACTTATCCCTTTCCGGTAATCCTCCGATGGTTTCCAATCGGGTAAGTATTGTCCTACTTGGGCTTGGATCGCTACCACACGTCCAATAGAACCCACGTCAAGGATCGATTTTACCTTGCATAGTCCGGGGTCGAACCGTAAGTCAAAACCCACTAGAGTCAATAGATTGTTCTTCCGGACCATCGACAGCATCTCTTCCACTCCATCCCAAGAATGGGACAGCGGCTTTTCGATAAAGAGGTTGCATCCAGCCTGCGCAGCAGGTAGGGCTACTTCCAGATGCTGAGCCGTTGGGTTACTCACGATGACGATGTCCGGCTTCACCCCTAGCGCATCTCTAAGGTCTGTAAAGACGGCCAAGTCTGGTGCCTCCTTGAGCCGATCAGGACGAGTCCGGTAGAGCACGATATCGCTCATCCCTAATTGCCGTAGGTTGAGCAAATGCCGACGCCCAATTGAGCCTACGCCTGCTATTAGAATACGCAAATGTGCATCCGTATATGGGTGAAGAAGGCTATCTGCTCAGTCGTTGACTACTAAGCAGGTAGTCTAGAGGGTTCACCTAGCGGAATTGTCGGCCCCAGCGATGTGAGTCTAAATTTGACCACGTCAGCTCCAGCGTCCCCAATGACGTCGATGAATGCATGGGCCATGCCCAGGCTGCCATTATGCGCCTGGGTGACTTCGGCCATAATAAGGCACGGTCTACTAGAGCTCAACTGACGCCCGCCGATGCACAGCACGGCTGTATTCATTTCCTGGATTCTCCCCACTTACCTTCGGCAATTGTCATCCACTTAAATGTCTTGCCATAAACGCGCCGAAGGAGGTTACGGACCTTTGTCCGCCTGAGTAGCCAGGCAACAGCAGGAGATAGAATGGTAGGTTTTCGAACCTCTGGCAAGACGCTATTAAGTCCATACTGCGCAACAAGCAGTCTAACGCGCATCGACACAGTATTACCCATGTGTTGTACATACGGCCGTACAGTTGAAAGTCTCATAAATTCGGCACTGTCCAATTTCTTGTCGAACTCCGCTACATTGGCAATGGTCTTCCCACCTGGATCGATAGGAAGTATTGAGGAAACTGCAGACTTTGTCGTGACGAATTGGCAGTGTGTGGATGTGCCGAAAGCCGAGACACCATCACGATTTAGCTTCACAATATCCCTGTCTTTGCACATACTGATGAATCCTTCGACATCCCATCCAATGCTCTCGCAGTAATCCTCGACCCAATCGCGTGGCCAGCCCTTTGACCGCTCCACAGTAATTGAGGGATCAACACCGGCAACTTCTAAGGTGCTTCTCGTATACTTGGAAAAATTCTGCCACGTTGGCAGACCGCTTACCATTCCGACGCGTGGAAACGTATCGAGGATATGCAGCTCCTCTCGAAGCCAACCGGGATAGAAGAGAATATCATCATCTGAATAAGCGATATACCGCCCAGGAGCTGCTGAGAAAATGACATTGTAAGCCCCCAAAACGCCCAGATTTGTCTTTGATAGAATCAGATACTGAACGACACCGCTCTCGCGCAGATCGAGCAGATACTGAATGACCTCGGAACAGCTACCATTGTCGAAAACAAGAAGGTCATACGGAACATCTGTGTGCTTCAGTATGCTTGCGATGCTTATCTTGAGGATATCGAACTTGTGCTCAAAATAGCCTGTTAAGTGAGGGATGTACACTAGGACCGCCAGCGTAACATCTTTGGGGGTGTAAGGAGGTACTGCTTCTAACGTGTGAGGATTGCTTCCGAACCTCATTAGTCCCTCCAGTTTCCTATCTGGCGATTTCGAGTCTTTTCATACTCGGCTACATCCCTGATGATATCTGCCAGGCTTAAGGCTGGCCGATACCCAATGAGTCCCTCAAGTTTGCTGATGTCCGGGACGCGTCTGTGCATATCCTCGAACCCTTCCTCATAAGCGTCCGCATAAGGAATATAAACAATGGGGGATGGGCTGTTAAGAAGCTCCTTCACAAGGCGGGCTAGGTCTTCGATTGGGATTTCTTGCTTCCCTCCGATATTGAAAATTTGTCCTATAGCGCCAGGTTGTTCCACCAGGTTCAAGATCGCGCCAACCGCATCCTTGACGTGGGTAAATGTCCGCGTCTGTTTCCCATCTCCGAATACGGTAATAGGCTCGCCGTTCAATGCCTGTTGCACGAAGCGCGGGATAACCATGCCGTACCGACCGGTCTGTCTTGGGCCTACCGTATTGAAAAGGCGGATTACAATTACCGGGAGGTGCTTCTCTTTGTAATAGGCAAGGCCGAGGAACTCGTCGACGATCTTGGATGCTGCGTAGCTCCACCTTGCTCTGGACGTCGGCCCTAGGATGAGATCGTCGGTCTCGGAGAAACGTGCGCAATTTGACTTTCCATAGACCTCGGAGGTTGAGAATATTACTACCGGTTTCTTCTTTTTCGCGGCGAGTTCAACAACAATCTCGGTCCCCTTAATGTTGGTCTCTATCGTACGCACTGGGCTTTCAACAATAAGTCGGACCCCAACCGCCGCGGCAAGGTGAAGAACAACATCGGCTTCATCCACCAATTCTGCAGTAAGTGGCCGGTTAAAGATCGTGTCGATGACATATCCAAGGCCGCTTCGTCCTTTCAAATGTCGGATGTTCTCTATTCGCCCGGTCGATAAGTCATCAATAATACGAACTTCATCGCCCCTGTCTAAAAGGCTATCCGCAAGGTGCGATCCGATAAATCCTGCACCACCTGTCAAGAGATATTTCATTTGCGTGGCCTCCGCCTACAGGACCATCACTGCCATATTCCTGCTTCTGTCGAACTCGCGCAGCGAGCCTTACCTCCACGATCGAGTTCACACTGGTACACGATGCGTTCACCCCGCTGGAAACCAGAGATTGCGCCAGCGTTGCTTATGAACATCAAGTGGCAAACAGAACAAATTGACTGAGCGAGTGTCGTGTAAGATATCTACCGGCAGATCAGTTGGCGTGCGAATACTTACCACATTATCCTCAGTATGCACAGCCGCAAACAAACTATAGTCCTGCTCGGTCAAGAAGCTAAACATATCATCAAAAGAAACACCATGGTCCAGATTGAACATGGAAGCTTCGACGATAAGTGCTGGACGGTAGCGAGCAAGGCTGTTTGCGGCGCCATTTAGGATGGCGAGTTCAGGGCCATCCACATCTATCTTTATCAAGTTGCACCGATTCATCGCTTTGGCGTGGATATATTCATCAATCGTTATGGCTGGGCGAGTATAACTTTCTTTTTCCCTGCAACCAAAGATCTTAGAAAGAGCAGATTGATTTTGGGATCGAGAAAACGTGTCATTGTGGCTCAGCATAAATGAGCCCCACGAATCTTTAGGTCTCACAAACTCGAAGACTCCTGACCGATCACTTAGTCCAATATTCTCAGCTTTGACGTTGCGTAAGTGATTGCGTCGGATAGTGCGAATCAATTCATCGAAGTTTATTGCGTCTACTTCAAAGGCATAGACCTTGCCAGATGTCCCCACCAATTTGCTAGCAACGGCGGTAAGCATGCCTATATGGGCGCCAACGTCTATAACCACATCGCCGGGCTGAAGGTAGTCAACCAGGAAGCGCTCAGTTCCCAGCTCGTGATAGCCTCGGCCAGCGACTTTAGCCCATTCCGGGTGCCGCAGGTCTGCTCGGACAGTAACACCACAGCGTAAGAAAACCGGGACATTCCTCAGCAAAAGGGATTTGACCCAGTGTGCAGCTGTAACTACGCCTGGCAAGATTGCGAGTTTACTATATATAAGAGAGATATATGGGAGGTCGTAGAATTGTCTTCTCATAACCCTAGGAATTTTTGCTTGATTACCTAGACTAGCCAATCTCTTTGCTGTCTGCTTATCGCAGACTCTCAGCTATCTTCATCCTCATCAGCTCTGTTGAATCCGGACGCAGAGAAATCCTCAGCAGGATTCTTGTGGGGAATTAGTTCCCACGCGTGCGGAGCGATCACGCTACCCCACTTGGACTTGGGCAAATCTGTAAAGCCGCTATCACCGCCGTCAATGACGGTAATCCTTGCCGCGCGGCTTACATAGTCAGCTTGTCCTTGAGCATCCTTAATAGAGACATCGGCCCAATACACGCCGGGAATCAAGGGTAAATTCTTAATTCTGCAAATGACTTGCCCTCTTGGGGCGGAGTGCCGGAAATTGGAATTTGTCATGCCTGTGCTGAAGGAGATCAAATTAACACCCTGAGTGTCTGTCACTGTGATTCCGACATACAAATGTAACAGCGGTTGTTCTTCTCTGGCGCTATAGCCGACGATGAATTCAGTATCACCGCCAGTACGCGGAGGGCTGAAGCGATCTGCGCAAGCCCTGGCCTCAAATGTCACCACACGCACATTCCCACTTCCAAACCTATCTTGTCGTTCAGTCAAGTCTGCATAGGGCGCTCCGTTATCAGAATAAGTGGTGATCAGGTATTCCTGAATAGCATCATCCGTTGTTCCTGACAATTGAATGTGGCCTTCCCGAAGAAGGAGGGCACGCGAGCAAAGATTACGCACTGCCCCCATATTATGACTCACAAACAACACGGTCCGTCCTTGTTTGGCCACATCCCCCATCTTGCCCAGACACTTCTTCTGAAACTGCGCATCCCCGACCGCCAGCACCTCATCTACGATCAAGATCTCCGGCTCCAGGTGCGCAGCCACGGCGAAGGCGAGACGCACATACATGCCGCTGGAGTAGTGTTTCACCGGCGTGTCAATAAACTTCTCTACCCCGGAGAAATCCACGATTTCATCGAATTTCCGATCGATCTCGGCGTTCCTCATCCCCAGGATGGCGCCATTCAGGTACACGTTCTCGCGGCCGGTCAGCTCTCGATCGAAACCCGTACCTACCTCCAGCAAGCTCCCCACCCTGCCGTATATCTCGGCCCGTCCAGCGGTTGGCTCGGTGATGCGTGAGAGGATCTTGAGCAGCGTACTCTTGCCGGCCCCGTTAGGTCCGATGATACCCAGCGTTTCGCCCTGTTTGACGGTGAAGGAGACGTCCTTGAGGGCCCAAATATACTCGGAAGACGGGAGACCGGAGACGGGGGACCGGGACGAGCTAGGACCGGAGACCGGAGACCGGGAGTGGCAGAAGAGGCCAGTGAGGCCAGAAGTGAGCAGGTCCTTGAGGCGGTCGTGGCGCCTGATCCCGATCTTGTATTGTTTCGAAAGATTTTCGACGCGAATGGCAATCTGGCTCACGGGAGCTCCGATTTCGAATTGCGAATTTCGAATTTCGAATTTAGGTGCGAATTGTTAATTTCCACTTTTGGATTTCGGGTTAAATAGTGCAAGATTCAGCTCCGGCGAAACTTGGATGTTTTCCCGATGCTTGTAAATATCGCAAGCAACTCGGGCGACTCCTCGAGCAGCCGCCGCCGGTCTTCAGGCCTGCCAATGTTGGACTCGCTGAGGAGCTCTAACCAATACTGTGTTTCTGCTGCCTCCTTTTCGACGATGGCGATCTTGTGGATAAAGTCACTCTTGGACTGGGCCCTATTGGCCTCACGATAATTAGCCCCAACCGACGTTCCCGACTTCAACAATTGTGTTCCCAATGTGTGAGTCACTTTATCCGGGGATAGCCCAGCCACAAATGCGACCACCTTCAATGCAAATGCTTTTGTCCGTCTCTCTAGCTCAGCCTTATCCACGGCCGCTTCTTGACAATTCCAAATTCGAAATTCGCAATTCGAAATTCAAATGATGTCGGCAAAGGTACGTTCCATCTGCTTGAAGTAAACGATCCCCGCGAACAGTAATGCCAGTACGACGACGGCGCCAACCGCCATCACCCCGAAATCCGGGCTCTGGGTTCCTAGCATCGCCCAGCGAAAGCCCTCGATGACGCCGACCATGGGGTTCAGGCTGTACAACAGTCGCCATTTTTCCGGGACCAGGCTGACCGGGTAGATAACCGGCGAGGCGTACATCCAGAATTGGGTCACGAAGGGGATGATATAGCCCACATCCCGGTACTTGACGTTCAGGGCCGAGAGAAACAGACCCACCGCCAAGGCCGTCATGAAGGCCACGAGCAGGAAGAGGGGCAGAGCCAATACGGCCCAGGTGGGAGTGATACCGTACCAGACCGTCAAGCCCACCAGGATCACGAAGGACAACCCGAAATCGACGAGAGGGGTCACGATGGAAGCCAAAGGAATGATCAGCCGCGGAAAGTAGACCTTGCTGATCAAGTTCGCGCTACCCACCAGGCCTCCCCCTCCACGGCTGAGGGCCTGGCTGAAATAGGTCCACGGCAGCAGGGCCGTGTAGGCAAAGATGGGATACGGCACCCCGTCCGAGGGGATCTTGGCTAGATAGCTGAAGATGACGGTGAAGATCATCATGGTGAGCAACGGTTGGAGGATGACCCAGCCGGCACCGATCACCGTCTGCTTGTAGCGAACCTTCACGTCCCGCCACACCAAGAAATAAAGCAGCTCGCGGTATTGCCATACGGCCCCGAGATCCATGTGGAAGAGGCGCCTTCGGGGCTCGATCACAACAGTGGGAATGCTTATGTCTCGCACTACTGTAAACTCCTCAGGATTTCGAATTTGGGATTGCGGGTTTCGGCTTTAAGAGTGAGGCGTTTGCTACCCATCAGGCTGCCGGGTCCCAGGCAGTTTCTTCCCTGGCCCTGTGCCAAACGAGACTCACCAGGTTTCCGTCCACGTGCATTGTGCTAAGTACAGCCGGCAGAGCAAGGTCGGAAGAAGTGATATGACTTTCGATCGCTGGAGGGTTTCACTGCCAGCGACTTAAGGGAGATCAACTGTCTTAGGTGCCAGAACCATCCGTAACGTCCATCTTCTTCTGCGCACAGCTATCACACGCCTGTGCGGTAGCTCGGGCTATGCCGTCTCTACAGCACATAGCCAACCTTCACGGCGTCCTCGTAAAACATCTTGACAGTGTCCAGCGAGTATTCCTGCAGATCCCTGCCCACCAGATCCAGCTTCTTCAGAATGTCATTGGTCGCAGTGATAATATGACAGCCGATGGCGTCTGCCTGAAAGATATTGAAGAGTTCGCGCGGGCTGGCCCAGATCAGTTGAATGTTGGGGTACATCCGCACCAGTTCGACCGCCGCCGCCATCAGAGACACTGGATCGCGACCCGTGTCGGCCACCCGTCCGGCAAAAACCGACACATAGGCGGCAGGTCCCTCGGCCAGCGCAGCGCTCACATCACGCACCTGATCTAATGTCAGCAATGCGGTCACATTCAGCTTCACCCCTGCCTGAGCAAGATCGTGGACCAACCCTGCCGACGACCCGCCCCAGGTGTTCGTCACCGGAATCTTGACATAGACGTTCTCCCCCCAGGTGGCGATCTTACGCGCCTGGCGCTCCATCTCGGCAAAGTCGTCTGAGAAGACCTCGAAAGAGATGGGGCGGTCGTGGATCGCGCGCAGGATATCAAGCGCAAACGCCTGATAGTCCGTTACTCCCGCCTTCCGCATCAACGTCGGATTGGTGGTAAACCCTTTGATCAGCGGGTTGCGGTACATCTCCAGCATCCCGGCTTTATCCGCGCCATCGGCGAAGATTTTCACCTTCAGTGTCGATAACGTCTTCATCCCCGTCTTCCTTTGGCCGTGCTGGGTTGATTCAAAATCCACGCGGCTGCCTCGGACAGCGAGTGCACCGTGCAGTCCGGTGGGCGCTTCACTCTTCTTCCCCTATAGTCACAATCGAGTAAGACGGTCCTGCACCCGGCGCGGTAGCCAGCCTCCACATCACTCCAGCGGTCTCCAATCATGAAGCTGGCGGACAATGCGATGGTGTATCCGGTCGCCGCCTGGAGCAAGAGGCCAGGTTGTGGCTTGCGACAGGAACAACCATCCCGATCGTCATGGTAACACACTAAAATCTCTGACAATGGCAGGGCTGCCAGCAGCGCCGCATTGATCGCTTCCACGACCTCTCGTCGTTGGGTCCCGCGTGCAACGTCTGGTTGATTAGTGACGCCGATCAGGAGAAAACCGGCGGCCTTGAGGGAAGCCAGCGCGTCTGGCGCGTCCGGCGGGATTTCGAACTCCGCGAGCGTAGCAGGTGGGTACGGTTTGCCATTGTGTACGATGGCACGATTCAGAACACCGTCGCGGTCGAGGAAAACAGCTCGACGCCGTTGATCTGTCACCGCACAGATTCCCACTTCGTCTGCGCCGCTTTGAGCTCGGGATGTGACACAAGCAGGTGCCAGATTACGGCCTGAAAGGCTTCCATGTGAGGGGTCACATAGGCAGGGTTGACCGTTGGTATAATGACACAGGCATCCGCAACCTGCGCCGTATAACCGCCGTCTCGTCCGACCACCCCGATAACACGCGCTCCGACACTCTTCGCGTACTTCAACGCCGCCACCAGGTTAGGACTGACGTTTTTCTCGACGCTGCCACCTCCCACCGAGAACACCAACACCAGATCGTCCACCCGCAGCCGACTCACACGCAGCCATGCTTCGAATACGCTCGCCCAACCCTCATCATTCGTCCGCGCGGTCAACTCAGAGACGTTATCGAGTGGAGTATAGGCTTCCAGGCCCACGATCTTGCGAAAATCGTTTACCGCGTGCGAGGCATTGGCTGCACTTCCACCGACCCCCAGAATAAACAACCGTCCTCCGCGTGCACGCGTTTCGGCCAGTAGGGCAACGATCTGGTCTATGGCATCCGTATCCAATTGGTGAATGATCTCGGCAGCCTCAGCGAGATACTGCTGTGTGAAACTCATGGGGTGCTTCTTTCTCAGGGAAGTTTGCGGGGCTAGGTAACGTCGGATTTCCTCAAGGCCGGCAAACGACCCGATCTCGTAAAAACGCTGACTCACCTCATAGGCGGCGAGTTCACCCTTCTTAAGCAGCTCTTGATACAACACTGCCAAATCATAGGGTTGGTGATCTGGCGCAATGGCAAGAGCAGAGTGTTTAAAGACGCCCAGCCCATAGTCGATATGTCGCATGCCGGGCGTCGGATTACACTTATCGTACGCCACAATACGCCCATCGACATATTCGACGTTGCTCTTATCCCAGCGCCCCTGGTTGTGAAAGAGCGTCATCAATGCTTGCCTGCCGCTCTGCTCGAACGCAGTCTGCACCGCGCGATAATCACAAGGCAAGTAGGAGTCTCCATACAACACGAAAAACGCATGCCCGAGTGCAGGCAACGCTTGCTTGATTGCCCCGGCGGTGCCCTGCAATCGCAGGCCATCAAAGGCAAACCCGATATGCAGACCAAAGCGGGCGCCATCCCCTACCCACTCCTGGATCATCTCCCCCAGGTATCCGGCGCAGACGATCACCCGCTCAATGCCATTGATACGCAACAGGCGCAGTTGGTGGGCGATAAACGGTTCCCCATTCACATCGACCAGGGCCTTGGGAATGGTCTCCGTCAGAGGCCGCAGCCGCATCGCTGGGCCTCCCGCCAAAATCGCAACCGGCAACATCCCTGTGCTCATGACTAAACCACGATCTTTGTGCCTTCAAAATCGAAACGAAAACGCACCTCCTGCAAGCCTGCCTCCCGCATAGCCCGTCGTAGGCGCACTTTATCTTCAGCATAGAACATCAAGAAGCCGCCTCCACCTGCCCCGATCAACTTCCCGCCCAAGGCACCATTCTGACGGGCCAACTCGTACCACTGGTTGATCTGGTCATTGCTCATAATCGCGGAACGCTCCTTCTTATGCTCCCAATGCACATTCATCAGTTCGGCAAACCGTTCCAAGCCACCAGCTTCCAGTGCCTCTTTGCTCTCCCGACCAAGTTCTTTGATAAAATGGAGATTGGCAATCATCTCCCGATCGTTCTGCTTGCTCCTGACATGCTGTTCTCTAAGAATTTCCGAGGCGGACCGCGAGTAGCCGGTAAAGAACAATAGGAGGTTGTCCTCCAGATTGTAGAGTGTGTCTGTATCAATCTTGAGCGGCCACGCCCCTACCTCATGGTTGGGCAGGAAGCGGAAACAGGTGATCCCGCCATAGGCGGCAATATATTGATCTTGCTTGCCGACCGGCTCTTTGAGCAGATCAATTTCAATGTGGCAGGCCTGCTCGGCCAGCTCTTGCGGATGGATGAGGTTCTTGTTCAGGGCGTGCAGGGCCTTTAGCAGCGCAGTCGTAAAGCTCCCCGAGGAGCCCAGGCCTGTGCCGGCCGGGATGTCGGCCATGCTGGTAATTTCCAGATGGGGTGCTCCGATCCCTGTCAATCTCAGCGCTTCGCGAATAAGGGGATGCTGCACTTCGTCCACGTACCGAACCCGCTCCATCTTGGAGTACTTGAGGATCAACTCTTGCACGAAGGTTTGATGCAGCGTGATATAGACATACTTATCTATGGCCGCTGCAATGACGAAACCACTGTGCTCGCAATAGTACGAGCGCAGATCAGTTCCCCCTCCGCCCAGGGAGATACGCAATGGACTGCGGGTGATGATCATATGCTTGACACCTTGTAGATGCGCTCGACGACCTGCAACGCCGCCCGGGCGTCGCGCAGGCTGGCTGCCGGCTGGCGTCCCAGGCGGATATCCTCGACAAACTCGGCGAATTCAACCTCCCAGGAGGTGTCAGCCATCGGATACTCCCACATCGTCATCTCCGGCGGCCCCATCTGCGGCAGCATGCGATAATAGGTTAGTCTCTCCGTGCCATAGCTTCCCACCCAAGCCGGTCGTATCCAGCGTCCCCTGGCGCCCAAGGATCTCAAAGAAAAGAGATTTTTCCACATCAATCAAATGTACCCCTTAATGGATTAGCTCGCCTCCTGAGATCGCTGGATTAGCGCGCACTTTTCGTTCTTACGCGGGTGGTGCGTGCTAGAGCGCATGTCGGCATTCGTAGCCAGATGGAAGATACAGTCGGTACCACGCATAGCCTGCGTCAAACGATTCAGGTCAAGGGTATGGCCGCGTACCAGGTGGAAGCGGGGTGACAGCTGTGCCTCTACCAGAAACCCAGGCTGCCCAGTGGGGAAGTTATCGTACCCGACCACCTCGTGGTGGCCATCTTGCAACAGGCGATCCACCAGAGTGCTGCCTATAAAGCCCACTCCCCCTGTTACAAAGTAACGCAAACCAGAACCTCCAGTATTTACGGCACAACCTCACCCAACGGTGCTTTCCGGGCTGGTTGCCTCACCGCGATCACTCGCCCAAGATTCATAAGTGATTCCCCCAAGCGCCACAAGCCTACGATGCCCAGGGTTGTGGTGAGGACGTAGTACGTCAGGTGGGCTGTCAGGGTAATGGCCAGGGCGGTGGCAGCATCGTATTTGGCCCCAAATGGAAGGACCAGCGCCTGCTGCCCGATTAACTGGAAGACGCCTACGAAGCCTGGGCTCGACGGTACGGCCACGGCAAATGCCAACGCCACCATCATAAAGGCGGCCTCCACAAGACGACCATCTGGCTGAAAGGCGCAGAGCACGCTCCAGAACATGGCGACCGAGAAACCCCAGGTTACCAGCGACCAGCCGACCGCTCGCAGGGTGGTCCGCCAGCGCGTCAAAGGCAGGAAACCGCTGACGAGTTCTTTCCAGCGCACAACGACTTTTTCTGCCGGCAGCAATGGCAAACGTGTGCAGACAGATTGTAAGAGCCTCTCGCTGTAGTCGCTGAAACGTACCACCAGCAGTAAAATCCCCAGCCCCATCAAGACCAGAACCCCGAATGACACACCAATCCGGTTCATCAGGGTGGGTACCTGCATCCACGGCAACACCAGGATCAGCACGAGCACGTTGGTCGCGACATCCAGCAACCGCTCTACGATTGCTGAGGCCGTCACCTGCATGACTGGAAGTCCACAACGGTCGGCCATGACGAGCACACGTGCAGGTTCGCCGGCGCGCAGGGGAAAAACGTTGGTGAACAGAAATCCCACGCTCTGAGCCCAGAAGGAGTCCGCAAACTTTCCTTCCTTGTCCAGCAGGACTAGCCAGCGCCGAGCGCGAGTAACAACCGCCAGCAACTGTGAAACGATGGCCGCCAGCAGCAAAAGAAAGTTGGCGCCTGCCAACACGCGGACCAGCTCACCCAGAGGCACGTTGCGAAACGCGAACCACAGGCATAGCAGGCTAATTGTGCAGCCCAATAAGAAACGCCAGGTCTTGAACAGGGTCACGGCTTGGTCTCGACATCGTCCACAGTCGGCAGCAGCGCCAAATGCTGTGAATCCCCAAAGCGGATACGAAAGATATCTATCACGTTCTGCACGTTGGCGCTCAGCAACGCCAGACGGCTATCGCCATCATAACGCCAGCGGATCGGCACTTGCGCGATCCGATAGCCCGCATGCTGGGCCAGATAGAGAACCTCAACGTCAAACATGCCGCCATCGATTCTCTGCCGTCCGAAGAGATCCAGGGCGGCACGGCGTTGAAAGAATTTAAAGCCACACTGGGTATCAACAATGTCATGCAGGCCTACGACTGCATGTATAAAAAGGCGAAAAACCTTCGAACCCAGGCGCCGGTACAGCGGCTGGGCCTGCTCGATACGCGATTCGCGCAGGGCGCGCGAGCCGATGACGACCTCGTAGCCACCGCGTAGCCACGGCTCGAACTTGTCAAACTCGTCAATCGGCGTCTTGTTATCGGCGTCGGCAAAGCCGATGACCTCGCCCTTCGCCAGCGCCACCCCTTGGCGGATGCCATGACCCTTGCCACGTCGTGCGACGCTGCCGATCACTTTCAGCGTCGGATCGGCCCTGGCCATCTCCGCCACCAACTCACGCGTGCCATCGTCACCGTCAGCGGAGACAATGATTTCGAAGCGATACCGGCGCTGCTCAAAATACGCTCTTGCTTCTCCAATCGTTTGGGCAATACGTTTGACTTCGTTGTACGCAGGGAGAATCAGACTAACAGAACATTGAGACTTCGCATCGCGCCCCACAACCGCCTCCCTTGCAACAGGTATCGAGAGGCCCTGTACCACCTTACGATGTTCTCAAGTACCTCCGTAGACAACGCAAACCAAAGCGGGAAAAGCTCTAATCCACAATTCCCTGGTGTTCTGCAAGAACTTGGAACCCTCCGCATCACGTCTTTCATTCATTTCGAAATTCGAGCCCTTTCTTCAAGTATCTTCCGGGCAAGAGTGTTTCACCTATCTCGGCAAGATATGGGCGTAATACTCTGTATGCTCGATCCGTTGCCAGCCGCTGGTCGATGCAGAACTCGGCACTTGTGCCACGATGACTTTTGCACCAGTTCTCGCTAGTGTATTGATCACTTCGGACTTAACCGAATGGTCCGCGGTCCAAAATTTGTCTCCTTCTTGAAATCTTCCGGCGTGGGGAATCTCTGCAACGATCTGGACCCGGGCCAGTCGAGCCCAAGGAGACATCCAACTCCCCCATCCAATTACTGCCACCCTGTCTCCCGGTTGAACTCCCAGGCGGTTCAAGCCGTCAGCAACCTGCCAGTGCACATGAGCCGAAGCATCTTCCCCCTCCATCAGGTCGCGATACGCAGAGTAAGCTTTTCGCACGGTGATACCGCCAATGGCAATCATCATCGTCGTCACCATGGCAATGGTCACCCAGGCTACCAGTCTACTCGAGTCCGGGGACTCAGGCAGGGCCACGCCGGAGAAGAGTCCCGCCCAAAAAAGCACAACAAACGCGGCCACATATCTCGGCTCTACGTGTACTAGCGAATACATACCCAGCGCTGCGATTGCCGGAATCAGTAAGCTCCAGTGTGCTGCGATATCCTGCACGCACCCCCACCGTCGGCGACCCATAAACAAGAGTATGAGGAGGCCCACAATTAGCACTCCCTGCGATTCGAAGAAGAGATCGTAGTACACTTGGCCACTCAATGCTAAGACCCTCATCTGCCCCTGCAGATCAAAGCGGGGAACCACCCCTTCATACCAGTAAGATGAATCGTAGTGCGGCGGATATGTCCCGCCAATCGGGGTTCCGAACTCATACATGGCCGGCTCATCGAAAACCTTTCTCACAGGATGCCTAGGTGTACCGCTGCCAGTGGGCCCGCCTTGCCAGTGTCTGTGTGTAACTCCACTGACAAACCATGCGTAATTTAATCTTCCGCTATCACCAATCGTCAGGCGCCCTTTGGCCACGGAAATTGCGACGATGAATGGGCCTGCTAGCGATAGGAAGACGAGCAATGCGACCAGCACACGGGGCACTGCTTTGCGGAGATTGCCGACCGCGAACAGGCTGACTCCCAGAAACACGAAGGCCAGGGGGAACAGAGGTGTCTTCGCCAGATAGCCCAATCCCAGGACCAACCCCAAAAGGACAAACATCGGCCAACTCGCAGACCCCGTGTGGATGCGCAGTACCATCCCGGCAGCCAAATACACAAACGCCGCAAGACCCATGTCGGGACCCACCACCGAGATAGTAATCAACTTCAGGGAGGACCAAACGAACAGGGTATAACCCAGTACCAGCCACGCCCATTCGGGCAAAGTCACACATCCTTTTCCAGAAGACCCGACGCTCTGATTGTAACGAATCACTTCGTGCAAAAAGAAGTGGAAAGAGCCCAGCGCGATCAGGTAGATAAGAAAATTTACAAGATGTACTACAGAGAATTGCCAATACGAGGACGGTCGTAGCACAAACATGGCCAGACCTAAGAGCCAGGAATACAACGGGCTCCAACTGGCATTGATAGCCATCTTCCAGTCGCCCCGTAAGTACGCATCACCCATGTCGAGATAAACGACTCCGTCCGAGTTCATGGCATGACGGGCAGCCCACATATGAAGAAGACCCAGGACTACAGCTACAAACCAGAAGATGGCTATAATCCGCCGCCGCAGGTAGTTTCTATCAGGTACTGACGAAACAATGATTTCTGGTAGATGGACAGACCTTAGATCGTCTTTCACGTCGTTTTTCGTCATTCTCATGGAATCGCCGTCATTTTCTCCAGAAGAAACGATCATCAATTTGCCCTGACGAGCTTCGCGCGGTAACTGATGTTGCTCATGTACCCGCCAGCCCCGCGGAAATCGCCGGGATCACGAGTCTGCTCTGCCCCCCCATACGTCTGCGGAAATCAGCAATCGTCGCCTCAAGCCCCGTCCGGAGGGTAATCCGGGGCTCCCAGCCGAGGTGCACCTTGGCCCGCGTGATATCCGGCCTCCGGACCTTCGGATCGTCCTGCGGCAGAGGCCGAAACTCAATAGGGCTGTCGCTGCCGACGAGCTCCTTGACGAGGTGGGCAAGCTCTAGGATGGTCATCTCGTTCGGATTCCCGAGGTTCACCGGCTCGGTGACGGAGGAATCGAGGAGGCGGAGGAGCCCCTCGATGAGGTCCGACACATAGCAGAAACTCCGGGTCTGGGAGCCGTCGCCATAGACCGTGAGAGGATGGTTGTGGAGGGCCTGGACGATGAAGTTCGCCACCGCCCGACCGTCGTCGAGCCGCTGGCGCGGGCCATAGGTATTGAAGATCCGGGCGATGCGGGTCTCGAGGCCGTGAGAGAGGTGGTACGCCATCGTCATGGCCTCGGCGAAGCGCTTGGCCTCGTCGTAGACCCCCCTGGGGCCAATGGGATTAACGTGCCCCCAGTACGTCTCCGGCTGGGGGTTGACCTGTGGGTCGCCGTAGATCTCGGAGGTCGAGGCGAGCAGGAGACGCGCCCCTTTGGCCTTGGCCAGGCCCAGGGCCTTGTGAGTACCGAGGGCTCCGACCTTGAGAGTCTGGATCGGGTACTTGAGGTAGTCCACGGGACTCGCCGGCGAGGCCAAGTGGAGCACGTTATGCACTGGCCCATCCGCATAAAGGTACTCAGTGACGTCCATCTTCACGAACCGAAACCGCGGGTGACCAAACAGATGGGCAATGTGATCGAGCTCGGCGGTGATCAGATTATCCAGGCAGATCACCTCATGACCCTCGTGGAGCAGGCGGTCCACCAGATGGGAACCGAGGAATCCAGCTCCTCCGGTCACGACAGTCCGCGGCATCCTCACCGTCCTATCCCGAGGTATTCGAAGCCCAGTTCGCGCATCGGCTCTTTGTCGAAGAAATTCCGGCCATCGAGAAAAAGGGGCCACTTCATCAGCGCTTTGACCCTGCTCAGGTCGAGCCCCTTGAACTCCTCCCACTCCGTGGCCAGGACCAGGGCCTCTGCCCCTTGTGCCGCTTCGTAGGGATCCCCACAGAAGACCACACCCTGAAGCTCGGCTCGGGCATTTTCCGTGGCCTTTGGATCGTACGCCCGAACCTCAGCCCCCTCCTGCTGGAGGAGCCGGATGATGCGGATGGCGGGGGCTTCCCGGATGTCATCCGTGTCCGGCTTGTAGGAGAGACCCCAAACCCCGATCCGCTTCCCTTTGAGGAGCCAAAGGTGGTCTCTCAGCTTCTGGACGGCGAGTGCTGCCCGGCCTTGATTGATCCGTTCCACTTCCCTCAGCAAGGCGAAATCGTACCCGAGCTTCTCGGCGATCTTCACGAAGGCCTGGAGGTCCTTTGGAAAGCAAGACCCCCCGAACCCGATGCCGGCGTTGAGAAAGCTTTTGCCGATCCGGCGATCGAGCCCGACCCCCTCGGCCACCGCCGTCACATCTGCACCGGCCCGTTCGCAGAGGTCCGCGAGGGCGTTGATGAAGGAGATCTTCATGGCGAGAAAGGCGTTTGACGCGTGCTTGATCAATTCAGCACTTTCAATGTTCGTGACCAAAAACGGGACCGGCTGGCGCCTGACGCAGGGGTGATGGATCGGGCAGGAAAAGGTGCCATCAACGATGGGGGCGTATAGGGCCCGCAGTAGCCCCTGTACCCGGGCATTCCCCACGCCGACAACGATCCGGTCCGGATGCAGAAAGTCATGAACGGCTGAACCTTCGCGGAGGAACTCGGGGTTCGAGGCGACGTCACACTTGGCCAGGCCCCCGTTGTACATGGCGAGCGTGCGTTCGATCCATCGACCCGTCTGGACCGGAACAGTGCTCTTCTCCACGACGAGCCTATACCCGGTCACGCTTTCTGCGATCCGTCGGGCGACTTGCTCGACCGCCGAAAGATCCGCTTCCCCATTGGGCAGCGCCGGGGTCCCGACACATATGAAGATGACCTCCGCCTGACCAATCCCCTCTTCTAAACGTTCGGCAAAGCTCAGCCGCCCCGCAGCGCGATTGCGGCGGAGCAGCGCCTCAAGATGAGACTCGTAAAAGGGCATGCCGCCGGCGCGAAGGGTAGCGACTTTCTTCCGATCATCGTCCACACAGACCACGCGATGGCCGATCTCGGCCAGGCACGTCCCAGTCACCAAGCCCACGTGACCCGTTCCAATGATCCCTATTTCCATCTTTTCCCCCGTACAAGCCGGCATGGGACATATGGAAATCGCATCCGTCCGTTACCTCGCAGCAAGGGCCTCTGTACGCTGTATCCACTGGTCTATCAAAAACCGTGTGCTTGGATCGGCAAGCGCACGGGCCATCGACAATTGCTCTGCGGCCGCCACAAAGTTACCCATCGCAAGAAAGGTCTCTCCTAGGGACCATCGTATCCGTGCCTCATCGCTGGCATCTTTGACGCGTTCGAGGCGTGCCTCGTCCTTTTGGATCGCTTCCAGAAATGCTGCTTGTGCTTCTTCCCTTTGCCCGAGGAGTGCGAGCACCTGACCAGCGATACGATAGGGTATCGGCCTCTCCGGCCATTTCTGTTGAACCTGTCTTTGCTCGGCGAGGGAGAGCTCGAGGATCTCTCTAGCTTTTTTGTGCTGTCCCCTTTGCATCAGCAAAAGGCCCCGGTGGAAACGTGTTTCGGATATCAAGAACTGTGGCTGTTGATCTATATAGTCAAAGACCATTTCGGATTGTCGATACATCCCCACATTTGGAAAGCGGGTTGCGGCGAACGAGTGCAGCTCATATTTCAGTCCTTCCGGCCAACTGTAGAACTGAACGAGAAATGCCGTGAGTATACCCAGGGTCACCATCATGCCTGCCGCGGCTGCGGTAGCCTGGATCCCTTCGACTTTCGCCCCTCGTCTCATTGTGAGGACAAGATCCAGCGATAGGGCCGCCATCGCAAAGCCCAGAAAGAGCTCTGCCATTTCATCGTATCGAATCATCGGTTGGTAAATGAGATATAAAATGGCAAGCAAGAACAGAGGCCACAAGTGGATGTGAACGATGGGTATCCCGAACTTGTCGCACCATTGCCGGAGCCGCCTCCATTTTCTTGCCAAAAGGGCCAGAAGGATGCTCCACACGAGTAGAGCGAATCCAAGCAGAGAGTATTCTGGAAAGCCGCCTAAGTTATGGAGGTTGGTTTCCCCTTGAAGGTTGTATTTTGCAAACCACGTCGGGGAACTCAATCCTACGATTCTTTGACCCCAGCTGATCTCCTCCATTGCGACAAAGAACGTACCGAGAGCGAGAAGGACGAACCCAGGTTTCCGAAAGCCTGGATTTTTGAAGAGCAACCAGGCCAAGAAACACGAAGCCATGGCCCAACTGACGAAGCTGGCGTATTCGCCCCAGTAGTCTTCGCTAATGAGGTAGACGTAACCGACCGGGTGAAGGTAGTAGAGGTAGAATACGAGCATAAATCCGACGACGGCGAGAATTGTGTTCGTTACTGCAGGTATGAGCGTTGACGCGTTGCTATACCTGGTCTCTAAGTAGTTTTGAACCGCCGGGCCCGTTCCCACCAGGGGGAGCGGAATCAGGCCAAGCACGAGCAGTACGCCGAAGACACGCCAACTAATGTCTTCCCAAACCGAAAGATAATACTCTACCGGATGTATCGCCTGTCCGGAAATGAAGGCGTTGAGGAATGGAAGATTTTCTCCACGATAGGCGCTCTCAATGACAACTGGAACCACAACCCAGGCGAAGGCAACCCACACGAGGGCTACTGCGATCAACCCTGCTATGAGTCGGAAGCAGAACCGGCTTGCCTCGGCTATGGCCGGTGTCCGTAGGGAGCCTTCAACTGATTGCCTTTGTATTGCTCCGCGACTCAATGGATCGACGCTCCGGAAACGGGGGACGGGGGGCTCAAGACCGGGGACGGGAGGCTGCGGACTGGGGACAGTTAGTTCCCATCTCTTGACTCTTGACTCTCGTCTCTAGACTCTCGACCCTCACCTTTCTCTTGTTGCTGCTTCTGCCGCATCGTCGCCGCCCGGCCTTCCTTGTTGACCTGGGGGGCGCGGCCAAAGGCCACGGCGTCGGGGGGGACCGCCTCGGTGATGGTGGAGCCGGCGGCGATGATGGCCCCCTTGCCCACGGTGACCGGGGCCACGAGGTTCGTGTTGCTCCCGACGAAGACCTCGTCCTCAATGACCGTGGGATGCTTGGCAAAGCCATCGAAGTTGCACGTAATGGTCCCCGCCCCGATGTTGACTTTGGCGCCGAGGGTGGCATCCCCGATATAGCTCAGGTGCGGAACCTTGGAGCCCTCGCCGATCACTGCCTTCTTCACTTCGCAGAAGTTGCCGACCTTGGCCTTCGCCTTGAGGCGGCTCTGCGGCCTGAGATGCGCGTACGGTCCGATCACGCAGCCCTCGGCGACGTCACTACAGAGGATGACGGAGCCGTCCAGGATCGTGATGCCATCGGCCAGGTGGGAGTCCTGAATCCGACAGTGGGGGTAAATGACACACCCGGCCCCGACTGTCGTCGCCCCCTGAAGGGTGACACCCGGGTAGATCACCGTGTCGGGGCCGATTGTCACGGTGTCATCGATATACGTGGCCTGCGGGTCGAGCAGCGTCACGCCGGCCTCCATCAGACGCCGCTGTACCCGCTGGCGCAGGAACGCCGCTGCCTCAGCCAACTCAATCCGGGTGTTGACGCCGAGTGCCTCAGTGGAGTCTGGCACAAGCAGGGTGTAAATCGGCTGTTCCTGTTCGATGAAGATCTGCATCACCTCTGGTAGGAAAGACTCCCTCTTCACCCGGGAAACTTTCACGTACTTGAGGGCCTCGAAGAGGACCGACCCACGAAAGCAGTAGACCCCTGCATTGATCTCATTGACCAGTTTCTCTTTTTCCGTCGCCTCAACTTCCTCGACAATGCGGCGGAGCCGGCCATGGTTGTCTCGCAGAATCCGCCCATAGCCAGTGGGATTCTTTAACTCAGCCGTGAGCAACGTCGCTGCGGTGCGGGTAGAGGCTTGTACATCGACTAGTCGTCGCACCGTTTCATCCGTCAAGAGAGGCATGTCGCCCCCCAGGACTAAGATGGTCCCGTCAAATCCACTCAGCGCAGGCTCGGTCTGAAGCACCGCGTGCGCCGTCCCCATTGGTTCACCCTGGTGGACATACTCGACCGGCCGTCCTAAGAGTATCTCCTTTACTTGCTCCGCCTGGCTCCCCACCACCACCAGTACTCTTTTCACTCCGAGCCGCAGACAGAGATCAACCGGGTACTGCACCATTGGGCGGCCGAGGATCGGATGCAGCCCCTTGGCTCGTCGGGACCGCATCCGGGTCCCCTCACCGGCGGCGAGGATCACCGCACAGACGTCTCGCATCACTCCTGCGCTAGACACCGAGCAACACCTCTCTTCTTAGTTGAGAGTTGAGAGTTGAGGGTTCACGGATAGTTGAGAGTTGAGGGTTGAGAGCTGACTTTCCACACTCCGCTCTCGACGCTCCTAGAAGAGTGTGTAGATGAACGGCGCGAGGGCGGACCCTTGCGTCGCCACGATCAGCAGGCCCATTAATCCCAAGACGAGGACGATGGGGGCAAGCCACCATTTCTTGCGCACCCGCAGAAACAGCCAGAATTCTCGCACCAGTTCGATCATGGTCTTCTCCTCCAGATTGTCAGCGAGTCAGAACCGGTGTTCCATAGAACCCCTGGTATCACCAAGCCGGGATCGCTCAACCCAATAGGACGGTCGATCCTTTAGGCGTCGGTCTAGTGGATCTCGCCCCATAAGGCGCATTACAATTCCTATGGGGGTCATGAGGAAAAAATAGACCAATCCGAGAAGCACTCGTGTGTTGAACCACCCCAGCGCGTGAGCCATCTGCATCCACACCCGGTGAACCGGGCTCAGGAGCCTGGGCATCACAACGGCCAGGGTCGCCAGGATGATGGACAGCCCGCACAGCACGAGCGGCAGGACCGCGTGCCCCCGCCAGACTCCCACGCCACCCAAGAGGGCTAGTGGAATCGCGACGGTGAACCCAAAGCGCCTCAACTCCTTCGCACTCAGTCGAGCTGAAATTCCTGTCGCCAATCCTTGCTCTCCTTCCATTCGGGCTGGTCCTTCTTGTCGAGCAGAAACGGCCCCATGACGAGGTAGTCGATGTGGGTCCGCATGAAGCAGCGATACGCATCCTCCGGGGTGCAGACGATCGGCTCGCCGCGAACGTTGAATGAGGTATTGACCAGGACGGCGCATCCCGTTCGAGCCTCGAAGGCCCGCAGGAGGTCGTGGTAGAGTCCGTTGTCCTCGCGGGAGACCGTCTGGATCCGTGCCGAGTAGTCGATGTGAGTCACCGCGGGGATATCAGAGCGCGGGACGTTGAGCTTGTCGATCCCCCACAGGCATTGCTCCTCCTCGGACATGGAGATCTGCCGTTCCCGCTTGACCGGGGCCACCAGCAACATGTAGGGAGACTCCTCGATGAGCTCGAAGTAGTCGGCGACGCGCTCGCGGAGGACGCTCGGGGCGAAGGGCCGGAACCCCTCGCGGAACTTGATCTTGAGGTTCATCAGCGCCTGCATCTTGGGCGAGCGGGGATCCCCTAGAATGCTTCGGTTCCCGAGGGCCCTTGGCCCGAACTCCATCCGGTCCTGGAACCAGCCGACGACCTTCTCGTGCGCCAGCATGTCGGCCACTTCCCTGATAAGAACCTCTTGGTCGAGGCGATGGTAGGGTGCCCCCCGGGTCTTGAGGAACGTCTCGATCTCGGCGTCGCTGAATGCGGGGCCCAAGAGGGCCCCCTGCATGTGATCCCGTCCGGAGTTACTGGGCCGAGCGCCTCCGAAGTACCGGTGATACGCCAAAAGGGCCACCCCCAGGGAGCCCCCCGCATCGCCGGCCGCCGGTTGAATCCAGATGCGCTTGAAGGGACCCTCCCGGAGAATGCGGCCGTTTGCGACACAGTTCAGCGCGACCCCGCCGGCCAAGCACAGGTTCTCCCCGCCGGTCTGCGCGTGGATCGTCCGAACCATGCGGAGCATCACCTCCTCGCACACCACCTGAATAGACCGAGCGAGATCCATATCCTTCTGGGTTAGCTTTGTTTCGGGCTCGCGGGGGGGGCCGCCAAACAGCCGGTGGAAAGTTCCATTGGTCATCGTGAGTCCATGCAAGTAATTGAAGTACTTCATGTTGAGTTTAAAGGAACCGTCCTCCTTGAGGTCAATCAGCTCTCGTAAGATTAAGTCGACGTACCGAGGCTCCCCATACGGGGCCAGCCCCATCACTTTGTACTCGCCCGAGTTCACCTTGAACCCGGTGTAGTACGTGAAAGCTGAGTAGAGGAGACCGAGGGAGTGGGGAAAGTGGATCTCCCGCAGCAGGTGGATCTCCTTGCCCTGGCCGATGCCGATAGAGGCTGTGGCCCACTCGCCGACCCCATCGATCGTCAGGATGGCGGCCTCGTCGAAGGGGGAAGGATAGAAGGCACTGGCGGCGTGCGATTCGTGGTGCTCGGCATAGAGGAGCTTTCCCTGGTACTGCAACTCCTCTCGGATCTGCCGGTCGATGAACAACTTTTCTTTGAGCCACAGAGGGCCGGCCATGAGGAAGGAGCGGAGCCCGCGGGGGACCACCCCGAGGTAGGTCTCCAGAATGCGTTCGAATTTCAACAGCGGCTTGTCGTAGAAGGCGACGGCTGACAGCTCCGAGGGCGAGACGCTGCCCGCGCGAAGACAGTACTCGATAGCGCGGGCGGGAAAACTGGCGTCGCCCTTTTTCCGGGTAAAGCGCTCCTCCTGGGCCGCGGCCACGATTTCGCCGTCGCGGAGGAGACAGGCGGCGCTGTCATGGTAGAAGGCTGAAATCCCGAGGATGTTCATTTGACGGGGCTGTGTGGACACTACATGTCTCGAGCCTGTTGTCTCAGGTACAGGACGTTACTAGCGTACTTGCCTTCGGGCTTTGGGGGGAGAATTTCAATTTTCCGGTGAAATAATGGGCCAAACTCTTTGCCACGAGGGCATGTCCCTGAGCGTTCCAGTGCCCATCCCGTGAGTAATGGAAACGTTCCACCTGTTTTTCTTGCGCAAACGAGGGAAGAAGGTCAACGGTCTCTATCGAATGTTTTCGGGCAATATCCACGAGGCGACGGTTTACCACTCTCGCGTCGTACAGATTTTCATCCAGCCCGTATTGAGCGAGAGCACGTGTCCAAAGATTCTGGTCATATTGCAGACGAGCAGGGACGATGGCTATATATGGAATGCATCCCTCGCAAGTGCAGAGCTCCTGAAATTCTCGAAGAATCCTGTCTGTATCGCGCCAGCGAGCCTCGACGTTCTCGCTGGATCCCTTGGTAAACTGTTGGATGTCAAATGGTATCTCAAAGAGGCCCTCAGACAGACCCGTCTTATACGCAAGTCGAGAAACTGTGGGAGACGTGTGAGCTCGATGTACGACGAGCCGGTACAGGGAAGAGTAATTAGCCAGGAGCATTTTTAGACGGTGGAAGTTCGAGTGAGGCTTGTTCGCGGGCTCCGCGATCTTCCCCTCTACCAGACGCAGGCCCAATTGACTGAAATTGGTCGATAAGTCGTTGTACTCCAAATCGTTGCCTACATAGAAGGCAATGATGACAACATCTGGATGAAGCCTAGGTAAGAGCCGACGCAGCCAACGGATCTCATGAATAGTGGCATAACCTGGCGTGCCTCCGTTCAGCACTTCCACTATTGGTGTCGCATGTCCTTCGTTAAGAAGGGATTCCAGGCGCTTGGGGAATGCGTCTGACTCCTCTACGCCTTCTCCGAATGTAAAGGAATCTCCCATCACCAAGAACCGCCTACGGCCATGTATGGGCGGCCCAATTTCCTTGTCTCGCATTCCAAGACCATTTGTACGAACCCGGGTATCGAATTCTCGGTCTCGCAGCGTCCCAGAAAAATGTGGCGCCAGCCGGTGGCGGGTCTGGGCATCGAGCACAAGCATTCCACTCGGGAAGTGATACCGCTTCTCCCACACATACGCACGCACAAGAAGTTCAATTACCCCTAGGGTCACTACAATCGAACACACACTTAGGATCACATTTCGAAGTGTGCCGCGTCTCGTGGTCTTATTTTGCATCTCTGTGTCTTGGAGAGGACTGTAGTTCCTTCGAGGTGCTAAACCCGGGCCGGTTCCATACCAAAGAATTATGAAGAGCTTGGATCCCTCCGTGGAAGTATTGTGATCCTTCGGGACAACGTATGTCCGTTAACCCACGGGTCGCACATCCGCGGCATCCAGTTCTACCGAAGCCGCCTGCTGAATCAGATGGATGGCCACAACCAGGCGGGCCCGGGCTCCCTTGCGGACCAGAACACCCCGCACCCCCGCCAGGGAACCCCGGATGACCTCGACCTCCATCCCCTCTCTGAGGTACGGATGGGGATCCAGGGGGAGGGTGCTCGTGACCAGGAGGCGGACCGCCTCAATTTCGTGATCGGGGACGGGGGTGGCGTGTCCATTGATTCCGAGGATTTGAACGACACCCACAGCCGTAAGCACGGATAACCGCTCTTCGTGTGGAAAACGGGCAAAGCAGTAGCCGGGGAATAGAGGAAAGCTCACATTCTTCCATCGGTCTTTCCACCGACGGCGGCGGTCCACCAGGGGCAGAAAGGCCTCGAGGCCCCGCGAGTCGAGCTGCTGGTGGACCAACTTTTCGTGCCGGGACCGCGTCCGGATTGCGTACCAGGCCGGGTTGCCGTTGTCTCCAGACATGGCTTCGCCCTCTCAGTTACAGGATGTGGTTTCGACGTGCCAGCTACTCTTGTCTACCCGGTCACGAGGCCCTTGATCTCATCGATTGGACAATCTGCCTCGCGACCAGGCCGTTCACCGACCGACCGAGACTGGAGTCTCCGATCGGTCACGAGTGACTTGCTGCGCTCCTCCTGCTCAGAGAAGGCGGATGCTGCCTTAGCAACGACTGCAGACTTCCGAAGGAGAAGGTACCGAGGAGCCGATGGAGTTTTGTCTCTGTCGTGTGAAGGTTGACGTACTGTCGAAATCGGTTCATGAGCCGCCCAGGCACCCGAGGTTGCGCGGGATCGAGCTCCCACGGATGGATATAAACAATCGCGGGCCTCCCTTCGGTCCTGTTGAGGCTCTGAATAGACCACCGCGTCACGGCGTAGGGAAACAGGCGAAGATACCCGCCCCCTCCCACCGGCACGTTGACGCCACACACGCGGAGCGTAGAAATAGGAAACTGCACCAATCCCCTTCCATTGTTGCTTCGCCACCGGTGTGGGAACCGCTTAGCATCCGGGATCCCATAGCGGTTTCGCCGTATAGGGAAAATGCTTGAGTCGTACTGAAATCCCTCCTCGGCCAAAATGTCCAGGGCCCACAGCGAAGACTTGATGATGGAAAAGCTGGGAGCTCTATAGCCAACCACGGCGGTCCCCGTCAGGTCTTCCAGGAGCTTCTTGGACCGCCGAACGTCGTCGCGAAACTCCCGGGGGCTCAACTGATAGACGAGCTTGTGGGAGTGACCGTGACAGGCTACCTCGTGCCCGGCCCGCCGGAGCGCCTGGACCAGACGGGGATGCCGTTCGGCCACCCAGCCGAGAACAAAAAAGGTTGCCACCACCCCATGGGCTGAAAAGATGTCCAGCAACTTGCGCGTGTTCGCCTCCACGCGACTCTCAAAATTCGGCCAATCCTCCGGGCGGATTACATCAGCGAAGCCGGAGACGTGAAAATACTCTTCAACGTCGACGGTCATGGCATTGATGACGCGGTGGCGGGGTGCCACATTCACCTCAGCCCGTCCTTGAACCAATTCCAGGTCTCCTTCAGACCTATCTCAATCGGCACCAAAGGTTCCCATCCGAGCGTCCGCTTTGCGCGAGATGGATCCAAGGCGCTCCGGCGTTGCTCACCTGGTTTGGGAGGCGCGTAGATCGCTTCGGGCACACTCGACCGGAACTTCTTGAGCAGGCAAAAAAGCTCGTTTACGGATAACTCCTGCCCCGTCCCGACATTGACCACAAGCGGATCTGAATCGCCCGAGTCTTCGGTGAGATAGTCGAGGGCCAGCAAGTTTGCACGCACGACATCCCCGACAAAGACAAAGTCTCTCGTCTGGCAGCCATCCCCGACAATGGTCGGCCGTTCCCCGTTCAAAAGCCGGTGGAGAAAAATGGCCACGACCCCAGCCTCACCGCGAGGATCCTGCCGTGGGCCATACACGTTGGCGTACCGGAGAGCAACGGCACGCAGTTGATGAACTGTCTGGTAGTAATGGAGATAATGCTCCCCCGTGAGTTTTGCGACCCCATAGGGACTCACGGGACGAGCGGGACATGACTCGGGGGTCGGGTAGGGTCCGTGGTCTCCGTATATCGCCCCACCTGTCGAGGCAAAGATCACGCGCTTGATCCCGTATCGGCATGCACACTCGAGGAGATTGAGGGTTCCAAGGATGTTGACCTCCGCATCGTGCCAGGGGTTGGTGACAGAATGCCGTAGGTCGATATGGGCGGCATGATGATTGATGACGTCGAAGCGGAACTGGCGAACGATGGTGTCAAGGGTGGCGCTCCGAATGTCTTCCTGGAAAAATTGCGCCCGTTTGTTCAGGTTGGACACCTTTCCTGTAGAGAGGTTGTCCACGACGGTCACGCGATGTCCGGCTCGGAGGTACGCGTCGACGACATGGGATCCGATAAAACCCCCACCGCCAGTCAGCAGAATATTCAGAGGCTCCGATCTCGCCTTCATGTCTGAGACTCCGGCCGGCACGGCACTTTCCCGGCAGGCAACCCTCGCGCCTCTATTCGGTCGCCGGGCGACCGAAATCATCCTCCAGGCGTATGATGTCAGTCTCGCGGAGGTCCTTGCCAGTCTGCACTTCGATCACCACCAGTGGCCCGGAATCGGCATTTTCCAGGCGATGGATGGCTCCTACTGGAATAAAGGTTCCTCCATTCGTTTCGAGCAGAAAGACGCTGTCGACATTGGTCACACGCGCCGTCCCTTTCACCACAACCCAGTGTTCACTCCGACAATCGTGCTTCTGGAGGCTCAGGCGCTTTTCCGGAAGGACCTCAAGGCGCTTTACCTTATACCCGGTCCCCACCTCCAGCAGCGTCCAGGCCCCCCAGGGCCGTTCCATGCGCTCTCCAATCCGGTCTTCACCGCTTCCCATCTGAGAATCCCACAGGGCTCCCCTGCGCTTGGCAATCCAATAGCCGCTCCACATAGGCCTGGTACCGCTCAAGCACTTCTGGTCTCTCCGCTTCGAAACGGAGGATAAGTGCCGGTTCGGTGTTGCTGGCCCGGACGAGTCCCCAGCCGTGAGCAAAGGTGATCCGGACGCCATCCACAAACGAGCAGTCTTGGATTTGGTCAGTCGGGAGCAAACCGTCAAGCGTCGCTCGACCCCGATCCGAGGAAAAATATGCTTTGAGCGCCTCCACCACCCGGAACTTCTGGTCATCGGGACAGGGCCGGCGGATTTCGGGCGTGCTGGCGGTCAGCGGGAGATCCTTGAGTAGATCAGAAAATTGGAGTCCCGGTGTCGACGCCCTCGCTCTCCGCAGGATCTCCAACAGCCGGGCGGTCGCATAGATGGCGTCGTCATAGCCGAAGTACCGGTCCGCAAAAAAGAAGTGTCCACTCATCTCCCCGGCAAGAGCCGCTTGCGTCTCGTGCATCTTCTCCTTTATCAACGAATGCCCGGTCTTCCACATCAGCGGTGCCCCGCCCCGCTGCTCAACCTCCCGAAAGAAGAGGTGAGAACATTTCACGTCTCCGATACAAACCGCTCCCGGGTTTTCCTGGAGCAGGTGCCGGGCAAATAGGATCAGCACTTTATCCCCCCAGACCACCTCTCCACGTTCGTCAATGACCCCTAGGCGATCTCCATCTCCGTCGTATGCCACTCCGAGATCCGCCCCTGTCGCCAGCACCGTTTTCCGGAGGTCTTCCAGATTTTCGAGCACGGTTGGGTCGGGATGATGGTGCGGGAAGCGCCCATCCACCTCACAATGGAGCGGCATGACATGGTAGCCCAGCCGCCGGAGGAGATCAGGGCCCACAACCCCGACGGTGCCATTACCGGCATCAACTGCCACCCTCAGATCGCCTTGCGAGTTGAGTGGCGCATCCGCTGGAGTAAAGTGGGCGACCATCCACTCCAGGTATTCCGGAATAATCCGGTGGCGGCGCAGACGCCGCGCTACACCCGTCGGCGTGGCCCGTGCCTTCAGTTGTGCTGCCGCCTCTCCGAGCCGGCGGAGGTCCTCGCCCCACATGGGCCGCTTCCCCCTGCAAATCTTGAAGCCATTGAAGACTGGAAGGTTATGGCTTCCAGTGACGACGATTCCCCCTGCAAGTGGCAGTCGGAAGAGCGCAAAATACAGCAGGGGCGTAGGACACATCCCGAGGTCCACCACGTCAACCCCCCCCGCTTGGAGTCCAGAGATCAATGCGTCAGCCAGCAGGTCGGAGCTCTGGCGGGCGTCTCGCGCAACCGCGACCTGGGAATTCCCTCGCGTGCGCAGAGACGCCTTTCTTGTGACGGCCTGCGCATACGCGCAGCCGATCCGCCAGGCGACGTCGCCGTCCAAGTTCTCGCCGAAGACCGCGCGGATGTCATATTGTCGGAAAATGCTGAGGTCCATTACGTCGCGTCCCGTGCCCCCCCGCCAGGACATCGAAATCTCGGGTCGCTGATAGGCGGCCCGCCTGCACGAGAGAGGCCAGTGAGGCCGCCTCTACGTCAGGGATGTACGAGGACCCGGCATTCACCCGGTTCACGCGTTCCGGGTCGATATCTACCCCGATCACCCGATAGCCGGCCCGGGCGAAGCTGACGGCCTCAGGCAATCCGACGTATCCAAGCCCCATCACACAGGTGACGGCGACCTTTTGCTCGATCTTCTTTGCCAGCTGCGATTGATGCATCACTTCCTGGCCCCTACTTTTTCTCTGGGTTCGCGCCGCACAAGCGGAGCATAGTAGCTGCGATACCGGTGGTAGTAGTACGGAAGCTGCCCTGGAGAGACCTCATTGAGGATGACCCCTAAGATGCGTGCTCCTCCCTCCTCGAGCAGCTCCTTAGCCCGCAGCAGATCTCGCCTTGTGGTCTGCCCGGCCTTGGCCACGAGGATGACTCCATCAAGCGATGTGGCGAAGAGGACGTTATCCCTCACCAAGAGCACCGGGGGCGAATCGAAGAGCACGTAGTCCCAATGCTCTTTCAACCACCCGACGAATTCCCTGGCCCGCGCAGAACTGAGGATGGCCGCCGGATCGTCGATGGAATCGCCACTTGGAATGAAGGCGAAGTCGGACCCCCGTCTAGCCCCCATGCCGTCCAGCGAAGCGGCCATCGATCGAGCTACGGTGTCGAAACCCTGGCTCCCCTGCAGCAACTGGGCAACCCCCCGTTGTGTCCCCGATGGCAGGATCCGGTTTAGGCTGGGCTTTCTCAAGTCCGCATCAACGAGGGCTACCCGGTAGCCGAGTTCTCTGAGGGTCGCAGCCAAGTTGATCGCCGTCGTACTCTTTCCCTCTCCGGGACACGCGCTCGTGATCATGATCGCCTTGAAAGGCGTTCGGAGCTTTGCTGCCTCAAGGTTGGTCCGAATCGTCCGGTAAAACTCTCGGGGCATCGTGGCCCTGTGCGCTTCATTGAACACGAGCAGCGGGCGCGGAACCGCCCCTTGCTTCAGCCTGGGCAACTGGACCTTCAGTGCCAAACCAAGGAAAGGTAGGTCCACTCGCCGTCGAATCGTCTTCTCGGACTCTACGGGCTCATAGATGTACTCGATAAGAAACCCCAGGCCTCCAGCACCGCCCAGGGCGAAGGCCAGAAGGAACGCAAGCTTCCGCAGGCTGATGGGTTCGACAGGTGCGGAGGGAACGTTCGGCGGGTCAATGACCTTGACGTCGCTCCCGTAGATCTGTCCCCGGATTCGTAGTGCAACCAGCTTCTCCGAGAAGAAGGATAAGAGGGCGCGGTTACTTTCCACCGATCCACGAAGTCGGCTACCCTCGGATTCCCGCATCCTCGACTTCGGGAACTGGGCGAGCTGGCTCCGGAGGCTTTGTATCTCTCGTCGCACTGCGATGAGCGACGGATGGTCCTTCGTGTATTTCGCTTGCATCTCAAGAAGGACTGGCTCCAATTGCACGAGCCTCGCGCTCAACTTTTGGGCGCCCTCTACCGTCACATGGATATCGGAGACCACAGGATTGTCCGACGGCTCTTCGTGGACCTTGAGCAGCGCGGTCTCTGTTTCCGCCAAGTCGGTTCGCACTTGATTCAGTTGGGACTTCAGGAATCTCTGCGTCGCGGCGGCATCCTCCCGCTCTGAGCGCCTCGACCAATCGACCAGGACTTGGATATACGCATTGGCCAGATCCGCCGCCACTCGCGAATTGAAGGCCGTTGCCGAAATCGCCACCAACCCGCTGCCGCCACGCTCGTCCCCTGGATTCATTGGATTCACAGGACGAAATGTCATTCGAGCTCCCTGCAGCTCAGCCATGGCCCGTTCGCGAGGGCTGACCGTGATCGGTGGCTTTCCTAGGAGCCAGCGGGCGGCGTTCGAGAACGCCAGGAGGTAGTCCCACTCCAGATTCTCCTTCATCAGCTCGTCCACGGTTTCCTGGGGCACCGATTCCAGGACCTCCTTGGCGAGGGACCGACTACGGAGCACTGCCATCTGGACGAGCATATCCGAGCGGACCGGCAGGTCTCGTGCCCCGGGAAAGATTTCCGCGACCGATGGCCTAATCTGCACGGTGGCAGTCGACTGAAACTGAGGGCGCTGCCCATACATGCTCCATCCCAGCAGGGGGACCGCGATGAGCCCGAAGGCCGCAATAACCACCCTTTTTCGCCGCCTGAGGACTCCCTGAAGTATTTGGATGTAATCGACGTCGGGCTCGG
This sequence comes from Methylomirabilales bacterium (SeqCode), assembly GCA_050732295.1. Taxonomy (GTDB): domain Bacteria; phylum Methylomirabilota; class Methylomirabilia; order Methylomirabilales; family CSP1-5; genus CSP1-5. The sequence continues at coordinate 125,105 of JBOHQS010000001.1, forward strand.
CGTCGGTGCGCGAAGTCCGTGATGATTGGGGCATGGCTCCTTCCTCCGGTGGCGCTATCGAGCTCCCCGTCCGAAGACCACCACCTGCACCGTAGTGATCAGAATGAGTAGATCCAAAAAGATCGACATATTCTTGACGTAGTACAGGTCGTACTCCAACTTCTGTGCCGCATCCTCAACGGTCGATCCGTACGAATAGCGGATCTGCGCCCATCCGGTGATCCCCGGCTTGACGCTGAGTCGCTGGGGGTAGTAAGGAATGCGCTCCCGCAACATGGCGACGAAGTGCGGGCGTTCCGGACGTGGCCCAACGAAGCTCATGTCACCTTTGAGCACGTTCACAATCTGCGGGAACTCATCGAGCCGCGCCCGTCGAAGCAAGCGACCGGTCCCTGTGACCCGTGGATCATTTGCTGTCGCCCAGATGGGACCACTCCCCTCTTCGGCCCTCTCGTACATGGTCCG
>JBOHQS010000002.1:0-66760 GCA_050732295.1 Methylomirabilales bacterium (SeqCode)
CGGCGTCGCGGTCATAGAGCTCGTTAACGCGATAGGAAGCGAGAGGCTCGGATGCAGATCAAGCCGCGACACACTGATCTCATTCTTCTGGTCAAAATAGACAAAGGCGGATTCCTGCTCGAATAACAGAGGGGATTCCTCCCAGAGTGGCTGTGCCAGTGAACTCACGGTCAGTTCAGGGCCTCTGAGCAGAGCCTCATCCTTCTCAGGAGCATCCGGCGCTCTGGTCTCATCATACATCGCGGAAAGAGAAATCGTGTGCCGGGGAAGGGCATAGGTCAGATAGGCGCTCGAATTATTGACCAGGTTGGTCCGTTCAAGATACCCGGGAGCAAATTGCTCGGGAAAGTCCGGGTCACTCCGGATATTGATATCCGCCCTTCCGGTCAGGGCGGGAGCGAAGGTTTGTTCACCCCGGAACATGACCAGGTACCGGTTTTCCTCGAGCTCGCGGTCATAGAGGTACTGAGCACCCAGCAACCCCTTGCCGTCCCCTAGCGCATACCGGTATTCCACGGTCGGACTCACCCCGCGCTCACTCCGGTAGATCACCCCCAAGGTGGCGTCCTGAGAGTCGCTGATGACCCAGAAGAACTGCTCTCCGACAATGGTGCCTTCTTGGGAATTTTGACCGAAAGTCGGGGGCAGAAATCCTGTTTGGCGCTCCGCCAGGGGATGTCGAAAGACCGGAAGGTACATGGCTGGAATATCCTTGATCCAGAAGGTCCCATGGGTTCCCCACGCGAATTCTTCCGGATGAACCGTTACCTCCTTCGCCCGAAATTCCCAGTCATAGGGAGGAGTCTGGCAGACCGCGCACGAGCTGTACCGCGCCTCTACCAGTCGATAGGTCCGCTCGTCCTCGCGATAGGCTTCTTCGGCGACAAAGGTCGTCGAGGGCAGGATGAAGCCGTGCGCCTCCCGAATGACCCCCTGCCCTGTGCCATAGTTATAGCGGAGGGAGCTTCCCTGGATTTGATTGCCCCGATCGAAGACGAGGATCGAACCCCGGGCCACAAAAGTCTCCTCGTCCTGATCCACATCCACCTCGTCGGCGTATAGGGTCCAATTCTCCCGGGTGATCCGGACATTGCCACGGGCTGCGAGCAATCGCCCTCCCTCCCTACTTTCGAGGAAATCCGCGCTCACGGTGAACTCGGTGGGAGCGCGGACACCCTGGGCCATCACGGGCAGAGCCGATGCCAGGGCGAGTAGTCCCACAGGAAGAATCAAACCGAAGCTCAATCGCTTTGCAGGAACCCTCATGGCAGCTCCTGGCGATTACCACATTTTGGTCACCCGGCCGGGGTCCAACACCTGCGCTCGATATCGGACAGCCGATAGCCAGCTGGAATCCTGGGGTGGCTCTTCTGGCTCCTCCCATCGGGACAGACGTTCCTGCCTGTTTACCTTGAAAGCCGTAACGCCGCAACACAAACATTCCTATCGTCAGCCGAAGGGCGCAAAAACCCCTCCTTTGGTAGGGATGTCTGCTAGAGTCTCCAGAGGAATCCCGTGTACGGGCCAGCGGGGGGCGGCAGAGATCTGATGGACTAAGGCTGAATGAAGACTTGACACCCCCAACATAGTCACAGATACTTGGGCCCTCGCGAGGAGACTCAAGGATGAATGCGGCAGAACCCCTCAATGCCAGTTCACTCCCTCGACCATCAGATACTCACGTGACTTGCAAGATTTGCTCGAGCAGATCGGAATATGTCTTTTCCCTCGAGAGCAAACCCGATGGGCCTGAACCTCTTGGGATCCTCCTGTGTCCCAATTGTGGCCTCTTGTTTGTTGGGAATCCGATCTCGAACGAGGAGCTTGCACGCGCATACGAAAGCCTAGACCAAGACACCTACTATCAACAGATCTCCAAAACCCTTCCTGGGAAGATGTCCCGTGCGATTTCCGATATTCGCACGGTGCTCCCCCCTGATCCCGCGAGATCCTCTGTGCTCGACGTTGGATGTGGCTACGGGCATTTCCTCGATGCCCTCAGCACCGTCCATCCCTCGGTACGCGCCGTCGGTCACGAGTTGCCAGGGCAGGCCGCCTCCGCCTGCCAGAAAAAGGGCTTCCACGTATTCACCAGCGAGCTCGAGATTATCCCCGACCGATTTTTTCTCATCTCATTGCTCGACGTAGCCGAGCACCTGCCTAACCCTAATCGCACCTTTACCGCATGCTATACGCTTCTGCACACAGGTGGATACATTTACATCCACACACCACGAAGATGTTTCTGGGACAACTTGTTCCTCGCATTGCTTGACGCGCCCGCCCTGAGCCGATTGGCTCGTGCGTGGTTTACCACCAGGCTCTCTCTCTTCCATCTCCACCTGTGGACAGACAAGGCCCTGATGCTTGCCTTGCAAAAGGCAGGATTTCATATCGTGTACTTGAGATCGGCGCTGGAGCTCAGTTGGCCCCTGAGTATGTACGTCAGAATCTACTTGGGCGAAAAGCTCCGACTTCCACGTCCAATCCCGTTCATCATTGGCGTACTCGCGAGAATATTATTCGTGTGGCTCAGGACATTGCGAAATAAGGCCATTTGCCTGGCCCAAAAGACGGAAACACCCGCATAACTTCCTTGCACTTCGGCCCTTTCATTTCTCCCTTGGCGGTAAGAGTCTATCTCATACACTGAACGGCGTGATCTTGCAACCAGGATTCTGTTCGGCAAGTGCCTGACTCCGTGACGGCCGCTATTTCAACTTCACATCGCCGATACGCGCCCCAAAAAACGGCGGTGCTGCCGTGCTGGAATTGGAGATGCAAAAACCGCTGGGTCGCCTCAGCAGTCTTCTGCCCCGGAGGAAACGGTCACCCGCTCTTGGTCCTGTCTCCTCCCGTTCTACCCCTCACTCCTTACTGCCGACTCCCTCCCCCTGGCTTTCTCGATGTATTCCAGGAAGAAGGCAAGGAAAGTAAATGCCATTAGGGCTAGCGCGCCGCCGAGGACCACGCTCAGTCCGACCCTTGCCTTGACTGACTGGCGCAGGGAGGTACCGACCGCGATAAGGGTCGTATTCCTTTGCCCGAGACTTGAGATGCGAGTCTGTTGCAATTGTCTTTTTAGGTCTGTGAGGCTCCTCTCTCGATCTCCGATGCTTGCGTACAGGATCCCGGTCGACGTCGAATCAGAATTCGAGGCGTGCATCATCCTTTCGAGTAGCTCTTTCATCCTTCGGTTCTCTGCCTCTAAACTCGTGATCCTTGCGACAAGCTCCGCCTCAAATGCCTTTGCAACTTGCGCCGCTTTATCGAAGATCTGCTCGTGCGCTTTAATCACATTCTCAGCCAGCCAATCGGCGATGCGGGTTGCCATTTGACGATTAGCAGATTCGACTTTATATCGGACATGAGGATTAACTTTTCCATCTATCGAAATGAGATCGGCGAATTCTTGCGGGGCGAGTTCCAGTTGAAGTTCCTTGATCGCCTCTTCAAGCATCGTGTGGTCTTTTAGGTGATCGATGACCACCTCGCGACTTTCAATCTCTTTGCCGGTGTCCGGCAGTTGGCCTATTCTCAAGGTGCGCGACACGAGGTAGACATTGGGTGTCGAGACGCTCACCACGAGCGAAGCCGCGGCGGCAAGGAAGGTACCCCAAATAATTAGCCTCTTTCTTTTCCAGATCACCCGGAGGTAATCAATCAACTCTATCTCTTGCTCTGCCACGATTTGCCTCGTCAGAATAGAAAGGGATTTGATCCCCTTCCGGCCTCCTGGCCTGATGGTACTTCAGTGTTCTAGCTGTTTCTTCTGGTCTCCTCCGTCAGATCCCCAAGACTTTCGATGGCGACCCACTCCTCTCGTATCGGATAGCCGAGAACTTTATGGCCGCTCCTCACAGCGGTACCGATCAGATCGGGCATGTCGAAAAACTCATCCTTCGGCACGAGGTCTAGGACATCCGGACTCACCACGTAAATGCCACAATTGATATGCAACGGCAACCTGGGACGCTCCTCGATTGTGTGGATTCTTTCCCCATCCATCTGCACGACTCCGTAGGGAACGACGTGTTCATACTGGCGGATGCCGACGGTGATCGCCGCAGCCTCCTTCAGGTGCGTCTGGAAGAACGCCTGAAAGTCCAGCTTCGTCATAATATCGGCATTCATGACTAACACGGGTTCTGACAGTTCAAAGCGATCCCGGATCAAACGAAGAGGACCCGCTGTCCCGAGCCGCTTGTCCTCCCGAGAATAGTGGATGTTCACCCCGAACTGCCTCCCGTCCTGGAAGTAGACCTGGATGAGCTCGGCTCGATATCCCACGGCCAGGTAGATGTCACTCACGCCGTGCCCCTTCAGATTCTCGACCAGGATTTCCAGTATCGGCCGCTCCCCGACGGGGATAAGAGGCTTCGGGACGGCAAAGGTCAGTGGGCGTAGCCGTGTTCCCAGCCCGCCAGCAAGGATGATAGCCTTCATTTAGATGTGATACCTCCCGGACTCATCCAGATGTCCCGACTCCTGAAACCAGGCAATGGTCTGTTTCAGGCCTTCATCCAGTGAATACTGCGGCCGCCAGCTCAGGAGGCGGTGGGCCTTTGCATTATTGCAGCAGAGGCGACGGACCTCACTGCTCCCAGGGCGCAGCCGCTGCTCATCGCTGAGGATTTCTATATTACCGTCAATCAGGGCGGCAATTTTCTTCGCCAGATCGCCGATCGATATTTCCCCGCCGGTTCCGATGTTCACGACCTCGCCTATGGCTCCGTCTGCCTCTGCGATGCGGATCAGACCGCCCACGGTGTCCTTGACAAAGGTGAAGTCGCGAGTTGGCGACGTCGCTCCAAGCGACACTGGTCCCCCCTGCAGCATCTGCGCGATAATGGTCGGAATCACCGCGCGGAGAGACTGCCGTGGGCCAAAGGTATTGAACGGTCGCGCGATCGAAACCGGCAGGCCGTACGAACGATGGAAGGCTTCTCCCAATTTATCTGCCGCGATCTTGCTCGCCGCGTACGGGGATTGCGCCTGGAGTGGGTGCTCTTCATCGATGGGGACGTACCGGGCTGTCCCATACACTTCACTCGTCGAGGTCAGGACGACCCGGCGAGGTCCCGTTTCCCGGGCTGCCGTCAACACGTTGAGACTTCCGATCGTGTTGACGTGAATAACCTCCCGGGGGTGCACGAAAGAGTACGGGACCCCGATCAGGGCGCCCAGGTGAAAGACGCACTCCTGCTCCTTCATCGCCCGGTACACACTTTCGTACTCAGTCAAATCCCCGGCGACAATTCGGACGTCGCTGGTCAAGGACGATAAGAAACCCACCGAGGCTCGCGAGGTGTATCGGACAAACGCCGTCACCCGTGCGCCGAGAGCAACGAGCGCCTCCACCGCGTGGCTCCCGATGAACCCCGCCGCCCCCGTGACCAGGACGTTTGTGCCATTCCAGTTCACTGAATCTCCCTCACGGTCAATAGTCAACGGCCAATGATTCGAAGCCTCAGACGTGAGGCGTTAGGCGTGAGGAGACGACTTATGGGCTGATTGGTGACGGATCAGGCCGGTCAGCATCTTGTCCACCCTTTGGAGCACCTTATCAAGGTCCTCCCAGATTTTCCCGTCAAGAAACGCTAATCGCCTTGCGACTTCCAGTTGTGTATCCAATTCACTCAAGGAGCCCTGGGCCATGTGAAGATAATTCACAAATTCCTTCTTCGTCTGACGCGCCGCCCCCTCGGCGATATTGCTCGGAACGCTAACAGCGGCCCGCCTTACCTGACTGCTGAGGCCATATTTCTCTTCCTTCGGAAAGCTCTCCGTGATCCGATAAATTTCGATGACCAAGTCCATGGCCATCTGCCAGACATCAAGCTTCTTGTGCGGCTTCTCCACCCGCCACTCCCCTCACCCTTCACGCCTCACCCCTTACGCCCCCACCCCTTACGCCTCACCCCTCACGCACTTACGGTTCGCCCTTTCACTCCCCACCTCTTACCTCTTACCTCTCACCTCTCACTATCTTATGCATCCCACTTTGCCCGCAAGGTATTCCACACCGACATCCCAATCAGCTTGATATCCAGCCACAAGCTTCGCCGTCGCATGTAGAGAAGATCGTAGCGGAGTTTGTTCCTCGGAGCCATATTGTGGGGGCCATAGACCTGGGCGATCCCGGTAAGGCCTGGCCGAATCTGGTACCGCATCCGACCGAGATTCGGAACCTCCTTTTCGTAGGCTGCAATAAACTCGGGTGGCTCTGGCCGCGGGCCGACAAAACTCATATCGCCCCGTAAGATGTTCAGCAATTGCGGCAGCTCGTTCAGCGCTGTCTTCCTTAGGATTCGGCCGACCCGCATTACCTTCTGGTCGTCAGAGTGTACGACCACGGCCTTCGCAACTTCATCATCGAACCGCCTATAGATCGTGCGAAACTTGTAGGCCGTAAACTCCTTCCTACCCTTGCCCACACGCTTTTGTACGAATAGGATCGGCCTTCCGTCCTCCAGGTAGATCGCCACGCTGATCAGAAGCCACACCGGCAGGAAAAGGAAAAATCCAAGAGATGCCAAAGTGATATCGAAGGTTCGCTTCCAGGCCGGCTCACTACGAGGTACTCCTCCCGACTGATCTGGTTTCATGGTTTGCGCTGCAATTTCAGAGGGCAAGCCCGCCTTGCCTGAGGCTTTCGCGGTCTTGCGGGCTATCAATCGCTCTAGGATGTGCAGGTACTCCAACGCTTTTTCTTCTCGCGCGAAATGCTGCACGATAAAGGCCCTGCCATTCTCACCGAGTCGTGCACGTAACGCCGAGTCTCGATAGAGACGCAACAGGGCCTCTATAAGAGCTTCTGGATCACCAGGCGGAACGTAGATGCCGGCCTGGGCTTCATCCAGGATCGTCCGGGCCTGACCATCGACGCCCAGCACCACCGGTCGCCCGCACGCCATGAACTCCAGCATTTTGGAGGGAAGAACGGTGGCAAACAACTCCGCCCTTCTGAGCGGGACCAGGCAGACATCCGACATATTGATAAACGCAGGGATCCTGTCCCGAGGTTGCTGATCTACAAATTGGAGGTTGTCCAGTCGGAGCTTCGCTGCCATCTCCTGCAACCGCGCTTTTTCAGCCCCCTCCCCGACCAGCAGAAATACGACATCAGGCAGGACTTCTCTCAGCCTATCCGCCGCCTCGAGGACTACCTCAAGCCCGTGCGCATAGCCCATAGTCCCGATGTAAGAGACGACGAATTTTCCATCGAGACCTAGGCGCTGCCGGAGCTCTTTTGTCTCGACCCGAGGGAAAAATTGACCGGTCTCGACACCATTCTCGACCACATGGATGATCTCCCTGGAAAGTCCCTTCTGCGTGACCAGGCAATCCTTCAGGGCATCCGTGACCACCACAATCCGGTCGGACTGCTGATACAGAAATAAGGCCAGACGTTCCAGCCGCCGCATCAGAAAGGAATTCTCCTTTCCGATGCCCGAGGCCAGTAGGGACTCGGGCCAAAGATCTCTCACCTCAAACACGAACGGACAACCCTTGAGGCGGCTGATCCACCATCCGGCAAGACCGTTCAGGAGTTGCGGCGAGCTGCCAATCACGACGTCTGGTCGTTCCAGGAAAAGGCCCCGCAGAGATGCCGAGACGCCGAAAGAGCCATAAACTAGCATCCGCTCCCAGGGACGGCGGTTCGGTGCCGGATAGAGCCAGGTCCGTACGACCTCGATCCCATCGATCCTTTCGCGGCAGGTGAGCCGCCACATGCGTCGCCGATATTCCTGTGGAACGATGCCGGTAGGGTGGTTGGGAAAGCCGGTCAACACCGTCACCCGGTGCCCGGCCTTCACCCAGTGCTTCGAAAGCTCGTAGACCCGGGCACTCGGCGCCCCCATCTCCGGCGGAAAATACTGACTGACGTAGAGAATGTCCATGTCGAGACCCTAGGCAGGTTTCTCCGCCGTGACGAGGAGGTAAAGCCCGAAGCGATCCCCCAGGCGTCGCACCAGCCACCGGGGATACAGGGCCCAGACCAGCCGATACGCCTGACCCTGGTACTTCTGGCTAGGCTTGATGGTCAAGAGGTCGCCCGGTCCCAGCTTCGTTCGAATCCGGACGTTCGTGAATCCCGCCTTCGCTAGCATCGCTTCTGCCTCAGCCACGGTGTAGGCCTTGGTTCCAGGGCTTTCGAGATGCTCGTAGATACAGCGCCTCGGCGCTACCCAGGGCCGCGCGGCCAAGAAACCGTGACGAAACCAAAGTATGCAGCCGGTCCACGAAGGTGTATGATAAATCATAGCCTTTAAGGCACCTGCCGGTTTCAGGACTCGCAGCGCTTCCTTGAAGGCCGTCGCAGTATCTGGGGTGTGATGCAGTGCACCCCATGAATAGACCAGATCAAAGGTGTTATTTTTAAAGGGAAGGTTTTCTGCATCAGCCTGTGCCAAGCGATAGCTTTCCTTATCATTGTTCACGGCTTTCAGCCGCGAAGTAGTGTGGGTAATGGCTGCTTCTGTCAAATCCACACCCGTCGCTGACGCGCCATGCCGAACAAACTGGGAGAAGTCGACCCCTGCCCCGACACCGATTTCCAAGATCCGCTTCCCCGCGTAAGACTCAAAGTCAGCAAAACTTGGAATATAAGGCTCCAGGAAGTAGCGCCACTGTTCCATGCTCCGGTGGAAAGCCTCAAGGTTCCCTCCTTCGCCATACCGGGTGCCGGCGGTCTCGGCTTCCCAATGTTGGCGAACCACTTCCTTCGTTGGCACGGGCTCCCGCTCTCAAAAGTTCATCAACGGAGATGTGATGACATCCCGCTGGCCGCGATAACAAAAACGGCGTACGCGGGGCGACTCGCATTTCTGGAGGGATAGTGCCTTCTACCCCCACTGCGACCAGCAGATTCTGATTTGGCGAAGGTCATTGAACTCCGTCAAGCCTCTTTTTCTAGGGGCCGAAGACCCTCAAGGATCGCACTCACGTGATGGTCCCACGTGTATCGAGCGAGCACCTCTCTGCGGGCGTTGACACCAAGATGGCGACGCCAGTCGGGATGCTCGACGAGGAAGCGTATTCCGGTAATGAGCTCCTTCTCATCGTCAGGCCGAACCAAGACTGCCAGCTTGTCACCCAATGGCGCGCCGACGTGGGGCAGGTCGGAGACCCGCAGGCTATTTCTGAGCACCTGCCCGATCTGCTCAAGATCGGATGCCACGATCCCCTTCGCCATCGCCATGTACTCAAACAGTTTCGTAGGCGAGCCAAAAAAACGGCTTCCATCCGGATTCGGCACGTGAGGAGATACCAGGATGTCGGAGGCCGCGAGGTACCGGGGCGTATCGACCTGCGGAACCAAGCCCGCAAAGCGGACGAACTCTCCCGCAGGCTCGGAGCTGAGAATTTCCCGGACCGGGGGCATCTCGAGGCCGTCCCCCACGAAGAGAAATCGTACCCGGTACCGGGCAAGCCATCCCGGATCTACATCGACCATGTGTTGGATCGCCCGGGCGAGCACCGTCGCGCCATGCCACTTTCCGAACGTCCCCACAAACGCCACCACCACATCGTCTTCATCAAGTGCCAGTAAACTCCTTATGGCCACGCGGTCTTCCGCAGTAAAGAGACCCGGATCAAATATCTCGGGGTCGATGCAATTGGGGTAGGTTACGATCCTATCGGGCTCTACCCCACGTTCCACGAGCTGGTCCCGAAGAACATCTGATACCGTGACGACGAGATGCGCATGCTGCAGCATCGCATCCTCCGCCATCGCTGCCAAGTCCTGGTACCGGAGCGGCTGCCTCCAGTGCTTCGCGATCCATGTCTCGGATCCATTGTACTCCGCAACCAGCGGCACCTTCATTTCTCGAGAAAGAGCAGCTCCAGCGTAATTAGACACCGACATACGTTGATAGAGAAACGCGGGTGGCCGCGCTTTCAGGATCGACACAGCCTGTCGGACGAACATCCGCTGGAAGCGACAATAGTTGAACTCGAAGGGAAGTCCAAAAGCCGACGGCGACCCCAACGTGCGCGAAACAACCGAGGGGTCCAGCATCTCCAGTCGCGTGGGTGCAAGTACCTCAACATGAAATCCCTTCCTTGCGAATCCATTGATGATCCCCGCTACGTGACCAACTGATCCACCCGCCTTTACGCCGAACCCCAAATCGGTCTTCAGGTACGCCACCGAACTCCCCAATGTAGCAGTCGTTTCGCTTCGACTGCTGCCGACTAGTTCCTTTAATTCCAATGTCGATTGTCGACCGGACATTCCGCAGGCTACAGAAGCAGCAACCAACTTGATCAGCGACGGAAGTGTTCTCCATCGGGATAAATAAGCCGGCCCCAAGCCCGGCCTTACGAATATCATATCTCGAGCCCCTGTAAGACACGCAATCAACACCAGACTGTTTGTTAGCACCTCTGCCGAATCGCCCTCCACCGCGAGGATCAGTCGCTGCGCGCGGATGCTTCTGAGGGTGCGAAGAATTCCTCTTGGCGAAAGTCTTGCCAACTCCCCGAGGTAGATGCACTCGTCAATTTTCCCAATGTCTTCCTCTAGCCGGATCCGATATGGCTGCGAAAGCGGGTAACCGGAAATGGCATACGTTCTCACCTATTTCTCAGCCTCCACGATTACGAACCATCCGCAATATCGAGAAAGACGCTCGATAAACTCCCGGCGTTGCCACGCCCTTTCTAAAGAATGAACACTTTTTTTGATCCGCAAAGACACCGGGAGCAATCTCAACAGTCCTCGCAGCGGGAGAAAATGGTTGAATTCCAAATGACACGTCTCAACTTTCGTGGAACGAAACCTCCCGAAAAGCGCGCGAATCTGCTTCCTGCTATACACTTTCACCAATGGTGATGCGTCTGAACCTGGGGAGCGGAACTCGATTTCAGAAAGGAGACGCCGATACCCCCTTCTCATCAAGCCCATCAACAAGACCCCCCTGAACAGCATGGTCGACATCCAGTAAAATGCCGAGTTTCGATGATAGATACCGATGATTGCCTTTCCGCCATCCTTCAGCACGCGGTGGATTTCCGCGACAGCAAGCTCAGTATTTGGGGTGGAGTGGACAACACCGAACGCGTACACACAATCGAAGGTACCACCCTTGAAAGGCAATACCTCCGCATCACCGAGGAAGCATGGCACAGTAAGCCCGTGGAGCTGGAAATTCTTGCGCGTTAACACGAGATGTCTTTGGGCGAGATCAACAGCGTAGCACTCAGCCCCGCGGGATCCGAACTGAAGGAGATCGGTGCCCAGCCCTGGGCCGATTTCGAGCACTCTTTTGCCCTGGAACCTGTCGAATCCAATAGCCTGTAACATCCATGGCGCATAGTCGCCGTATCTATACCGCCTGGCTGCCTCAAAGAACTCTGTTGAGCCTTCCGCAAAATTGGCAGCAGTGATTGCCCCGCAGGGGTCCGTGTTCCACTGCATCTGTGCTTGACGTTTTGCATCCTCCACTTTTTCTCCCTCCGGAAGCGCCGCTCGATCATCCTTTCATGCGCAGCTCCCAATCAGCTTTCCGGTCTAGTTGCTCGAATTCTCCGACTGACAGAGACGACTCATTGGGGGGGTCACGCTTTGATCCAGTAGTCGAACCAGGCGGTGAGGTTGTAGAGTGTCCAGAGATACAGGCTCGTGTCCCTTCGGCCTGCCCGATGCTGGTGGAACAGGGTACGGATGTACTCGTAGTCAAAGAGGCCGTACCGTCGGAGTGCCGAGTTCATCACCGTGGTCTCCGTCAGGCGGCCGAACTCACCTTGCAGCCACTGACTCATCGGGGCGCCGAACCCACGCTTGGGTTGATGGATTACTTCCGCCGGGAGAAGCCCCTCGCACGCCCGCTTCAGCAGGTGTTTGGGGACGCCGTTGCGGACCTTGTACTCCATCGGAATCTCCATCGTGAATTCCACCAGCTTGTGGTCCAGGAAAGGCACGCGGGCCTCAACAGACGTGGACATCGTAATCTTGTCCACCCGCATCAGAAGGAGCTCGGGGAGGCGGAGCTTGAATTCGTTGTACGTCATTCGGGCCAGAACATCCGCCCCCGGGTAAGCGCGGACGAAAGCTTGCTGGAAGGATCGAATAACATTGAACGTGTCAAGTTCAAGATAATCCGGGGGCAAGAGGTCCTCGTGCAGATTTGGGCGGGAGTCCCGTGCGATCAAGACCGCCGGATCGGGGACCAGTTGCCGCTTCATCGTGTCAAAGAAGCCGGTCGCCCCGCTCCAGAAATGCTCCCGATTTCGGGCCGCGCGCTCGACGATGTCCGCGTGAAACTCCAGGCCTGGCCAGAACTTCGCCAACGCCCCCGCCAGCCGTGCCACCGCCCCCTGCAAGCCCCTCGGCATATAGCGCCGGAAGGGCGTCCAGTACCTTCGATAGAGGTCCAGATACCGCATGTAGCTGCCGTAGCCGCAGAACTGTTCGTCCGATCCTTCGCCCACGAGGACCACGATCGTTCCGCTCTCGCGGAGGAGCTTCGAGACGAAGTAGAGGGGGATACACACCCAGTCGGCGATGGGCTCGTCCTGATGGTAGATCAGGTCATCCAGGTATCCCACCATGTCCCGCTCATCGATCATCACCTCATGATGGTTCGTCTTGAACAGTCCGGCCACGAAGCGGGCCGAGTCGATCTCGTTCAGATGCGTGTGATCCGTGAACCCCACGGTAAAGGTATCCACGGGACGGCCCATGCTCTGTGCCATGAGCGCGGTGATCGCACTCGAATCGATACCACCCGACAGAAAGACTCCGAACGGCACATCCGACATCAGCCGCTTTTCGACGGCCCCGGCGAGACGCTGTCGAATCCCCCGGACATAAAACTCCTCGCGCTCCCCAGACGGCAGCGTCGCCGCCTCGGTCTGGACTTGGGGGTCCGGGAGGGCATCCCAATATCGTTGGGCAGAGAGTTTGCCTTTCGAGTCAAGCCGCAGGTACCACCCCGCGGGGAGCTTGTAGATACCCCTGAACATGGTCAAGGGCGCAGGCGTCGTGAGGAAGGAGAGATAGTGGTACATCGCAATGGTATCCAGGCTTCGCGTCGCCTGCGGATGCGCCAAGATCGCCTTGATTTCCGACCCGAACAGAACGGAGCCATTCGGGAAGGAAAAATAGAGCGGCTTGATCCCGATCCGATCTCTGACGAGATACAGGCAGCGGGATTCGCCGTCCCACAGGGCAAAGGCGAACATGCCCTCGATCCGGGAGAGGAGGCCGTCCATCCCCCACTGTTCATATCCGTGGACCAGGACCTCGGTGTCCGAATGATGCGTGCGAAAGACATGGCCGGCCCGCTCCAGCTCCAGCCGCAGGCGCACATGGTTGTAGATCTCGCCGTTATAGACCAGCCAGATGTTCCCGTTCTCGTTGGTCATCGGCTGCATCGCATCGTCCGAAAGATCCACGATGGCCAGGCGCCGGAACCCCAGCCCGACGCGACGGTCGGGAGAGAGCCAGGTCCTCCCGCCGTCCGGCCCCCTGTGAACGAGGGCCTGGCGCATCGCATCGATCAACTCGGGGGTGAGTTGATCCTGCCCTTTTCCGTCAAAGATGTAGACGCCCGCTATGCCGCACATCCCAGAGCCTCGTCCACCCTCCTCCGGGGACAGATATGTGGGAGAAGAAACGGGATGGGCCCAATCCCCAGCCTACGATACCGTGACAGTCTGGCGTGCAGGCCCGGTCGCCGCAGCCTGCGCGAGAGCGGAACGAAAGGCAGCGCGGACTCGAGTGGCGCCATGACGCTCGAGGGCCAAATCATGCGCACGCTGTCCGATTTGCGCGCGGTAGCCCTCATCAGTTATCAGCCCCCGGATCGCAGCGGAGAGAGTCTCTTGACTTCTTTGGGTCACAACATGTGCCGCGCCCGCCTCTGCAAGATACCGGATCTGGGCCATTTCCAGGGGCCCGTACGCCAGGATCGGCGTTCCCGACGCCATATACGCAGGAAGCTTCGCGGGAAATGAGAGGCGCAAATACCGAACCGAGCGCGTGTCAAAGTTCACCGGAAGGACCAGAAGGTCGGCCGCCGTGATCACGGACTTGAAGTCATCCTTTCCCGTCTCGGGACCGATCCGTATCCCGGGACAGGTCTCCAGGACAGAGCGATGCTGCCGGAGCGAATAATACTGGGTATGGATCCAGAACTCGACCTCCAGACCGGAGCAGCGCAGACCGTGAACCGCCCAGCCGACATCCATCAAACTGCGAAGCTGAGCCACTTCCACAATGGTCCCGTAGTATACGACGCGAAAAGGAGTGCCCGTCGAGTCCCTCTTTCCCGACGACTGCCATTCGGATTCCTCGACCGGATTGTGGAATGTCACGAAGGGAAGGCCGTACCGGCGCTCGTACTCCGTGCACATGGCATCGCAAATACCCAGGCGACCCTGCACCGTCCCCAGCAGGGCCCTGAATTCGCGGTGCATTCGCCGTCTCAGGAACGGACCAAACACTCCACGGCGATACAGATGTTCGGGCCAATCATCCATCATATGGATAACCACGGGGATGCCGAAGCGCTCTTGCAGCAACTTGACAAGTCGTATATATGCCAGGGACCCGAGTAATGTATACAGGACCTCCGGCCGAAAGCTTTCCACCCACTGGATCAGCACGCGAGATAGCCTGACCCTTTCGGGCAAGCCATCGCCAGCGAGAGCGAGTAACCATTGGAGGTAACGGATTGTCCCGACTCCGGTGCCCCCGGCGCCACCCAATTTCCCGCTCCCGTCCATCGAACCCATCTTTCGCAACCGATACCAGGACCGTGCCGACTCGGCGAAGGGAATCGCCAGTCGACGCTCCTCCGTTCCGAGTTTGAAATACGTTTCGCAGACGTCCGTTTCCAGCGGAAGGATTTCCGAATGGAGCGTCGCGATGCGGTCACGCGGCCAGCCACGGAACAGATTGGTCAGCAGTACACCGCCCCCCGAGTAGGGATTGAAAGCACTTGAGCTCACCAGCAAGACGCGCGGGGAATCCGAATCAGCATTCATTGGAAAGTTTTCTTAGAAGGAGCATCCAGCCAGAGCAAAATCTGAGCGGCAGCCAGTCAGCCAGGGCATTGTTCAACGGCAACAAGCGCCGGAAGGGCCCCTGATTCAACCAGATGTCGATGAACCGTCCGCAGAGAAAGATCCGACCCCGAACCTCTATAACTGTGAAGCCCGCGCGTCGACACATCGCGTGAAATTCTGGAAGTCGGAAAAACTGCACATGCGGGGAATCATTATTCAGGGTCCCCGCGATTGGCTCCGGATACGGGCCTCCCAGACGTTTCCACAGTCGTCCAATGAGAGACCGGACCGACCTCGCCAACCGGAGAAGCGTCGAGCTGATCCGAAAACGGGCCAACCGCCTCTCGAGCCGTTTCAGTTGCTCAAACGGGCCATAACCGTTCGGCACGGACACGATAAGAATCCCCGGCGTATTCAGAAGCTTATTGAATCCCTCCAGATATGTCTCCGGATTTCGAAGATGCTCCAGGACTTCGGAGCAGATAATCACGTCAAAACGCTCATTCCCTTCCTGGAGATCCTTCAGGTCTCCAACAGCATAACGGACGTTTTCGTATGGATTCTGCTTGACAGCGGTGTCCACCGACGGCGGATGAGGATCAACACCGAGGATGCGATCCCCATGCTGACCCAGGGGACGTGTCAACGTGAACCCCGTGCCACACCCGCAATCCAAGATCGAAACCGTCTCTCGCCCCTCACGTTTCTTGAAATCGTCGATCCACTTCGAAAAGACCTGCACACGCTTGACGATACCATAGGATGTTTCACGAAAGTCACATATAGGAGCTTTACACTCTTGCGGAGCGCGCTGTGGACGCGCGACAAGACTCGCGTTCTGGGCCCCTGCTGGCACTCCAGATTGTGGTGTGTTCATTCGCATTTAGGGTATCGCTCTGTCTCGTACCATCTCTTCATAGAGGCTTGCGAAGTGCCGCAGCTCCGTCTCGCGGGTGTAGCCCGCCTCGATCGTCCGCCGACATTGCTTCGCCATATCAGGTTGCATTTTCTGGGTCAAGAAGAGTTTCCGAAGACCCTCCGAGAGGTCCTCGACGTCCCGTAGCCGGGCGAGGTAGCCGGTTTCCCCGTCGCGAACGACGTCGGTCACTCCACCGACCCGGAAGGCGGCAACGGGCGTCCCGCACGCGAGGCTTTCTATGATCCCGTTGGCCAGGTTC
The DNA here is from genome assembly GCA_050732295.1 of Methylomirabilales bacterium (SeqCode). Classification (GTDB taxonomy): domain Bacteria; phylum Methylomirabilota; class Methylomirabilia; order Methylomirabilales; family CSP1-5; genus CSP1-5. The sequence continues at coordinate 16,200 of JBOHQS010000002.1, forward strand.
TCAACCACCGCGGGATGGAGGAGAACATCCGCGGCGGCATAGATCGAAGCGAGAAGACGATCGCTCTGCGTGAATCCCATGCGGATCGTCCGGTATTGAGGGCTCCCCTCCCACGCCTCGGCTCCCTCACCGATGACAACCAGAACCAGGTCCCGGACACCCGAAGCCGCCACTCGCTCGAGTGCCGGACGCACATACTCCCCGCCTTTGCGCGTACCGGTCGCCGCCACATGGGCGCTAAAGAGCACAACCTTTGCGTGCAGCGGGATGCCGAGGCTTTCCCGGGCGGCAGCCTTTGGGATGGGCCGGAAGATCTCGGTATCGACCCCGTTAGGAATCGTCCGCACGGGGAACCGCCCGAGCAGCGGACTCTCCTTGACCAGGCCCGCCATCCACGAGTTCGTCACGACGACGACAAGCTTCGATCGGTCGTAGACCGACTTCTTCACCTTCCAGAGCAGGGCGGTGGTGTCCCTCTTCAAAGCTGGGTAATCCCCAAGCAGCGGGCACGACCCACAACCGGCCTGCCAGCGTTCGCAATCATGAGAATAGGCACAGTGGCCCGTGAGTGGCCACATATCAGAGAGGCGCCAAACGACGGGCCGCTGGCGGCTGATCCGTGGGAGCGCGAGATGCGAGAAGTATCCGCCGTGCGTGTTGTAGAGCTGGATGATATCGGCCTCGCGAAACCAGGGATGGCGGGTCAACAGGAACGATGACGGATACCACCAGTATTGCAGGTCGAGCCGATCGACGACGTACCGCCCCAGCAGATCGAGACCCCTGACGATCGGCCGCCCGCCGTGCGGGAACCCCACGTCGGGATCGTTCGTCACGCGCGTCCGGACCAGCATGCGGGAGCGATGGCCCAGCTCGCGAAGCCCGCAATGGATGCGATACGCCGACCGCCCGGACCCCCCGAGATTATCCGCCGTACTGATGTGCAGAACACTCAGCATCTCTTCCTCTATCTTACCCGCCGACCAATGTAGACGAGGTGAGGCTGCTGGATAGCTAGCCATGGCTTGAGGGCCACGCGTCGCAGGAAGCGGAGAACTTTCATTGGCCATCGCCCGCCGAAGGTAGTCGCCTTACATAAAAGTGTGTCCATTCCGTAGGCCCCAAGAACGTTCGCCAAGCTGTCGGGCGTAAATGAGTTGACGTGTTGCCAGTGGTGAAAAACGCATCCGCAGTCTGGACAAATCGTCTTTAGAATATCGAGGTCTTCGTTATGGGGCGTCGTCGCGACCAGGAAGCCTCCGAGGTGCAAGATGCGGCGGACGTCGTCCAGCGTTAATTTGAGCTGTTCGGCCGGGAGATGTTCGAGCACTTCGACCAGGAACACGACGTCGACGCTCTGGGACGCGATCGGGCTCGGGACGGAGTCGGCCAGGGCGATTCCGCCAAAAAGGGGATGATCGCCGCAACGTTTCCGAACCTGGTCGATGGACTCGGGGGAAAACTCCATGCCCTCAGCGCGGATGCCTCGTTGCAGGAGGCGTTCGAGGAGGAAGCCCGGCCCGCACCCGTAGTCAAGGACCCGGCCAGCCCCCAAGTGGACATAGCGTTGCGCAAATGCAATAATGGCGTCGCCGGAGTGACTGCTGAAATAGGTTCGATCGGCCTGGGGGCTGTTCGAGAGGTAGGCCCAGAATCGCCTCACGTGCTCCGGCGTCCATTCGACCTCGTGGGGGGCAAATTTCAGCACAGGTCCTGCCACGAGAATGTCGGTGGTTCCGATAGCTCCTCTTCGATGAAAAGCAGGTGCCAGAGCTGAAACATCAGGGCCGTCCAGATCTCTGCATGGTAATCCGCGCGACCCTCAAGGTGCGGCACCACATACCGGGGATAGAAATCCGGTTGAAAGATGCCTTGTGCCTTCAGGCGTTCAGCAGATAGCAGCCGATCCGCCAGCGGGCGCAGCTTGCCCCGCAGCCATCCGGCTGTCGGGATGACGAAACCCCGCTTTCGCGCCTGCAACAGTTCCTTAGGGAGCAAGTCCCCCACCGCCTCCTTCAACAGGTACTTCAGGTCCCCCGGCCGTGTCCGGACCTCCGCCGGGATCTGATGTACGAGCTCGACAAACTGGTGATCGAGAAACGGCACCCTGGCCTCCAGCGCACGCGCCATCGAGAACCGATCGGTCATCAACAGGAACTCCTCCGGCAGCTGCGTCGTGAATCCCACGTTCCCGACGGCGTCTCGCAGGGATGCTGTCGCGGCCGCCCTGTACGACTCCTGCAGAACCTGGGACGTATCCGGGATTCCCGCCGTGCCCCTCTTGAAGAGGGACGCCCGCTTGGTATCGTCCGGAAAATAGAAGTACCGGTTGAAGTAGTGCCAGCGAAATGGGTCGCGCCGCAGCTCAGGCAGATGCATCAACTCCTGTTTCCGGCGCGGGCCGAGCCAGGCATCGGGAACGCGACTAACCAGCGCGGCGATGGGCTGCCATGCCGGAGCCCACCAAGGCATCGTCCCGGATGATCCGTTGGCAGCAACAGCCTCGAACCGCGCGAAGCGTCCGTAATCGCCGAACAGCTCGTCGCCGCCCGTCCCGGTCAGTCCTACCTTGACGTCTCGCCGCATGAACTCGAATACGTACCAGGACGGTAATCCGCCGCCGTACGGCTCCTCGAGATACCAGACCATGCGCAGCAGGTCCCGCAGGAGGTCATCGGGCTCGAGGATCACCTCGTGATGCTCGGTCGCCCAGCGTTCGGCGACCCGGCGCGCGAGGGGCAGCTCATTCCACTCCTCTTCCTCGGGACCGGTGAAACCGAGGGAGTACGTGCGGATCGGGCTGACCCCCAGCTCACCCAACAAGCCGACGATCGTGGATGAATCGAGACCTCCTGAGAGCGAAACCCCAACCGGGACATCGCTGAGGGTCCATCGCTGCACCGCATCCCGCAGCCCTTGGCGGATCAGTGCGCACCACTCGGCGCGGCTCCGCTCTTCCTGGCGCCGGAGGTTAGGTCGCCAGTACGGGCGGATCTCGAGCTCATGGGTCCGCAGAGAATACCGAAACCAGTGGCCGGGCGGTACGCGGCGGATCCCCTGAAGAATCGAGCCAGTCCCGGGGATGAAGCGCAGGCTCATGTAGTGAAACAAGCTTTCTAAGTCAATCTCCCGAGAGACCCAGGGCAGGGACAGGAAACTCTTCAGCTCAGACGCGAAAGCAAACTGCGATGGGCGGCGAGCGTAATACAGGGGCTTGATCCCGATCCGGTCGCGGGCCCCGAACAGCACACCGCTGGGGCGGTCGTAGATGACGAAGGCGAACATGCCGTTGAGATCGGCGAGCAGCTCTTCTTGTTTTTCCTCGTACAGGTGCAGAAGGACCTCGGTGTCGGAATTCTTCGTGATAAACCGATGACCCCGTGCTTCAAGCTCAGACCGCAGATCCGGCGAGTTATAGATCTCACCGTTGTGGACGATCCACAGGGTCCCGTCCTCGTTGCTCATCGGCTGGCGCCCACCGACGAGGTCTAGGATGCTCAACCGGTGCATGGCCAGACCGACCTGCGCCCCCCGGTCCCGATACTCTCCCACGTCGTCCGGCCCCCGATGACGAACGGCGGCGTTCATCTCGGTCAGCCACTGTGGCTCGTGCGCGCCCGCGATCCCCACGATCCCGCACATCCTCAGCTCACCTCACCCGAACCGACGGCATCGGATTCCAGGTAATCGGTCTCGTCCGATGCCACCCAGTCGGCAAATCGGCGCATGTCCTCGGCCTGGGCAAACTGCGAATAGTCCTCCACGTGGGGGACCAGATTGTCACCGAGTGGATGGACCGTCTTCTCGATTGGCATCTTGATCCACTCGAAACTCTGCATGGACCACGGGCGGAGCTTGAACAGGGCGTATGCGAAACGTCGCGCCAGCTCCCGCTGTGCGCGGGACATCGGCAGTGTCGCATCAATTCGGGAAAGACGGTGCAGGTACTCTTCCGCCGAGGACGAGTCGACAGTAAAGCCCATACCCGCATACCGACCCGTCCCGGCCGTAAGCACTGGCACCCCGTAGCAGGCCATTTCAATACCGATCGTGCCACGCACGGTCACACAGTAGTCCGTGATCTCGAAGAATGAGAAGGTGTTGATATCGGTATCGGGCGGCACGATCCTGACGTGTTCCGGCAGTTTCCCGACTGCGCTCCGCACCGCGATGATGTCCCTCAGCTCCCCTGCATAGTCTTCATGCTTCAGTTTCCAGACGAGGTCCGGGTGGAGCTTGATGACCCAGTTGACACGGGGATTCGCACACGCGGCCCTCACGGTCTCGAGGAGCCAGGTCTCGTAGTCATCGAACAAGCCGCGCCCGTAGAAGAAGGTCGCATCCCACAGGACATGCGAGAAGATCACCGCGGTCTTCTTTGTAGGGTCCAACCCGAGCTGCCTCCGGACCTCCTCGGCCGACTTGATCCGCTTCCCCTCATGAAGAAACTTGCGATTGAACCAGCTCCCCTTTCGATAGCTCTCCTCAAACTCTCGCATCAACTCCGCTTCTCGCCCGGGTCCCCAGGGCATCCGCTTCACCCGATCCCAGCTTCCGTTGTCGAGAGAGAATGGGTGCTGATGACGGTTGTGCCGGTTCAGACGTTTGAGCACGAAGCCATCCATGCGTTGCGAACCCACGTACTGGACGACCGGAATTCCCCGCGCCACGCACACGCCGAAAATCTCGGCCGCCGGAGACAGTCCTTTCTCGAGAAAAAGCGCAATGCGGGGCCGTTGGTGCGCGACCATCCCCTCGGCGGCAAGGATATTCCGTTGGATCTTGAACAGCTCAGCAGCCACCTCAGCCAAGGTCTCGGCCTGCGCCAGATCGAACCTGGCAAACTTGTTCCGGTTCAACACGTTGGACAGCGCGATGCGGCCGACGTCCACATCGCGATACGTAAGCTCCAAGAGATCCGAGACCCGAGGCCGACTCCCCACAAAGTCATGGATCTCGGGCGCCGGTCGAGTGATCGAGTCCATCGCGAGGAATCTTTCGAAATAAAGGAAGTGTCTGATTCCAGAGAGCTGGTGGTATCGGCGACTCCAGCTATCCGAGCTGAGATGGACGGCCACGGGCCGAAAATCCCGGAGGCGGACGGCCAGGGAGATCACACCGTCCATTTTGAGGCTCCAGACTGTTTGAAGAGCCGACACGATCCAGGCGACTTTTTCCGGGCCCCCGGTTGGTGCGCCCTGCGACAATCGCTGGAATTGCTCGCGGCAGGCAATATAGTCCTGCCGGATGGCACGCCATTTCTCCCGTTCCGCCGCGTCAATGAGAAACCGAGCCCACTCACTGACGGAGCCCCTCACGCCCATCCAATCGAGCAAGTGAGTTGCCCCGGTCCGGTAAGCGAGTTGCTTCAGATCGCTATACTTCATGATGAGTTGATGGCTGCGCCGCCGTCCAACGGTTCAGATAGAATTCCGCAAGCGCGAGGTCGTCCGCATCGTCGATATCGACTGAAGCGGCTGGATCCATCTCCAGTGGCAGGACTATGTCCCCGTACAAACGGCCCCCCGAAACCAGCTCCCGCCGTACGACGAGGATCGCGGGGCCGTTCCGGGCATACGCCCGAGGCTTGTCCTGGCGGCGGAGGATCATGGGTTGGTTGAGAAAGGGAATCAGCCGACCCTCCTCGAGACGCATGAGCGAAACGGGATGAAACTGATGAGGCACCTCGACGACGCTCACGACGGTATCCGCGCCGCTCTCGATGATGCGATCCACCGCGGCATCGATATGCTCTGCCCGGCGAAGCGGCGAGGTCGGCTGCAGAACGGCGACCAGATCGGCCCTATAGCCTTCATGGTCCGCGAGCCAGCCGACCGCGTGGCGAACGACCTCGATCATCGGTGTTTCGTCGCCTGCCAGATCGGCAGGCCGGCGAAAGGGCACCTCCACTCCGCACGCTTTGCCGGCGCTCGCGATCTCCTCGTCGTCCGTCGAGAGGATCGTCCGGGTGAGCCGTTTGCTCAGGAGGGCGGCGTCACACGTGTACGCCAGCAGAGGTTTGCCGGCCAGCGGGACGAGATTCTTCCCGGGGATGGACCGGGACCCTCCGCGCGCGGGAATGAGACCGAGGATATTCACAACTTAATAGGTGATGCGTTTCTGGATGCGAACGGGGCACCGCGCCAGGATATCCGCAATGCGTTCGCCGGCGTGGCCGTCGCCGTACACCGGATCCAAGGAGTAGGGGCCATGGCGCACCTGCCGCTCGATGGCGTTGGCGATCGCCTTACGACCATGGCCCACGTCGATCACGTTCCCCCCCCGCTGACGCATGTCCTGCCGCGATCCGATGTTCACCGCCGGCGTGCCAATGAATGCGCCCTCGCGAATGCCGCTGCTGGAATTCCCCACCAGGCATGTGGTGCGCGTCATGAGCCAGATATAGGTCTCAGCCGGTAGGTTCTTGAAGAAGTGCATGCGGGAGTCGTCATGGTGTTCCCGGAACTTCCGGATCCCTCGCGCGATGTCGTCCGATCCAGCGTCCGCATTTGGCCAGAAAACAATCGCCGGGAGCCCCACGTCCTGGACAGCGAGGAGCGTCTCGGTGATCTGGCGCTCCCCCTCGCCGTACTCGGTGGTGACGGGGTGCTGCGAGACCATCACGAATGGCCGGCTCAGGTCGAAGGTGCCCCCCACGCCCTCCGCGAACAGATCCGGTTCGAGGCCGTTTCGGTCCTGTTCCGTGACCTCCCGCACGAGATCCATCCGGGGGCACCCCACGAGGAAGACGTCCTCGGGGCGCTCGCCCATCCTGATGATCCGGTCGCGGGCCTCCGCGCACGCCGGGAAGTGGATGTGGGCGAACTTGGTGACCGCGTGGCGGATGCTCTCGTCAATTGTTCCGCTGACCTCGCCGCCCATGGTGTGGGCCAGCGGGATGTTCATGTACGCAGAGGCCAGGGTCGTCGCCATGGTTTCAAACCGATCGCCGACGGTCAGCACGATGTCCGGCCGCAGTTGGTCGAAGACCGTGGGCAACTCGAGCAGGCCGAGGCCCGTGGATTTCGCCATCGTCGTCGGGTTCTCCCCTTCGATCAGCATGTACACGCGGGCCGCCGGCGTAAAGCCGTCCTTTTCGATCACCTCGACCAGCGAGCCGTAGCGGTCCAAAAGGGCCGATGCCCCGACCACCACTTGAAGCTCGAGGTCGGGGTGTGCCTGGACGGCCCGCATGGCCGATTTGATGCTGCTGTAGTTGGCGCGCGAGCCGACGACGACGCAGATCTTACGCATCACTCCCCCGCGTCCCAAACGATATCGGTCGGCATCAGCACCGTCTCCGCTGAAATACGCCGGGTGGTCCGCTTGCCCAGCACCTCATGCAACCTGGCCGCCCGGATCCCCGTGCCGGGCTTCTTGATGCCGATCATTTCCCGGGTGAGGCGTGCGCCGGCGGGAATGTCGGTCACCGCCACCAGCGACTTCTCGAAGGCTTCCTTCATCTCCTTATGCCCTGTGACGTCCTCCTTGTTGATCGGGTTCGCCAGCATCGTCTCGATGGCCCGAATGCCTCGGACCATCTCGGCGAACTCCGGCGGCTCGAGCGAGTGCTTGGCGTCGCTCCCATACATATGCCGGCTAAGGGTGAAGTGCTTTTCGATCACCGAGGCACCCAACACGACGGCCGCATACGCGGCATAATTGGTCAACGTGTGGTCTGAGAGCCCCACCGGCAGCTTGTAGCGCTCCCGCATCTGGGTCATCACGTTGAGCCCCACCCGCTCGTAAGGGCACGGATATTCGGACGTGCACTGGAGCACGGTGAGGCGATCGTGATGGCGCAGGATCGTATTGACCGCCGCGTCGAGTTCCGCCCAGTTGCTCATCCCCGAGGAGAGCAGGACGGGCTTGCCCGTCCCCGCAATCACCTCTAGCAGCGGCAGATTCGTCACCTCGCCCGACGGCACCTTGTACCGGCTGACCCCGATTTTCTCCAAAAGTTCCACCGCTTCCACGGAGAAGGGGGAGGACAGAAACTCCACCTGAAGCCCTTCGCAGTGGGCCTTCAACGCCTCCCATTGCGCGAGGCTGAAGGCGGTGCGCTCGAAATACTCATACCGGGGCTCGCCCGTGAAGTAGGGGGGCATCGGGGCATCGCGGAGCGTCTCGGCGGAGGCAATATGGGTTTGAAACTTCACCACGTCGGCACCGCACTCGGCCGCAACGTCAATCAGCCGCCGGGCGTTGCCGAAACTCCCGTCGTGCACCGACCCCACCTCCGCGATTATGTAAACATTCATCCGGTTCAGGTCGCTCATGATCTACGCAAGGAAGGACCTGCCTTTAGCGCATTTATGAGGCGGCCACCACGCTGAATAGCCGGCCAGCCCATACAGCCAGCCTTCCACCACAGAAACAGGGACGTTGAATTCACGCGATGCGACAATGACGCTTTGTGCAGATAGTCAGGGTCCGGCCCCGTGCTCGGAAGGACGCTTACGACCAATGACGTCTGGTCCAGTTCTCGACCTGGTCCTCTATAATTTTCAGTAGCTCTTCTCTCCCAGTCCCTGAATTCGCCGAATGCCTCGGAGCGAAACAATTCAGAGTCCTCCAGTCTCGGCGCGCCCGCGAAGCACTTCACAAAATGAGAGCACAATCTCGTGTGTCCCGGGTGCACGTTGTGGTGGGAAATCACTTTAATAGGCCCATAAGCGGCAGCAGCAGCCGAAAGATATATCGCCTCGTGACCCTTTGGCCCATCTATCAAGAGAGCTACTGGGCCATTCGTTGAGCGTAACAACTTGGGAAGCTTGTAGAATGTGTCGCCGACAACAAGCTCCAAACGCGAGTAGCGGCTCAGACGCCGACGACAGTCACCGGCGCGGCGCTGATCTGTCTCCCTATCAATCGAAATTATCCTAATGCGCTTGCTCTCACCATACGCGGCGATTACCGCTGTGGAGTAACCGTCCCCGCGGCCAGACTCTATTATGCATTTGATCCCAGCTCGCTCGCATTCGTATAAGAAAAACGCCATCTCCGAAGGATAAACCGCTCCTGCGAAATAAGGGAAATCCAAATAACGCACGAACGACAGCACAAAAGCAGCGTCTGTTTGCCCTATCACTTTTTTTCTAACCATCTCTTAGAATAGGCGCTCGGCAACCCAATGCCACCGGTGCAATCACCCCGTACACGGAGGACCCAACTAGGGCTTACTAACCTTGTCCTTAAGCTAATCATTGCCTAGCAGGACGGTGGTGCCTTCCGTCACCTAGTTGCTCAAGTTCAGCAACGATTCTAGCCCCCACTACTGAGGGGGCAAAGTGAGTCTCGTACGTTCTCCGCCCCCGCTCCCCCAGTCTTACACGGAGCTCTCGGTCTTTCACCGCTTCGATCACCGCGAGCGCAAGCCCGTAACCATCATCAGCGAGGAGTGCGTTCTCACCATGAATCATCTCGGGAATTCCCAATTTGTTCGCTGCATGTGCGACAACGCAGCAACCAAAAGAATAACCCACAATGATACGAACGCGCGCACCCAGCTTTATTGGGGTTGGAACAAGCAGAACGTCCGCTGACAAAAACTCCTCATCCGCTGGCTCAACATGACCCCTGAACTTAACCCATGGCTTGAAGAGCATCCCCCTCAACCGATGGGATAGGGTGTCAGCAAACCCTCCAACTATATGCACCTCAAATGTATCGCACCCCAGTTGTTCTTCTAAGACGGGGAGAATCTTTCTAGCGAACAGCTCAAGCCCGGTAACAGTCGCGGTACCTCGGAGGTGGCCTATCATAAGAATCCTTGCTTTTTCACGCGAGCCGTACTGCATGCGGCGGGAAAACCATTCCGGTCCTCCGGCGTCGAAAACCGGTGTCGGCATATAGCCACATTGGGGGATACCGTTGGCACGAAGCCACGCCGCGTGATGCGCTGCAAAATCGACTACAACATCACACTCGCGCAACAAGCTTAACATCAGATCTCGCCGTGCTTTGGCCCCGAGCAGTGTACTCACCACCGAGGCGAAATACGACCTGTCAAGCCGGGGACGGGAATAGGCAAGTCGATATAAATTCGGCAAATGATCCAGGTCGACTAGCGCAATGAGGACGGGGGGCGTTTGGAGTCCGTACATAGATGCCAGAGCTGCTACTTCATATACAAAAATCGCGTCCGGAGCGGTCTTGACAAGTATATCCCCCATCACCGAAGCAACTCCTGCCCACCGATAATAATCAACGACCTTGGGCCGTATCAATCCCACGAGTCGGTCGAGCACGCTGAGGCCCCGACTCGACTCTCTCGTGTCTAACACTACCTCTAGTGCCTCCGCACCTAAACTTTCAAGGTCAATTACCCGCTCCGCTTTATTCTGGCGCAGATGGGGACTTGATGGATCAATCAACATGCAGGCCGTCACGCGATGTCCGCTACTCACGAGTTGCTGGATAACCGTCCAATTTGTGAGTGCGCTGCCGGATGTTGCACGATTCGGTATCCCACCGCACACCACTAGGAAGTGCATCTATGACCCTTATTTGGAAAAAGGTCTAAACAACGATCTCTTTACGCCCGCGTCGGACAGCGTTCCACCAGTTCACAGAAAATATCGTCAATCGAATAGCGAATCTCCCACCGCGGGTAATCTCCCCTGAGGCGACGCAGATCGCTGATGTAGCAGATATGGTCGCCCAGTCGGGGAATTTCCACATACCCCACGTCGAGTTTTTTACCCATCAGCTCCTCGAATCTTTGAATGGCCTCACGGACGGACACACTGTTTGTTCGACCTCCACCCAGGTTGTACACGGCGGCCACTCTTGGATTTTCGCAAAACTCTCTGATAGCTGTGCAGACATCATAGGAGTGAATGTTATCTCGTACCTGTTTTCCTTTATAACCGTATACGCGGTAAGTCCGACCTTCCCGTATCGCACGGACCAAATATGCCAGAAACCCGTGCAGCTCCGCCCCGGAGTGATTTGATCCTGTCAAACACCCACCCCGAAAGCAAACCGTCGGCATTCCGAAATAGCGGCCGTATTCTTGCACCATCACGTCGGCTGCCAGCTTCGATGCCCCGAAGAGGCTGTGCAACGACGCATCGATGCGACAAGTCTCATCAATGCCTTCACGATAATTAGGATCCGCGTAGTCATAGCGTGTCTCGAGTTCGACCAAGCGAATCTCGTTGGGTGCATCACCGTAAACTTTATTGGTACTCATGAAGATGAAGGGAGAATCGGTACAGTACCGTCGGGTTGCCTCCAGGAGGTTCAGTGTCCCTACCGCGTTAATGTCAAAATCGTCGAACGGACGATCTTTAGCTAAATCGTGCGACGGCTGCGCCGCACAATGGATGATCAGATTGGGCCTGTGTTTACGAATCAAGTCTAAAATGGCCGGCCTATCACGAATATCAAGATCGTGATGTGTGAAACGCTTGGTGGTCGCCTGGAGGCGCTGAAGATTCCAAGTCGTATCACCATCAGGTCCGAGGAAATCACGCCGCATGTTGTTGTCGACCCCGTGAACGTACCAGCCAAGCTCATCGAAAAACTTGACTGCCTCAGACCCTATAAGACCGCTACTCCCTGTAATAAGGACTCGTCGAATCACTGATTAGACCTCACCGGTTGCAACCTAAGATTCCTCTGGCTATGAATTCACGCCGATCATGTAACGCCCCTAATCGCCCAGGAGCCGTCCGAAAAGGAAAAACACGCTCTTCCCCCAATCTTTGACCTTGCGCTTCCACGTCCGTCGGTCTTGCAGCATCCCGTCAATCACTCGATCATGCAGCCGGCGATTTCCAGTCTCGGAGCCGATGCCCCCGATCAATGCGATCGCGAGGTCCAGGAATCCGAGTTCGCTCAGGACCAATGCGTGGCGGAGCTGATCAGTCTCCTCCAGTTCGCGGTGCACCGGCATGGAAAGGGTGTAGTATGCCTCTCCAAACAGGAGCGTTCCTCTATCAGCGCGAATCCGATGCCCCGACCAGATCACCTTGTGCCGGGAATCGAAGTCCAGGTCCAGGAGCATGAACCCATGCGATCGCAGAAATACGTCGATGTCCGCAAAGAGGTGTTGCCCCTTGTACAGAGGCAAGAACTCCACCTCGGTCTTGATGACGCTCACCCGGCGGGCCTTCAACAAGTCTTCCGCTCCCAGCAAACACTCGTACTCCATTCCTTGAACGTCGAGCTTCAGATAGTCGATGCGGTTCAGTCCCTCTTCCTCAGCCACCGCATCGAGTGTCGTCGTCTCGACCTCTTCGGTCCCGACGACCTGAAATTGGTCGGCGAGATTTTTTCCGAATGAAAAGTGGTGGTCGATTGCCGCGATCAAGTCGACATTCGGCTCCAGCAGCGACGAGGAACCCGCGCCTCGGGTGATGCGCAGCGTCGCCCGTCCGGGCCTGTCGGCCAAAGCCTTGTCGAGGTACCGGATGGACCGGTACGGCAGGTCGCGCACCTTTCGGGCGACTTCGAGGTCGGTCGTACCCGCAAGAATCTTCGCGTGCTCCTCTCGGTTGGGTTCGAAACCGATGACGTCGCAGAAGGGTGCCAGCCGGGGCAGCTCCCACGTCTTGTTCCTGGCACCCCCGTCCACAACTACCAGAGAGCGGGCGCCGAGAACCTCCCGCACCAGCGCCGACCACTCGGCAACACGCTCAGCCTTTGCGGCCTTCATATGGGGTTTACCTCTCACACCCCGAAGCGTTCGGCCACCGCCCGATAGATCGCTTCGCAGGCCGGTTGCCTCCTGGAAGCCCGAGCGGAGGATCCCCTTTGGATTCGATGGCTTGCAAGCGCCTCCACGAGCCGCGCAAGCTCAACCGGATCGTATGCGTACATGGCCCCCGGGAACCGGAACAGGTCCGCGCGGCGGGCGCCTTCCCTCGTGTGACCCATGACGTCATAGATGATCAATGGCTTTTCGAAGACCTCGATCAATACGTTGGTCGAGCAGGGGAAAGAAACGACCCCATCGCAGTAAGGATACAACTCGACGATCTTCCGCGACCTGGCGAGGAAGTGCCCATACTCTTTCGACACGAAATCGTACTGGTCCGGATTGCACAAGGGATGGAGCGACAGCACTACCGGGCGCCCAGCGTCCTTGAGGCTCTCCATCCATGATCGGAAGTATCCCCAGTATTCATCGGAGGTCCTGTAGTAATTCGGCTCAACGTTGAAGAGAAGAAATCCTTCGCCATTCTTAAGCCCGAGTTCCTCGTACAGTTGGGTGCGGTAATTCTCATCACTCAGCTTCTCGAAGACCTCATCCAGCAGCGGCTTGCCCGATACGACGATTTTCGAAGCATTGTAGTCACTGTCCTCGAGCATCTTCCGCGTGAACTCCGATTCCACGAAGACGAGGTCGTAGCTCTCGACCGGTTTCTGCCACGGATTGCGTTCGAGTAACCCCATCAAGCGCGCGGTCCACATCGCCAGCGGCTCAAACATAAACACGCGATAACCGTCCCTGGATCGTGTCCATTCTGGAAACACCACCGCAAGCATTCGATTTGCTGCATTGTAGTCCACACGGATGATGGGCGACTTCGTCCCGCTTTCGAGATTATCGAACCTCGCCTCGACGGAGTTTCTTTCCCCGAGGTAGGGAAATACGGGCAGGCAGCAATAGGGGATCCGCCCCGCTCGAGCCGCCCGGGCAATGCCGTTGTCGATCTGGAGACACGAGTGGAAGGGTCCACCGAATATCAGGTCAGGGGCAACCGTGGCAACCAAACCTTTCACATGCCTCTTCACGCGCGAGGCGCGCCGGATCGAGGACAGTAAGGCGCCTGCGGAATGGAGCACGAACGACCGAAATCCAGGCTTTGCCTCCGGAACGGCGTCCGGTGCCCTCAACAATCCATCTTGCCTCGCCAGGGGATCCCCGTACCGCAGAGCCGCCGGTGGACGATGGACCGTAAACCCTTGATCCTCGCAGATCCGGGCGGCCTCGTCGGCACTGGCGCCGGAATAGCCGATGACAACATGGACGTCGAAGCCCTTGCTCTTATAGAAACGCGCTACCGGAAACATCTCCCGGTAATAGTGCACGATCGAAAAGATGAACAGGGCCCGCTTCATTGCGAGGGGGTCTCCGTGATGCTTGACAGCCACAGCTCCAGATTGACGAGCTGCCACAGGAACATCATGTGATTTTCTTGGAGCGCGCTGGTCGAAACGATCCGGTCGTGTTCGTCCACAAGCCGTTCGACCTCGCCCACGTTATAGATGCCCCGCTCGCGAAACGTCCGCGAGCGAATCAGATCGAGAATCGGCTCGCGGCCCGGGCCGGAGAACCAGACATGGGCCGGGGCGTTCCACCCGGTCTTCTTGATCCTGGTCCGCGTCTCTTCGGGCAGGATTCCCTGCATCGCCTCGCGGAGCAGGTGCTTGGTCACGCCATTCCGGATTTTCAGGTGTCCGGGCACCCGAAACATGTGCTCGACCAGCCGATGGTCGAAGAAGGGAAGAAAGTGATCCAGCCCGAAGGCGGTCGCCTGTCGGTCTTCCGCCCGTAGGCAGCACGGGACCGTCTCGCGGAAGATGTCCTGGTACGTCCGGTTTCTCAGGTAGCTCGGGAACGGATGATCCATCACCGGTTCGAAACCAGAGAGATCGAAGAATTCAGGATTGAGAGCGGAGGTGTAGCACCTGACACGACCGTAGTCCGGAAGGCACCGTCCCGGACGTGAGAAGTCCACGAGGCTGGCCAAGCTCCTCTCCATCCCTTTGACGCTTTTCCGGAAAATCGGATGATCGTGATACGTGATCCACAGGCCGGCCTCGCGGGCCAGCTCCGCTTCCAGGCCTGCGGCTCTGAGGTCCGCAAAGTGATAGATGAAGTGCTCGTACTCCCCTGCGTTCAGTTCGTCGCCGCCCAGGCCGCCGAAGAGGCTCCCGAATCCTTCCTTTGCCGCCTGCTCGCACAGGAGAAAGTGCGAAAGCCAGGTGGCGGTTGCCACCGGCTCGTCGTGGACCTCGATCATCCGGCGCACCAGCCCGAACACGTCGGGTGTCCCGACCCGAACGGGATGCCACTCCTTGACCACGGCTTCGACCATGGGACGGATGTCGTCGCTCTCATCGTACGTCCTGTCGTCGTACACCGCCGAGAAGGCGTGCTGCCTCGAACCGCTGGCGCGCACGGCAGAGGCAAGCACCGAGGAGGAGTCCATCCCGCCCGACAGCGTAAAGGCCGGCTCGCGAGCAGCCTTGAGCCGCAGGGCGACGGCGTCCTGGAGCAGCGCGCCGTACTGTTCGGCCAGCTCTGGCTCGGGTGCCGTAAACTCAGGCGCATCCTCGAGGGACCAATACCGGCTGCTCGTCACCTGGCCGTTGGCAACCCGCAAAACGTGCCCTACCGGAAGTTGGGCGATCCCTTGGTAGGGCGACTGCTCGGGGTCGTTATCAAAGTACCGGTAGTGAGACGCGGCAAAGAGGGCCACAAATCGCCGGTTGACTTCTCGCGAGACCCCGCGGAGCGCCAGTAAGGCCCTCGGTCGTGAGGCAAGCGCGAAGCTGCCACCCGCCGTGGTGTAGTACAGCGGCTTCAAGCCGAACCGATCGCGACCCAGCCACAGCGTGTCGGTCGCACCGTCGTACAGCGCCACGGCGAAGTCGCCGTTGATGCGGCGCAGCGCGTCGGAAAAGCCGTGCTTTTCGTACAGAGCAACCACCAGCGCCGCGTCGTTCTCTGGAGCACCAAGTTCATCCCTGTTATAGATGTGGCCATCAAAAACGGCGATCACGTGTCCGGCCCGCGCGATCCCCGGCAACGACCACCCGCACCACCCGAGTGCGGCGTTCCCCACCACTGCGGTGCGGCACGCTACGGCCTTGTCCGGCGACGACAGGCGCAGCATCGCCTCCACTAGGACCTCGCGCTCCTGTCCTCGAGCGCCCCCTATGATCCCTGCAATCCTCGACACTCGACGCTACCCTTTCTCAGCCAGCACATGGCACCACGGCGTGAAGAGGGCGCCGCGGAAGATCAACCTCTCCCCGCTCTCCATGCGCACCGTGTGACTCGAAATGTCTGAACCATCCTCGGGTTCTGGCAAGTCAATGGGGATTTTGAACGGCTGGAAGGAAATTCCCGAGAACCCGCTCTTTTCGAGTGCCGTGGTGACCCTCCGATAGGAACGAAAACGTATCTCGAGACCTCCTAGATGTGTCTTCGACCGCTCGATAATTGTTAGTTCCTGCTCATACGGATGAAACCAGTCAAAAACAATCAACGCACCGTGCCCACGAAGTCCATCTGCAATGTTTCCTACGGCGAGGTCGAACCCCTCCTCGTCGAAAAGACATAACACCGCGTTCACCACGACGATGTCGAACTCCCTTTTGCGGCTGAGCCGAAGAAGGTCCATTTCCTCGAAGTTAATCCCGGAGAGGGCGGGGTTTTTTCGGCACTGCTCAACAATTTTTGGGTACACCTCTCCTCCGGTTAACACCACCTCGGGAACCTTGTGCTTGAGATGAAACAAGAGATTGCCGCTAGAGCATCCGATATCCACCAGGGAGAGCGACCGCCCGATGTCTCCTCTCCGCTGAACGATCTCCCGGACCATCTCGATGATGACCCGGTCGCTCTCCCGGATCTGCGTTGCGTACTTCTTCTGGTACTCGAGGTAGTCACCGCCCACGTACTCGCCATAGGATGAGAGGCGAGTCATGGAAGCCTCTCTCCAACGAAAAATTTCCAGTAGTGGGGGTAATCGATGACCATCTCAACCTGCCCGCGCGTATGGCAGTCTTCGACCTCACGCACCGTGAACCCGTACGATTCGATGAATTCCATGAGGTCGCGGGTGCAGTAGGCGTTGACGTACACCTTGAGGTCACACCCCTCGTCCAGGTACTTGTCGAGGACATAGGCGTATTCCGCCTCGTCCTTGCATGACTCCCGGAGGATGACCGTCTTTCGCGCGCACTTCAGCAGACGTTCGAGCGGACGGTGATAGTTGTCGATGTTCGAGAGGACATTCATGCAGAGGACGTGATCCGCGACGCCGTCGAGGTCCTCAATCCGCATCACCTGCAGCCGCTCCGGCGGCAGTCCGTAGGCCGGCAGGTACTTGCGGCCGATGTCGATCAGGGACGGCGCGGCGTCAATGCCGAAGTACTCCACGGGGATTCCGTGCTTCCGCAGCGAGTGAAAAAAATAGCCGCTGCCGCATCCCACATCGAGCAGCGTGTCGCCAGGCGTGATGTGGGGCGCCAAGAGCTCGGCCGCCTGCGCCGCGCACGTCATCTCGGGCTCCTCGAGGCGGCAGCGCCGCGCGTAGAGGTCCTTCACGCGGCGACTGTGTTCCCAGATGCAGTACTTCAACCAGCCGTCGTCCTTGATCACGCTCGTCTCCCGACCAGCATGAAGGCAGACGCCATGAAGTATCCGCGCCAGTCCTCCGGATCTTCAATCGCCAGGCTATGGAGGCGGAAAAGGTCCGGCATCTCGGCTTCGAACATCGGTGGCAGGCAGTGGTAGTGATAGAAGAGCAGGCGGACGTCGGTAAGACCTGCAGCAGCAAACTGCTCTTTGAGGACAAAGGGATTATGGGTCCGCGACAGGACCTCGTCGTACCCCGGTTCGCCGGCCCTCCCTCTACGGAGAGGCGGCAAGTCCATTCGGAAGTGCTTCTCGAGGCCTTGGAGCACTGCACGCACTTTCGGCTCGTCGCCGCCCGCCTGTGCCGCGAGGCGCTCGGCCTGGATCAGCTCGTCCAGGAAAAAGCGGTAGGAGTAGCGGTTCAGGGTGAACAGGGCAAAGAACGCGTTGCGCGCCTCGAGCACCACGAGGCCCTTCTTTCTCACCGCATCGCGCAGATTCCGGATGACCTGGACGTCCGCCTCCTCGGGGACGTGTGGGAGGACACCGATGCAGATCGCTGCGTCGAATCGCTTCGCACTCTTCGCTGCCGGCGGCCGGAAGGCTTCAGCCGAAAGCACACTCCCCTGCCAAATCCGCTCCGAAGGGACCCCAAACAGCTCCAGGGCGCGGCGCGCCTCGGCAACCATCTCCGGCGCCAGGTCGAAGCCGTACACGTCCAGCTTCTCTTCCGCCAGGTGGCGCAGTAACGAGGCGGGCCCGCACCCGGCGTCCAATACGCGCTTCACCTTCGCCTCCCGGAGCACGCGCTTCAGGAGGTCCACATGCACGGGGGGGTATGGCGCCTTCGTGCCGTAGAAGTCCTCGTAGTAGCTCTTGCTCCACGCCGCGTAGCAGGCCTTGACGGACGGCCCCGGATCGTCCACCATTCCTCCGGTTACCTCCTGCGCGCCGCCAGCCACATGTGAGACGACAACCCGTGCTCGGCCAGAAACTGCTGAAACGGCCATCCGAGCCGATCCCATTCGTCGATAAGGACGCGCTTGAGAAAAGGATCGCGGGACACGTCGAACTTCCCCTCCAGGATTGCGGTGCGCACGAACTCGGCGTCCAGTCGCCCAGGTGTGCTTACCTCAAGCACCCGAAACCCGCACGACTCCACCAGCAGAGGCAGCGATCGGGGATTGAAGAGATTGACGTGTTCGGGGTCGATAGCCAGCGAGGCACTGCCGAGCACGGCGATGTCGAAGCCCTGGCCGTTTGGGCACGACAGGACGAGCAAGCTGCCAGGCTTTGTCAGGTCCACGCACTGTCGCAAGAACTGGCGGGGTTCGAAGAGGTGCTCGATGACCTCAAACGCCACCGTGACGTCAACAGCGTCCACCTCATTGCCCACATCCTCGATCCGTTTGTTGATGACCTCAAGGCCCCGGGCGCCGCAGGCCTCTGCCATCTCGGGATTCGCCTCGACCGCCACCACGCGTGTAAAGCGGCCGGATGCCTGCGCCAGCGCCGCAAAGGTCCCGAAGCCCGACCCGATCTCCATCAGGACACCATGCGGGATGCCATGCCGGTCGCAGTAGCCGATCACCCGTTCGAGCCACGGTTTGTGTACCTTCTCTCGTCGGGCATCTTCAGAAGCTGGAAAGATGTGCTGAGCCCAGTAGCGATAGTTTTCGGAGTCACTGTAGTATTCTGCCATCACGCGGGACGAGGGTCTGGGGGACATATAGAGCGTCTCGCACCCACGACAGGTCACGTACTGGAAGGTGAACTTCTCGAACGCGGCCTCTGCATCGGTCGCCAGGCACGCCGGGCACGGGACGGAGACGAACTCGGCGCGGCGTGCCTTAAGACGTTCGATGTCGCGCGCAAAGGCCGCCTCCTGGCCGGCAAGCAGCTCGTCGGGGCAGAGCTCCTTCTCGCTCAGGCGTTCCCGTAGCGCCGCCGGCCTCGGATCATAGGCGCTGCTCATTGCAGCCCGTCCCAGAGGTTGTCTTTCAGCCATTCGCCGTTCTCCCGCCGCCAGACGCGCGGATCGCGGAACGTGTCGCCAACACGGTCGAATTCCTCTTCGGTCATCCCCACGTAAGGCAGCCACCGGCAGAGATCCCGGGGTTTTATGTGGTCGTACTTCCGCACCAACTCGATCCCCTCGTCACGGGTCATCCGGCCGGCCCGGATGTCCTTGCACACGTGGTCCGTACAGCGACCGTATCCGAACTTGATGTACTTCAGGTAATCATGCACGCCGTTCTCGTGCATGTCATCCAGGTTGGACATCCGCCGGTAGGTGCGGTCGAACGGCTCCGGGTTGATCTCGAAGCCGTACTTCTCCATCACGAGCTTACCGTGCTCGTTCGCTTCCCAGTAGACGTAGTTCCCGAGGTAAATCCCCCGCACGTCCAGGTCGAACAGCTCCTGGTCCGAGGGGTACTGGTAGGGGATCATGTCCCGAGCCGTGATGCCCTCGAGCCCGATGAAGTAGTTCCATTCGTAGCCGCGGGCGAAATGCTCGAGTCGGTCGCGGTAGCTCATCTCGGGGAAGTCGTCCATAGAGAACTGGCCGCCCAGATCCAGGTAGCCGTGCTCACCCCAAATGACCAGCGGGGCGCGGAACTGCGCCGCGATGCGGACCGGAAGCGTGGTGATGCCCACGTGCGCGTGCCAATTCATGTCCCCCATGACGGTGAAGCCGAGCCGGTTGAGCTTCCGGAGCAGCTCCACGCTCGGCGAATAGAAGACATGATCGACGCCGAAAACTTCCTTCATCCGATGGACGTTCCGCCACCCCACTTCGGTGTAGTTGTTGCCGTTGTAAGTCACCAGCACCGGGTTCAGGCCGAACTCGTTCTTGATCACGTGGGTCTGAAAATAGCTGTCCTTGCCCCCGCTGACCGCAATCACGCAGTCGTACCGGGACCCGTCCTTGCACCGGTATTTCTCGAGGACCTCGCGGAGCAGCTCCTGCCGCCGCCTCCATTCCGACTCGGGAATCTCCTGTTTGGCCTCGGCCACCAGGCAGCCGGTGCAAACCCCGGACTCGTCGAATTCCAGGGGGACCGCGCTGATGGACGGGTACACGCACTTGGTGCACCAGCGGATCGTGGTCCGCTTGTTCGGCTCATCCCTCGGCCCGATCTCGGCAGCCCTGAGCCGCACAGTGATCTTTTCGTGCTTCTCCTGCTCGTCGTACACCGGCTCGCGGGGGAACCATCGGCTGTTCAGTCCCACGCGGCGCATCGGGATGCCCGCGTCGATGCAGGCCTTTTTCGCCATCGGGTAGCTCAGCTCGAAGAAGTGAAAGATATTCGCCGCGGAAACCGCGCTCGCCCCCGCTTCGAGGATACCCGCCGGGAAGTGGTCATGCTTCCCGACGCCACCGCAGGCGATCACCGGAATGGTGGTGACCTCGGTTACGCCCCGGATCAGCTCGATGTCATACCCCTGTGCCGTCCCGTCCCGATCGATGGAGTTCAGAAAGATCTCACCGGCACCCAACTCCTCTGCGCGCTTGGCCCACGCGGCCGGATCCATCCCTGTCGGCTGCCTGCCCGAGTGGCTGTACACCTGCCAAGCGAGTCCGAGGTCTGAGGACTGAGGACTGAGGTCTTGCGGGTCCTCTCCTGACATCGGACGTTGGACGGCTCGACTGAGCTCGCCGAATTCTTCGGACATTGGACGTCTTTTGGCGTCGATGCTGATCACGATGCACTGCGACCCGAAGCGCCGCGCGGCCTCGCTGATGAATTGCGGATCCTCGAGGGCCTTGGTGTTGATAATGCACTTGTCGGCACCAGCCGCCAGCCTGGCCCTGATGTCTTCCAGAGAACGAATGCGGCCCCCGAAAGCCAAGGGCATGAAGCAGACGCGGGAAACCGCCCTGAGGACATCGAGTGCCGTCGAGCCCGCGTAGTGGACCTGCAGGTCATCCCGACGCAGGTCGTGGAAATCTTCCGAACTGATGTCGAGCAAGATAAGCTCATCAACATTCCAGGTTGAAAAGCGCTCGATCGTGCTCATCGGGTTGCCGATGACCTGATGAATCTTGAACACCTGGCTCCGGACGATCAGCCCATGCTTCAAGAGCAGGCAGGGGATCAGGCGCGGCCGAATCATGAGGATACCCGGCTCCCAAGGTAGCGGAAGAATGAATCCAGGACCTCGAGTCCCACGTCCTGGCTCTTCTCGGGGTGAAACTGCACCCCGAACAGCTTCCCGCGCTCGATAGCTGCCGGAATCGCCCGGCCGCTGTACTTAATGGTGGCCGCGATGTCTTGGCGGTCCGCGCACTCCAGATAGTAGCTGTGCGCGAAGTAGAACGACTCGCCATCGCGGACCTTTGCAAACAGCACCCCGGGCTTGACGACGGCCGCATCGCACCAACCCATGTTGGGCACACGACATCCTTCTTCGGTCGCGTTGAGCCGCACCACGCGACCTTTGACGTAACCCAGGCCCTCATGCACGCCATGCTCCTCGCCCACCTCGGCGAGAAGTTGCATCCCCAGGCAGATCCCGAGGAGGGGCTTTTTCCCCTGGACGGCATGACGATGCAAGCCGTCCACCAATCCATGCTTCCGTAATGCGGCCATCCCGTCCCCGAAGGCCCCAACCCCCGGAAGGATGACGGCGCTTGCCGCTTCGATGTCGCGGGCTTTCGTGGTCACCTGCACCCGAACCCCGACCCGCTCACACGCCTCCAGTACCGACTGAAGGTTCCCCATCTCCATGTCGATCATCGCGATCACGACCTACCCTTCACCCCTCACGCCTCACGCCTTCGGGATCCCTGATCCTCGAGATCCGCGGCCGTGTCACGGGTGCGAACTGAAACTGCACGAGGCCTTTGTCTCTGAACTTGAGGAGGTAACGGTACAGATGGTCAAACGGGACATCGTGCTTTTCGGCGATATCGAGGACCGTCCACGAGCCGTCGAAGTACCGCAGGAGCGAGTCGAGCAGGGTCCCCCATTTCTCGGAATCCGGCTCTAGAGGCTTATCGACGGCCGGATCGGGGCGCTCTTGATACAGGTCATATTCGGGGTTAGACAGACAGATGAGTCCGTCGAATGTCCGGTACAACGTGGCGTTGTGCTCGAGGATCTCGACGGCGCGGACGAAGACGCTATAGAACTCCGCGAGCTGATCCGCGCTCAGGATCTCCGGCGTATCGAGGCTGGAATGATACTCGCGATACGGCGAGAAGAGATCCCTGCTGCGGCTCACCTCCACGAACGGGACTTCGTACCCGGGCGCTTCCCACACCGTCTCGTCGTTGCCGGCTCCCCTCCGCCACGGCACGAACTCGTAGGCCTTGCAGTGGTGCCGGATGGCGTGCCGGAACACCTTGTCGATGTCCTGAGCGCCCAGGAACGACGATGCCAGCTTGACGGGTCCGCTCGTTCCCGGCATCTCGGCGAACGCGCCACCGACAAACCGTTCGAGTTCCTCACGGTTCCGATTGTGGAGATAAAACACCGTCCCCACATGCTCGGGCCCGATCACGAGCCGATACGTGTAATAGGTCTTTTGCCGGTGCAACCACTGGAACAGCCGGATCAGGACTGCGACCCCGGCAAGGTCATCATTTGCCATATGCGGATGGCACGTATGGGCGTTGAAGACGATCGTCGCCCCCGACTCGCCCGGATGCTCGTATTCCCCGACCAGCATTTCCCCCGGTTCGTAGGTGGTCTCCAGATCGACGCGGTACCGCCCCGTCCCGAATGTCTTGTACACCTCGTAGGGTATGCAGAAGGCCCAATCCGCATCCCAGGGCCGGTACTGCCACATGCAGTGGTACATGTGGGCCTGCGGCAGGTCCGGGTTCGTCACGACGTGCCGGTGCAGTTCCTCCCACTCAAGCTCGCCGTGAAAGGATTTCGAGTAGGTCGCAACTGCCAGGGTGTGGGTCCCGCCGTCGAAGACTTTTTTCCCCTCTTTCGTGATGGCCGCTTCCTTCACCTGCCATAGCTCCGGCACCACCCATCCGTTGAACGTTGATGCCGACGGGTATCGATACAACCTGATGGGCAATTCCCGCCCGATCCTTTCGAACAGACGCGCGTTGTCCGGTGCGACAACGCCCGTGGCGAACGCGCACAAGTCGGCCGTCAACGACAGGATCTCTCTTCCCTCGTCGGCCGTCATCCGCGTGAGATGGGAGTCAGAACTGGTTTCCTGGTGGGCCATTAAACACTCTGCGTGGACATGAGGCGCTGCCGAATCGCCCGGAACACCTCCTCGAAGAGGAAAGACCGGCGAATGAGCTGCGAATCCAGTGACTCTTCTGCTACGCTCAGCAGCGCCCGGCGGAACAACTCGAAGCCGTAGTCGAGCTGCGGATCCCCGAGGTCACTCCTCCAACTGCAGTAATCGCGATGACTCCTCACAATATATTCCAGAACGTCGCCATTCGGCCATCTGCTCTCACAATCCTCGAGTGGCTCGTAGCCAACGAGTTTCATGTCGGGACCGCAAAAACAATCCACAACTTCAACAATTGTCGGATTTAATCTTGTCCGCCAGCGTTCTGCCCGATCCACGCTGATGCCCACCGTGACCTCTTCAAAACTACTATTTCCTTTCCACACACTACCGGTAGCGAAATCGAAGTACTTACCTGTGTCCAACATTTCTGGCTTGAATTCAACATCAAGAAACTCACAGACCTCTCTTGCCCTTTTCTCAGGGTCTCTCACAAATTCCTCATGCTTCAAAACATAGATTCTGTCTTTAAACTGCTCGTCGTTTCGGTAATGTTCGCAGAACGCCACATACTTTCGCCAGTGGCGCGCATAAGATAGCACTTGTCCTACCTGTAAAGGATCAATCTTTACTACCCCCAACATTGAGTTGACGATGGCCCGAGGATCTCGAAGAATCACAATAAACCGAGCCTCCGGATATGCACGAGCCAGGGGTCTGAAGAACTCGATTGTCCAAGCGTCCTTAATCCCAACCCACCTTCGGTCCTTAGCCTTTCGGGCTTCTGCAATGATCCGAAACGCGTTGTCAAACATTTCCTTATACGTTGACCCTCGAAGCTCGGAAAGATAGGGTATCAATTCGGCGCATTGGAGCTCGGCTCGCCGAACGCTCGATTGGAGAAACGGTTCCCACTCACTTGGATCGAAAGACATACTCAAATCACCAGCCTGGATGGTGTCCATAATTCGAATGCGTTCAGGTAGGAAGTAGTAATCCTGTATAGGTGAGCGGGGGTCGAACACGCATTGGATTTCAGGCGAAGCACCATATCGAACGAAGGCATTACGCAGGGACCGGAAAAGTTCGAGATATGGTTCGGATGCCACCATGACCTGGTTGTTAGCACTCAGCATCATACTTATCAGGTAACTGCCAGACCTTGCCGTACTAGTCATAAACAATGGCAGACAGCCGTTCATGCTGAGTTGGCCCTTCCTTCGCCAGCGAGATCTACTTTTTCATTGTGCGTCGGAATCTCCACATGACCGCCCTCTACACGCCAAAGCGATCCGTAGCCCACAGTGCCAGCGGCAGGCTCTCCAGCTTTACTTATCCGCTTGCTCAGTATCGTAATGTGCCGCAGGACTGGATGCATGATATAGAATGCATCACCAGCGTCAACGGGTTGCGACTTCGCAACAAACTCCCCCCTCACGCGATATTCCTCCAATACTCGAACCAACAGATCTGCCCGGATGTAAGGGTCATATCCGTAGTCGAGCGTCGTTAGATCACGCGGAGGCGGATATTCCTGCGTTGCGATGACCGGGCCTCGATCGATCTGCTCATTCAAGAGGATTGCTGAGGCACCACATGTCCCGGAGATCAGAAGACTGTAATAAATCGTCGTGCTTCCCCGGAAGTAGGGAGCCACACCAGCATGGATGTGCAGGAATTTCTTACCTGCACCCAGAATCTCTCTTTTCAGAATCCCACCGCTTGGCCCCGAATAAATCAGCACATTCACCGGGCACCTACGAACCGCAGCTAAGACCTCGGCGCCATTTACATCCTCCGTCTCCACAGCTTCATACGACAATCCCAGCTGCCGTATCGTCTCAAGCGCCGGCGTCACGTTGTCAAAATACGGCACCGCAGGAAACACAACCTCGCAATTTTCCCTTCTGCGGCTTAGGAAAATCACGTGCCCCGGTAGCAAATTATGCCGCTTCATCGCGCACAAATAGGCACGAGTCCTACTTGACTCGACTGCCATCAAGCCAATGTCTTTCAGCAACATAGCACGATCCCGTGATCCGCAGCGAGCTCCTTCACCGCTTCCAACTCTGCCTCAACCGCCCCAAGCAACGTCAGCTGTGTCATAGGCCCCTCGCCAATAATACTTACAGAGCTGAGCAGATCAATTAATTTAAGAACCGAGTTAAGGTGCTTTATGCTCCGCTCTCCGTGGTACAGATACATCAGCAGACTGGCTAGGAGGGCATAATTCTCCAGCTGGTCATACTTCTTACTTGCTGGTTTCAACGCAGCCGAGTACGCAACATACAATCGTTTTTGGGTCTCATATTTCTTGACTAGCAAATCGATCCACGAGGCAAGCACTCCCACTGGTTCCTGCGTACTGTGGAGGAGAGCCTGCCAGAGGTCCAACAACAGCGATTTCGTGACAAACTCTCGAGATCCTGGCATTCCTGGTATCACCTCGGGGGACCTCTCGCGCAAGCCCGAGGGAACATCCGCCGGGAGCCTCTGTGAAACAGCGTGACGTATCTCCTCTGCGATTACCGTCTCGTTCGACGTTATCGCGCTTATGCTTGGCTGCGACTCTCTTAGCACGCTCCTCAAATTCTCACGTTGCGAAACGTAAGCACGCAAGAACTCCGGTCCCTCGTGCGGCGTATACATATAATCGCACCGGTCTACGAGCTGGCTTCTCTCCGTGTATCGGTACCTAAGATTCATCTCGTTTCGGCAAACTTCGAATCTATCGCAGCCACAATCTGATCTGCGAGAGCCTCAGCCGAGACTCCTGAGTCATCATTCTCTATTATTAGGTCCGACCATTTGGGGGGTGTGAAGGGAATATCGATTCCAACAACGTTAGCAAGCGTTCCGGCGAGCGCTCCGCTGTACAATCCCTTTTGGTCCCGCTGAATGAGGACTGACATCAGCACGTCTATGTAGACCTCAAAATAGCTTGAATAATTATGTCGATTCCACTCTTGCGTTTCGTGAAAAAGGGATAGAATTGCGCAGACAACATCAATTCCTTGACCGTCAAGAAACTGACAGAGACGGCAAACCCTCCATGCATTCGCCCTCCTATCTTCCAAGGAATACCCGAGGTCGCTTCCCATGATGGCACGGACATGATCTCCATCAAGGAAAGCCACGTTTGGGCGGCGGGCTTTCAGTCGGGCATACACCTCCCGCCCAATGACCGACTTCCCCGCGCCGGCGAGCCCAATCAGCCAAAGTACCAACTCCTATATCTCCTTCTGCCCGATGAACACTAGGACGTTGCAAAATTGGCGCGGGAACACCCTGACCAGTATTCGGTCCAGAATACGCCCGATTCCGTTCAAACGATAGCCCTGTCCACGTCGATCGGTCTCATCTGCACTCCGACCACGGAACCACGGAACGCGGAAGAGCAGGGAGAAGTTCCTTGCTCGATAAACTTGGTGAGTAACCAGACCATGGCGGCGAAGCACTTGCACGAATTCGCGTTCACCGACCTGCCACTTATGGAATTTCAAGTTTCCCTTGATATGTCGCCCATCTTTCAGCCACCACAACCACTCGTTAAGCCGCATCTCAAAGTTATCCGGCCGCATGGAGATGCAAAACCGACCGCCTATTTTCAGGCACCGTGCCGTCTCGGCAATGGCTCCGCCCATTTCCTCTTCGAGGTTGTGATACAGTCCAAAGGCCAGGACTACGTCGAATTCATTGTTGGCAAACGGCATGTCCCGGACATCACCCAAGCGGACATCGAGAGCAGGATTCTCGCACTTCAATTGGTCCACGGCGACTTTGCTGGTCTCCAATCCTGTAATGCTGTAGCCAGCGTAATGATAATGCTTTGTTATCCGCCCCAATCCAGCGCCTATCTCTAAGACTCGATCGCCTTGACCTTTGATAACGAGCTCGGCATACTTGATCGGGTAAATGTTCAGGTCCGAGAACCGATCAGGATCGCGGCCTGCTTCTTTCCATCGCCGGTCCCAGTAATCGCGATTGTCCTCGAAACGAAAACCCTTCTTCATCGCGAATCCTAACGCACGAATTTATCTCTTAATTCGACCGCCTTCCAGGAGGCTCGAAGCTACCTGCAGGTCATATAGGCTGTCGATTTCCAGCCAGCCCCCAGATACAGGCACTGAATTCACGGAGTAGCCCAGATCGATCATGGCCTGTAGCAAATCCGTTACAAAGAGATTGCGCAATGGCCGACTCCCACTAAACGGCAATCGTCCCGCCTCCTCATCTCTAAGGGCAATAGCGTACGTCTGCCGAAGTGCATCTACCCCCGATTCTCGAAACGCCACCAAGCCAATATATTGACCGTCGATATGCGTGACGTCCTTCTCAGGTTGACCTATGCTTCGGATGCGCCCCGTCTCGTCCATCCGCAGACTTTCCGCGTCGCTAAGTGGATCGTTAAACCGCAGTCTCCAGTAATCAAGCCAATTTCGATCTACTACGACCGCGACAGGAGCCTCGTTGACCAGCAGGGCTCGGAGCACGCTCACGTCATACACAACGTCTGCGTAAGATAAGACGAATCCCCGACCAAAGGATGATTCAGCACAGAACAAGCTGTAAACCATATTGGTTGAATCGTAGTCCTGGTTGATCACCAGACGCAGGCCAGGCCGTTGTAGCCGTTCAGCCATATGGCCGCCGACGACTACGACCTCGGGAATCCCCACCTTCTCCGCGGCTTCCAACTGCCAGTCGAGCAATGAACGACCGCCCAGCTCAATGAGGCACTTCGGAGAGGAATCGGTCAAGGGGCGCAACCGCGTACCCCGGCCGGCGGCCAGAATAATCATTCGCATTTCGCCAGCCAATCCTCCAGCAAAGCCCGATCCAAGTCAGCAGCTGGGTTCTCGCGCTCAGGATGCCACTGAACTGCCACGATCGGCAGATTAGGATGGTACAACCCTTCGATGACGCCGCCAGTGGCAATCGCAAACGTTCTCAGGTCGGGCGACAAACCATCCAATAAGACGCCCTGTTTGTGGTAAGAGTTCGTTATGACATCCTGGAAAGCCTCCATGCTCCGACACGGCCGCGCCACGATTTCTATCGGGTGATGGACGTTCACATGTGCAGCAATCCGCCCCAAATCACGGACCACCCTTCCCCCAAAGTAGCTATTAATCACGTGCAGTCCACGGCACACACCAAATATGGGCACTCGATTCCTCAGCCCAGCGTCAAGCAGTGCAATCTCTGTACTGTCCCGCGGACTGGCGGTATTTCCCTCAGCCTCACCTGGCAGCGGACCAACGTCGTTTCCACCCGTGAGAAGCAAACCCTGGGGGCGCAAGGTTTCAAGGTAACGCGCTGGATCACACAGGGAGTTCGGGATCAATACCGGAGTTACCCCCAACCGGTCTAAGGTTTTAACCCAGTCGTGACTGATTGCGTCACGCATCTCGAAGTATTCGTCGTTAACCGTAATTCGCATTGAAAGGGCAATTATCATCCTATGGCTCGCACTATCTTGTTTCCACAATCAAGCTCGATCATTCCTGCGTGGCGTAGGCGCTCGAAAATGACCTCCCCACAACCAATCGCCCCAGGCAACCCAAACTCCGCTGCACGGATTGCCATGTGAGACCCCGCACCCCCATATTGGGTAATCAGCCCTGCGATGCGATGACTGAAAATCCAGTCGTAACCTGGATCAGCCGCCCGAATCAGTACAATTTTCCCCTCTAACAGCACTCTGGGGACACTACCCTCAATAGCAATCACAGGGGCTACGACCCGCTTCGTGGAAATGAAGTTTGCCGCCCACTCCTCAAGCCGAAACGCCATGATATCATCTACCGACCGCACCAAATGCGGCAGTCGAAGACTGGAAGTTAAGTTCCACCTCTTTTTCTGAAGCTCAATCGTCCGTCGAAACCCTGTCCGCACGGCACTACTCAAGCTGTCAGTTGCGTAGCTGAGAATCGTATCGATCGGAAGAAAGGAAATCTCTTCCCGTGAAAAGCCAAGTGCCTCGCCTAGCTGCGCTATCGCCTCAAGGGATGCGTTTAAGGACTTCGTGAATTCAAATTTGGCCCATTCACGTCCAGCGATGCTCGAAAAAACAAAGTCCCGCACATCGGCCACAGTCGCCCTGAATGCCAAGCTATGGAGCAAGTTCTCAATCTCCGTGGCACGCGCATCAAAGATCTCCATTCCTCGTTGCAGGTCGGGGTATCTCGTGGTCCCTTCCTTCACCCCTGCAGGGTTGAAGTACGTATCCCAGGCGTTCGCATAATTTGGCGAGGTGACATCAAAGGACCCTGGTCGGAGGTGCCCATACCGTTCGAGAAGCTCGCTCTTGGAAAGCCGTCCCGCCGCCTCTTCCCCTAGGTCACGCGTCAGCTCTGACGCGACCGTAGGTATCGATCCCAAGAGCTCTTCGCACTCTCCCTCAGAGAAAACACCAACTTTCCGAAGAGACCGCAGGATCGACATCGCAATGAACGCATATCGGGCCAGGATCGCGAACGGCAATGTCCCGAATCGTTCACAATCAGCCAAAAGCATGTGGATTCGACGTGCGACTGCCGAACAGCCGGAGTCAGGACTTGCCAGCCAGCGCTGGCGTCTAGAAGCAAGCAATTGCAGTTGCTCTTTCTGTGAGTTAACCGATGCAGAACCACCTGCAAATACCCCATCAGTCAAACGAAGGAGTTGCTGCCGAAATTCTGTACTTTCAGCTTGATTGAGACCTGCTTCACGAAGGCGACACAATTGATTATCAAAATCGAAACTCAGGCACGTAATTGCAACCTCGAACTCGATCTTGTCATGAAGATGTGGCTTTTCGGTGAGCAAATGTAAACAGTGATTTATCCAAGGCTCCGCTATTCCCTCAGGCAGGGCGCCCGGTAGGAAAGAATTCAGGCTTGCCCGGACATCCACATAGGGCCTTCCCCCGAGGGAGACTATCAGAGGCTCAGGACACACATCTCGGTAGCCAATGAGTGCCCGTGCCGTTGCCCAGGTGCGGCTGCCTATCAAGCGCTGAAACAATGAAAGTGCCAAAGGCCGAGGTGTAGCGCCAATTAATTCGGCAGGATTCCAATCAGGCATAGTACCGAAGACGGTCGTATTGCCCGCTAACGTGGGATGAGGTCTCAGATGCGCCCGGAGAAATTCCGAAATGTGAAAGAGCTCCTCGAACAAATCGTCGTCTGCCAATTCAAACTTTCTCGCACGTTTTGAAATGGGTCGAACCTGAAAGAGGTACGTAGTACCCGCTCGGTCGATCCCAAACTCGATATCGAGATCATCTAGGTGAGTGAGCTCCTCCAGCTCGCGTCCCAGTTTTGCAGACGCCCGCACATCTGCGTCAAGCCGTGTGCAATCGTCATGGCGCGGAATGTAAAAGGTCTCGGAGTTGCATGCCTTACCCGAGGTAATCAGGTCCGACCGCCCGGAAGAGCGGTCAATATTCAGTACGTAATACGGGGCCCCCGTTTCTATGTCCCTGGTGAGCAGAACGCCGCTGACCGCGAGATCCCGCAACTGAGGTTGGACCAATACTTCGTCCTTGCGGTGCAAGATTCGGCCTGAGCTTTGGTAGCTCCTCACTACCTTATCCACCGCTTCCCGCAAACAGTCTGCCAAATCGACCGGCACATCGAGAACGCTCTCGAAGCGTCCGGCAGCAGATTCCTCGAGCCCGTCCTCTGAGTGAGCACAACTCCGAACCACGACATTATTGTCCGAGAAGGCTTCTTGAACCCTTCCAATAATCGAATCAGGATCATCCAGCCAGTCGGATGCCCTGAACCGTACCTGGTCCAGCACCACGGCACTCTTAATGAGGGGCGCAACCTGCTCAAGCGTTCTCCCCTTCCCTCCGAACACTGTACGGGCCACTGCAACAGGATCATGCACTGGGGCAACAAGACCATCGAGATTAAGTCTGTGTACCGGCAGTCCTTCTGCTGCCATCGTCGATAACCATTGCTCCAGATCGGCAGTCATGTCTTGCTGTGTCATTGACTCCGCTATCGAGAATGCCCTGGACGCGTAAGATGCGGGAAGCGCTATGAGGCCAGCGAAGCACTCCAATGAACCATCCAAATAGTAGGCGGCAGGCAAACCCCCATCCTCAATAAGCAGCTGTCGAAGTGCTTCCGGGACGCAAATTGTGCTCGAACGTATGATTAGACAATCATTTGTGACGGTGGGACGCGCAAGGCGCAATCCAACTAATTCCCCTTCGCCTCTCCAGCGGGCATGAAATCGATATCGCATATCAGGATATCGCTCGATAACCTTCTGGATATGGTACCCTCCGATGTACGTAATATCTTCGATGCTCCAGCTAGAGAGCGCGTGGAGGACCCAATCGAGAACGGTGCGACTGGACTCAACGGATCGCAATGAGGTGGGGAAACTACGCGTATTGTCCAGTCGCCGCGTTCCTCGCCGGGAATCAATTATGACGGCGCAGAGGCCGACCCTTCCCAATTCAGGCATTCTTCTTGGACCAAGCCCTTTCGACCCACCAGCCATATGTGCGTGCCTAACGCAATACTCCGTGCGCAGGTGTTACGGAATCAGGAACCCTCGCAGCGTGAACTTCGTGCTCGGCTCACGGAGCCGCTCGATCACGCGGATATTGAGCCCGGCGCGGGCGGCGAGGAGCGCGAGTGACGCAGCGCTGAAGACGTGGTGATGATCAATGAAGAATTCCTCACGGCCCGGGCCCCCATGAACGGCCGCTTCGCCATCCGGCACCTCGACGTAGACCAAGCCCCCGGGATGCAGAAACTTGACGGCTCGGGCGAGCATTCCAATCGGATCCTTGACGTGCTCGAGGACCTTATTGAAGGTCACGACGTCGTATTGTCCGACGTCCTCGATGGCCGCGAAATCACCGCAGATCCCTCGGACCCCGACCACATCCTGCGCATGGGCAACGAGCCGTGGATCGCGATCGAGCGCCGTCCCGTCCCACCCGGCGGTCTTCATGCGGTGCAGGAACACGCACAGGCCCGACCCGACGTCGAGCACCGTCGGCGCTCGACCCTCCCGGGCTGGGGCCGCGAGATGGTGCCCCGCGAAATCCAGTATCCGCCGCACCCGCCCCACGTTGTCGGACTGCTCCGGCGGCAGCGACACGATCCGCTCAAAGGCCTTGTGGATGCCGGCCCTTCCGTAATTCGCGCTGACATACTCCTCCCGGTAGAGCCCCGTATCGTCCATGGCGTGCACCGAGACGAAATGACTGCACACGGGGCACCGCAGAACCTCACGGCGGTACTCTGCGACCGCGCTGAACTGGAAGCGCACCTCGCCTGCGGGTGGCGCATCATACGTGAACGCCGTCGTCCACTCCTTACCGCCGCACAGGCAGCGCGGGTTCACCGATCCCCCTCGTCGGACAATCGAACCCTGGCCTCCAGGCGCTCGAGCGCCCCGCTTTCGTCGAGCCACGACACCACCGTGAGCCGCTCATCGGCGACGTACCGCTCGAAGGCCGCTTCCTGGCCACGCTCGACCAGGAGGACAAAGTACTGCTCGATCCGGTTCTTCACCAGCACGCCCCGCAGGCCGAACCGTTGCAGTCGTCCGTTCAGCGACGGCGTCGCGTAAAACCCCCACACCTTCCGGGCCACGTCGTACTCGGCCCCCGAGGGTGTCGTGAAGGTCACCTGTTCATCCGGGTCCAGCTCGACGCGGCCGCAATCCTTGAGGCGAATCTTCTCTTCCCCGTGGCCCACGTCGAACACGCGCGGCGGATCGACCGGCGTGAACTTCATATCCAATTCCAATCCGGGATCAGGAATCCCTCGATCATCCACTTCCCATCACGGCGCATCCAGATGTCCCGATTCCTGAATCGCTCGATCACGTCGAAGAAGTGCGCCTCGGTGATCCCGACGAACCGACAGAACTGGCCGATGTCCTCATGAGGAGTTTCGTCGCCCCGTTTCCGCAGGACCTCGATGGCCTCTTCCCGCGTCATCCGCCCGTTCCGGATCTCCAGCGACAGGTTGTCGAACGTGCGCGTGAAGCCGAATTTGTACCACTTCAGCCAGTGGTGGATCGAGATGAAGTCATCGTCGATGTCGGCATAGTCGTAGTACCCGGTCTTCGGCCCCTCCGGCCGAGGCTCGAAGCCGTGCGCCCTGGCGACGGCGAGGCTCGTTTCCGGATCCCAGGGGAAGTAGAACCCCAGGAAGACGGCGAGGATCTCTTTGGCAGCCAGCTCCTCTTCGGGTGGTCCGAAGTAGGGGGTCAGCTCTCTTTCCGACAGCTCTCCCGAGATCCAGTCGCGCGCCGTCGTACCGTGCGTGACGCCGTATTTACTCAGCCAGGCACGGTCCAACCGGAAGCCGTGGAGGGTATCCTCATCGCCGCCATACTCCACGGCAGAGTTCTCGCCCCACACCACCAAGGGGATGTTGAACCTGACCGCGATCGTCAGCGGGATGTTGAACAACGCCAGATGCATCGGGATGGCCGGGCTTCCGTACCGGATCAGCGCCCGATACATAAACTTCCGCTCCACCTTGGGGTTGATCTGATAATCAACATGGTCCACGCCCAAGCCGACCAGATTGGCCAGGTTCCTCGCGCCGATCTCCGTGCGAGCCGGTGTCTTCCAGGTCACCGCCAGCGGGTTCAACCCGTATTCGAGGCACTTCACCACCTGCCAGGTGCTGTCCTTACCCCCACTCACGGGCACCAGACAGTCGTAGCCCCGGCTCCGCGCCCTGGCCCGCCCCACGACCTCTCGGAACGCCCGCTCACGCACGGCCCAGTCGATCTCGCGCCGCATCCCGTGCGCTACGCAGGCGTTACACACCCCCTCCTCGTTCAGCCGGATGTTCGGCCGGGTAGAGGGCGTGATGCACCGGGCGCAGTATCTCATCCCGCACACTCTTCCAGAAACATCTTGCTGCTCAGAAACGAAAAGAGGAACTTGCTTTCGCTGTTCGGCAGATCAGTTTTCGCGATCAATTGCTCGATGCGGTTCCGCCGGACGTGCTCGAAGATCGGGCTCTCGTCGAGCAGACAGGCGCGGACCTCGGGATCAGCCACGTCGAGAAACGAAAAGATTGGGGCGTTGAATCCCACCTTCCGTGGATTGTCGAGGATGCGCTGGGGCACAATGCCGCGCATCGCATCGCGCAGCACGACCTTGGCGAGGCCCCGGCGAATCAGGTGCCGTGAGGGGATGCGGTAGCAGAATTCAAACAACGCCCGATCCAGGTAGGGCGACCGATTTTCGATGGAGAAGTACATGGCGTTCAGGTCGTCCTCGTGCAGGATCACCGGGACGGCCTCGTGGAACATCTCGTTCAGCATTCGGTTGCGCAGAAGGCTGCCGACGTAGTGACGCTCGTTGAACGGCTCCGACCACTCCACTTTCAGGGTACGGGCGAATTCATTGGCGCCCAGATAGATGTGGTCCCGCATCGCCGGATTCTCGATGAACAGGTCGGGATTCTGCAGGTACGGGTTCCGCACAAACGGCTTCACCACCTGCAGCCACGCCTCTCGCGCGCTCTTGGAAAGCTCTCGATCATCCCGGATCTCGTAGAAGTAGGCGAGGTGATGGTCGAAATAGCCGGTGAAGAGCTCGTCGGCCGCGGTGCCGCTGACGGCTATCCGGTACCCGTGGGCGGCGATCAGCTCCATCAGCAGCCAGTGTGCGAAGTAGGTAATGGTGTAGACCGGGGCGTCGTGCTGACGCACCAGGGTCCGCAATTTCGGCAGGAAATCTTTCGTGTCCACGGGAATCGAGGTGTGGCGGATCCCAAGCGCGGCGACGGCGTGCTCCACCATATCCTGCTCTTCGTACCGCGCGTCGGAGTTGGCGATGGTGAAGCCGTGGACGTCATACCCGCAGACGTTCTTCGCGATGCTGATCAACGAATTGGAGTCCACGCCTCCGCTCATGCAGAACGCGAGGGGGACGTCGGCTCGGAGGCGCAGCTTGACGGCCCGGATCAACCTCTCGCGCACCCCCGCCACCGCCTCCGCGTAGGTCATCCCCTGGTCCACGACGCAGCGCGGCTGCCAGTATTTCTGTGTCTCTTCCCGACCCGCGGCGTCGATCCGCAAGAGGGAGGCGGGGGGCAGCTCGGAGAGGCCCTGAAAAAAGGTGTGATCCTCCTTGTAGAGCGCCTTATATCCGTTGACCAGGAAACGATAGATATGCTCGACGTTGACGGGAAGCCGTCGCCCAAGCAACGCAACGATGAACTTGATCTCGGAGCCGAAGGTGAGTCCCGTCTCATCCCGATACAGGTAGAGCGGCTTCTCCCCGAAACGATCACGGCACAACGTGAGCGATCCGTCCGTCTCGTCATGAAGGGCGAAGGCCCACATCCCCTCGCACCGGTCGAGCACGGGCCACCCGAAGTGGTCGATGGCCTGCAAGAGGACTTCGGTGTCCGAGGTCGTCCTGAACGGGACCCCCTGCTTCGTCAACCCTTCGCGCAGCTCGACATAGTTGTACAGCTCGCCGTTGTAGACCAGCCATTGCGTGCCGATCTGGAACGGCTGGTTGGCCCGCTCGTCGAGGTCGATAATGCTCAACCGGGAATGGAGGAGGTAGACATTTCGGCCGGCGGAATTGACCCAGTGCCGTGAGGCTGCATGATCCGGACCTCGCCGACCCATCAGGCGGAGACACGCCTCAATGCGATCCGGGGTAACCTGTCGTGCGCCGAAGTATCCCGCGATCCCGCACATCAGCCGCCCCTACTCCACGTCTGCCGGGAGAATCGGTTCCCCGAACGCCACGGCCCGCCTGAGTCGTTTCCCCACGACCCGCGCTTCCTCGCCGGGCGGAAGCCCGGTGGCCGGGCGAATCCAGGTCAGATCCTCGAATCGGACCCGGTGGCCGGCCGGCAGATCCGCCCCGGCGACGATCGAGCGGCGGGCCAGGCGCGCGGACTCTGCCTCGGCTGCTTGAACGATCTTCTCGCCGGTCCCGAGGAGCCCTTCCGTCTCGGCCACCCGGGCAACCAAGTCCCCCATCTCCACCGGATCCGCCGAAAGTTGGTGATCACGAAAGTCGGAGTACTGCTTGTCGAGGGTGAAGTGTTTCTCGATAATCCGCGCCCCGAGCGCCGCGCCGATCACGCACGCCTGAATGCCCAAGGTATGGTCGGAATAGCCCACGGTACACTCGAGCTCACGAATCAGCATGGGGATCGCCCCGAGGTTCGCCTGTTCCGGGGGCACGGGATAGCTGCTCACACAGTGCAGCACGGCCAGATGCTGCTCCACGCCGCGCTTCCGCCATTGTGCCTCAATGAACGCCTTGGCTCTCCGGATATGGTTGAGGTCGCTCAGGCCGGTCGAGAGGATGAGCGGCTTCCCCGTTCGGCAGACGCGGTCCATCAACGGGTAGAAGTTGTTGTCGCCAGAGGCGATCTTGTACGCGTCGACGATACCCTCCAGGAAGGCCGCGCTCTCCAGATCGAGAGGGGTCGCGATGAAGAGGAGGCCGAGCGACTTGGCCAGCCGGTGCAATTCCTCGAACTGCTCGTACGACAGCTCGAACGAGGACAGCCGATCGTAGCGGGCTCGATCTCCCGCACTCACGAAATACCTCGCCCGGAAGACCTGGAACTTCACCGCCCCGACGCCGCACGCGGCCGCCTCACCCACCAACTTTTGTGCGGTCGCGAAATCTCCCTCATGGTTATTGCCGATCTCGGCAACGACCAATACCTTCTGCGTGAGATTGAATCCACCGATCTTCATTGCGTGCCAGATCCACCACGCGTGTCGTGCACGTGCTTGTGCATCACGTACTGCGTTCTCACAATGGCGAACCCGAATTTCTGATACAACTTCATCGACGGGATATTTGCAACCTGGGTCCCGACCTGGAGGTAGTCGGACACCCCCGCATACCGATCGATGAAGAACGCGACCAATGAGGCGCCGAAGCCGCGGCCCTGAACGGCGCTGTCCACGCCGATCAGGTCGATCGTCCTAGTGCGCCGTCCCCCGGCATCCGAGGCGAAGACGGCCAGAAAGCCGGCCGGCCGAGCGTCGTGGAGCGCCACCCACAACTGTTCTCCCCGTTGCTTCTTGATGTAGTTCAGGATCCAGTCATGCTTGATCCGGTTCGCCACCGACGCCGGGATGAGCGGGTCCAGGTGAAACCGCGAGTACCGGAAGCACGTGGCTGCGATCCGGAGCACCGCCTCGTGATCCTCGGGGGCGATCTCGCGGATCGTGTGGCGTACGAAGTCTGCCGCCTTCCCCCGACCTGCTCCATCGGTCGCCGGCATTCCGAACGTCACATTCACATCGACCACATAGAAGCCCGCCCCCGATAGCTCACGGACCGTTTCGATCCGATCGGCGTCGATCTTGGCGTAATACATCGCGGAGGAATGTCGGCTCTCGTGATTCCGAACGACATCTCCGAGGGGCACGGCGGCTCTTTCGTCCCCGGGCTCGACCCTGAAGACCGGATAGCCGAATATCTCGGAAAGCCAACTGTCTTCTTGTATTTTCACCGTCCCGATGCCTCTACCGGCCCCTCGCCGGAAAATCCAAGCCCTGATACCACTTGATATACTCCGCGAATCCCAGCTCAAGGGAATGCTTCGGGGCATAACCCAAGAGCTCCGCGGCCTTTTTTATACTCAGAGTTCCGCGAGAAGGCATGAGCTTGTCGCGCTCCACGTACTCGACTTCGACGTCAGGAAAGTGTTGCCGGATGATCTCCATCAGATCCTGAATCGAGCGCGACCTCCCATACGTCATGTTGACAATCTGGTTGCGGGCGGCGGGCTTTTCAATGACCAGACAGACGCCGTGCACGAGATCGTCCACGTAGGTAAAGTCGAGCCGCTCGCTTCCGTCGCCCTCGACGCGCAGCTTGGAATCGCTCAAGGCGTTTTCGATGAAAATCTGCCCGACCCGGCGGCTGACGCATCGCGGTCCGTACAACGCCGACGGCCGGATGATCGTGTACGCGAGATCAAACACCTGCTGGTAGGCGACGACGATCTTCTCGCCGGCCAACTTCAGCGCGCCGTAGATACCGATGGGGTTCAGCGGGTGCTCCTCCTCCACTTGTTCAGTAAGAAAGTTGCCGTAGACCATGCTCGAGGAGAAAAAGATAAAATGCTCAACGTTGTCCCGGGCATAGTCGAGGGCATTTTCCAGCGTGCGCAAGGTGTGGTCGAACGTGCTGTAGGGATCCTTATTCGACCGGCCCGCGTGGGACACCGCCGCCAAGTGGATGACGACATGCGGCTTCATCCGCGCAAGCATCCGTCCAAGCACGTGGTAGTCTCTCGCGTCCTGGACGAGCACCGGTACGCCCGCCTCGCGCAGCAGGTCTAGGCGCTGGTTGATGATCCACAGGTAGAGATCCCGGTTATGCAGGTCCCCTCCAGCCGACGCGAACCAGAGCAGATTATTGACCTGGAGGCTGTCAATCACCTCGACGCTCGCCCCTCGCCGCGCGAGGGCCAGGGCAAGGTTGTGGCCGATGAATCCGGCTCCGCCGATGATGGCAACCTTGCGACCACTCAATCCTGGGCTCATGCACTCACCTCTCTCAGCACACGCCGGACCGCGTCCACCATGTACCCGATGTCGTCACCCCCGACATGGGGGCCGACGGGAAGGGCTATTGAACAATCGCTGATGGCCGCCGCCTGGGGGAACCTCGCCGGGTCGTACCCGTATTTCTCCTGGTAGTAGCGCATGCGCGGGACGGGTTGGGGATAGTACACGCTCGTCCCTACACCGGCGGCGTTCAGCCGTCTCACGACGTCGTTGCGACGCCCTCCGAGGGTGCCTTCCAGCACCAGGCTGAGACAATAATGGCTGCTTCGAGCCTCGCTGTTCGCCGCGTCCAGGACCCGGGTTGACGGCACCTCGCTGAACGCGCCCTTCAGCGCCTCGAAGTTCCTGCGGCGTCTCTCGAGAATCTCGTCGATCCGCCGCAACTGCGTGCGCCCGAGCGCGGCCTGTATCTCACTCATGCGGTAGTTCAGGCCGAGCGACGGGACATCGTAGAGCCCTGGAATTTCCCGCTCGGCATGGCCGCGATCTACTCCGAAGGCGCGCACGTTGCCGACCACCGCAGCGACTTCGGGATGGCGTGTCACGAGCATGCCTCCTTCACCCGTCGTCATGTGCTTGATCGGATAGAACGAGAAGCACCCGGCATCCCCGAACAGCCCTACGTGCTTCTCTCCGTACCGCGACCCCACTGCGAGAGCGCTGTCCTCGATCACCTTCAGCCCGTGTCTCTCGGCCAGGCCCATGATCCCTGGCATGTCGCATGGAATGCCCAGAAAATGCACCACCGAGATGGCTTTGGTCCGCGGCGTGATGGCGGCCGCTACCGCCCCTGGCGTGACGTTCCCGGTGACGACATCGCAGTCCACAAAGACCGGTCTGGCGCCTACCCACTCGACCGCGTGCACCGTCGCGATGTGGGTTTGCGCCGGAACGATCACCTCGTCACCCGGGCCAATGCCGAGGGCGAGGTACGACAGGTGCAGGGCTGCCATCCCGGAACTGACGCTGACACAGTGCGCCCCTTCTCCGAGAAACTGCGCAAATTCCGCCTCAAAGGCCTTCGCCTGCGGGCCGTGGGTCAGGATGTGGCCCTCGAGCACGGCCATGACCGCCTTCCGGTCCTCATCGGTAATCCACGGCCTGCCGAACGGGATCTGCCGGAAATCGCTTCCGCTCATGCGTACTCGATCTCCACCCCGGTGCCTGCCGCGACGGCCTGGTCCGCAGCCACGCACGCGCTGATGACGTCAAATTCCTGCTGCGTTTTCGCCCGGGTGTCCCTACGATTCAGTATCCCGTCAACGAAGTCGGGGATCAGGGCGCCCTTGGTGGCCGGGACAGGCGACAGATTCAGGGGGACCGGCGCTCTCGACGGGTCCCGGGATGCATGCATCCGAGCCCCGGCGTCGTCGTGGAAGAAGGTCCCGTTCGTGCCGAAGACCCGCACAATGTGCTGATGCCGGTGGACGCAGCCAAAGTTGGCGCTGATGCGGCCGATGGCGCCCGAGGGGAACACGTACGACGCGACCACATAATCGAGATACTGGAAGTCGGTCTCTGCAGTGCAGATCTTGTTTCCGGCTGCCGTCACCGTCACGGGTCGTTCCGCCAAGAACCGGAGCATCAGGTCGACCAGGTGTATCCCACCCCCCTGGATCACCGAATAGCCCTCAACGTCCTTTCGCCATCCTTCGGTGATCTTCTCGATTCGGCCATAGAGGTATTCGCCGTCAAAGGCGTACACTTGACCGAAGGCACCCTTCTCGATCTGCGTCCCGAGCCATCCGTAGAGCGGCGCCGCACGAAGCACCAGGTTCGACGCAAGGCACAACCCGTCCCCTCCCAGCCAACACCGCTTGATCGAACGCAATTCCTCCACCGACCGGCACAGGGGCTTTTCCACGAAGATGTGCTTGCCCGATTGCAGCGCCAGTAGCGTCTGTTCGTAGTGCGCATCGTCGTACGAGGCGATGGAGACGAGGTCGATCTCGGGATGCTTCAGAATATCCTTCGCCTCGGCCATGATCGCAGCGGCCGGATACTTCTGCCGCGCGGCAGCCCGCTTCTCCGGCGACACGTCGCAGACCGCCACGAGCTCGCAGGCCGGATGTTGCCCATAGGCGGCGATATGTTCTTCGCCCACGCCGAGACCGATGACCCCGACCCGCAGGCGTTTCACGCTCTCGACCTCCGTGGGTCGTACACCGTCCGGCACATGTCGAGGATCTCGGGGAGGCTGTACTCCCAGTGGGACTTCTCCATCCCCTCGACGAGGGAGGCGAACCGCTCCATGTCCTCGATCGTGTCCACGGCCAGATGGACCCCGCTGTAATCCGCGTCCGCTCCAAAGTTCAAAATTCGAAACCATTCGGGATGGCGGTAAAAGTAGAGGGTCACGTGTTGGAGCTCGTCCTCTGACCAGGCCCGCTCAAAGGCACGTCGAAAAGTCCCGGCGCGGACCACCTCCACCGACTGCCCTCGCGGGAAGGAGCGTGGAAAGACGTTGGTGACCACGTCGTAATCACCCTTCAGAAACAGCTCCACACCCCTGTCAACGACCTTCGGATCCAAAAGCGGGCTATCACCGGAGATCCTGACAAACGCATCAAGCTTGGAGGTGTCCAGAACATCCTTGAACCGGCTGGCGACGTTGTCCAGCGATCCCCGAAAGCACTGTCTCGCCCCTTGTCGACAAAATCGCGCCACGGGGTCGTCGGTCGGATCGGTGGACGTTGCCACCACCACCGCATCCAGTGACTTGCAGTGATCGAGCCGCTCCAGCAGATATTCCAGCATCGGCTTCCCGCGGACTGTATGGAGCACCTTCCCCGGCAGTCGCTCTGAATTCATCCGGGCTTGAACAATGGCACCGACTTTCATTCCCCTGCATGCGCCCATGTCAACCGATCGGACCTTACGGGTTCCACCTGCCAGTCGAGCAAAGTACTGAAGTACCCGATACGGGTGTTTCCTTGGAGCGTCGCCACGTCATCAAGCGAGAATGAGGCAATCGTGCCTCCGTCATAGACGACGGTGCCGCCTGCGCGGCCTCTTCCAACCGAAAAATGCACTTGGTAGTCACCGTGCCCGAGCGCTCTTGGAGGAATCGTTATGCGGAAGACGTGGACCCCGGCGGGCAAATCATCCATTGGATTAGGAACGACATCGTGACTGTACGAAACCAGAACGGGGGTCCCATCCCTTTTTGATATCTGGAAG
This sequence comes from Methylomirabilales bacterium (SeqCode), assembly GCA_050732295.1. Classification (GTDB taxonomy): domain Bacteria; phylum Methylomirabilota; class Methylomirabilia; order Methylomirabilales; family CSP1-5; genus CSP1-5. The sequence continues at coordinate 58,459 of JBOHQS010000002.1, forward strand.
CAGCCATACAGACCCGTCGCTCGCCGGTGAACCTGATAGAGAAGCTCAACGATCACAGGCTCGTCGCAGCTAAAGCGCTGCGCCGGGGCCTCTTTCTCGTTCAGCAGCCTGGTAGCGCGTAGTTGCGAGTCTTTGCGCGAATCCTCGGGAAAAATAACACCGCTGGTTGCATCGGTCGGATCGATAGCAGCAAGATATGCCTCGACCACGGAAGCCGTGTCACCGTCCTTCATCAGCTTGCCCCTCTCGAGCCACAGGGTCCGTCGGCAGAGTTGCCGGATCGCGCCCATATTGTGGCTGACCAGAAGGACAGTCCGTCCGGCTCCGGCCACTTCCCCCATTTTTCCCAGGCACTTCTTCTGGAAGGACGCGTCCCCGACCGCGAGCACTTCATCGACTACCAAAATATCTGGCTCAAGATGCGCCGCGACGGCGAAGGCCAAGCGTACGTACATGCCGCTTGAGTATCGTTTCACCGGCGTGTCAATGAACTGCTCAACATCCGCGAAGGCCACGATCTCGTCAAACTTCCGCTCGATTTCGACCCGCCGCATTCCCAGGATGGCGCCGTTGAGGTAAATGTTTTCTCGACCGGTAAGTTCGGGATGGAAGCCCGTCCCGACCTCGAGGAGCGAGCCGACCCTGCCGAGGATTTCCACGCTACCCTCGGTCGGTTCCGTGATGTGGGACAGCACCTTGAGGAGCGTCGTCTTGCCGGCCCCATTGGGCCCGATGATACCCAACACTTCTCCCTGGTGCACACGCAACGATACGTCCTTGAGGGCCCAGACGTATTGCCCCTCGCCATCTCCGAGCATTCGCCGCCTCCGGAACAGGCGGGGCAGTGCGCCGGCGAGGGAATCACGCAAGGTGCTATATCGTTCGTGCGCGCCGATCCGATATCGTTTTCCCAGCGTATCGACGCGGATCACGATGCTGCTCATGCTCTGACCGTAGCAGTAGGGTCGTGCAAGCTACTAGACCACATCGGCGAAGGTTCGTTCCATGGAGCGGAAGTAGTACAAACCGCCGATCAAGAGCGCCAGGACGACGGCGATCGAGACGGCCAGCATGGGGCCGGGGGCATTCGCCGTCCCGAGGAGGGCCCAGCGGAAGCCCTCCACGACGCCGGCCATCGGGTTCAGCCCGTAGAGCACACGCCACCCCTCGGGCACCAGGCTGCTCGGGTAGGCGATCGGCGTCGCAAAGAGCCAGACCTGGGTCAGGAAGGGGATCGTGTAGCGGACGTCCCGGTACTGGACATTCAGTGCCGACAGCCACAGCCCCACGGCCAGCGCCGTCGCGATGGCCAACAGGATAAAGAGCGGGAGGGTGACCACGGCCATCGTCGGTACCATCCCGTAGTAGGCCATCATCCCGAGCAGGACCAGGAAGGCGATCCCGAAGTCCACGAGGCCGGCCAGGACGGCCGAGAGGGGAATGACCAGACGCGGGAAGTAGACCTTGGTGATCAGGTTCTGGTTGGCCACTAGGCTGTTCCCCGACTCCATCATGGCATGGCTGAAGAGTTGCCAGGGCAAAAGCGCGCAATACGCAAAGATCGGATACGGGAGCCCGTCGGACGGGATACCGGCGAGCCGGCCGAAGAAGATACTGAAGACGACCATGGTAAAGAAAGGTTGGATGACGGCCCAGGCGGCGCCAAGCACGGTCTGCTTGTAGCGGACCTTGACATCGCGCCAGACGAGAAAATACAGCAGTTCCCGGTACTCCCACAGCTCCTTGAGTTTGAGCGGCACCCAACCCGTCGAGGGTCGAATGACGATGGTTAGGAGACTGACGGGCCGAGCAGATTCATGCATCGCAATTCACCTCGATCCAAATCGTCGCAGGGCGAACCGGACGACCGACGGGACCGTGCCGCGCCACCGCCACCGGAGCACCGGGGCTCTTTCGCGCACGCCGTACCGCGGGGACATCCACCCCTCTCCGATCTCGATCGTCACCGGCACGACCTCGCCTCCCGGATGGCAGCACGGCCAAAGCAGGTGAACGCGCTGCCGGCCGGTGTCGATCAGCCAGCCACCGGTGACCGACTCGATCCTGCAGCCCGGGGCCAGCGGGAACGTCCACGTGAAATCGTGTGTCCCGCCCCCACCCTTCGGATGGTCGAACTCATCCAATACTTCCACCCGGCCCGCCCCTCGCTCGAACGTCACGGTCCGCCGGTGGAGTACCGGATCGCTCAGGCGAACGTAGCCGTCATGCTCCGCCACAATTCGAGCCCGCGTTGGACCCGCATCCCAAGCAAGAACGCGGGGACGCGTGTCCGCGTGCAACGCAAAGAGCCCACCCCGGACAAACCGGTTCTGCTCGACCCCGTCCACCATCACGGTACAGTGCGCGAGCGTGCTCCGGAATGCGTTCCGAGACTCCGGATCCGGGGTGTAGAGATAGCTCCCCGGATCGACCAGGATATCCTCCCCTCCCAGGTGGACCTCGAGGGACAGCAGATCATTGTGCTTGTGATTGCCGATGCCCCGTGTCCCAACTGGGCTGCAGTTGAACAGGACGTAATCGTCGCCGTCCCGTATGATGTAGAGGCCCGCATGCGGAAAGGCAGCGCTGTCCGGCGGGGAGACGCTCCTCTCGGGTGGATGGCTCCACCGCTCGCCTCGCGTGACGCCGAACCAGAGGGCCTCCGGCCAGGCGGGCCCGGCCGCCGCCCACCAGTTCTCCCGATCAAAGTAGAAAGCCCCGAGGGGCAGGAGGTGCCGGTGATCCCGTGGATCGTTCGTTCCGTAGCCATGGAGCACGTGCAGCCGCCCGTCGTCCGCGTCGCCCACCTGGGGGGCGAGACCATTCGGCTTGGTGTAGGCCCGGACGAAGTCCAGCATGCGCGCCAGCTTGTCCACAAACGCCGAAGGTAACCGCTCCCCGTGATGCCGGCAGAGGAGCGCCGCCGACAGGAACATTTCGGTCACGAGACGGTGATAGGGAATACTCGATTCGTAGTCGGCTCCGTCCGGCAATACCTGGCCATCCATCTCTTGCGCGAGTGCCCGAACGGCGTAGGCGCGCCAGCGTTTGGCCTCGCGGAACTCCGGAACGCACAGGCCCAGATAGAGGAGCCCCACAACGTCCGCCAGATAGTGATTGCTCGTGATCCCCCCGGGGCCGATCTCCAGGTTGTCTCTGAGGAACCGACCGTGCGCCAGGAGGCCCGTTGAGAGGTCAAGAAAGAACTCCCGATCCGCCGCAACAGCATCGGCCAGGAGGCCGGCCGTCCAGAGCCAATTGACGGCCCGGATGCCGACATCCATCGGGCATGCCCAGTTCACGCCGAACTGCGGGGGATTCGCGGCGAGCCAGTGCCGGATCTGGGCGACGGCCTCACGAGCGTACCGCTCGTCGCCGGTAAATAAATATGCTTGAGCGAGTACTGGCAGGTGTTGGCCGCGCGACAGCTCCCACGGCACCTTGATATCAACGCCCGCGACGTGCCCATAGGGAACGTCCGTATAGAAGGTCTTGGGGTCCCACCGGTACCCGCTCTTGAAATCCCGGTGCCAATCGATCTCCGGCCCGAGCGCGACCGGGCCGGAACCCAAGAGATCAAAGACGTGCTGGCAAATCCGATCCGCCGCAGCCACGGTGGAACGAATCGCATCGGGGGCGTACCGCTCCAAAGACGCCACAATGGCCTTGGCGTCGTCCGGCCCGACCGGCAGCCGGGTCCCCAGGGCCTGCCGAATGCCCTCACCGACCTCCGCTAGCGCGCGCGGACCCACGGCGAACGCGCGTGCAAGGTCTCGCGGTCCCACGGCGGTCCCAATCGCCTTAGCCCGCAGCCTGCGCCAGCGGGTGCGGGCCATTCCGGCGCCAACGCGGACCGCGGCCCTCGCGGCGCCCGCCGGCCCCAGCAGACGCGCCCGGGTCAACGCCTGCTCCCACCGTCTCCTCCCGATGTACCCCCTCTTCATGCGCCTAGCATCCGACCGTACCGGTCGCCCTTTCAACGCCGGATGACGTCGTCCCTGCCTTGACCACCCGGACCGCCGGATCCTCGTCCGCTCCCCCCCAGAACCTGGTCATCGACTGCGAAGCTGATGCGTGCCGCTGCCAGCAGCTCCTCGGTGTCCAGAGTACCGGGCGCGCGCCCCGCGATCTGGACATGAAATGCCTCGAGCGCAGCCAGGTGTCCCTTGTCCTGCTTCCGTCCGACGATTCCGGGCGCCCGACGGCCATGCACTGTCAGGGTGCGATAGTCATTCAGGACATAGGCTGCCCCGTCGGCGTAGACCTCGGCGTACTCCTTCGGAATATCCTGGGCCCCGAGTGCCGAGTACAAGAGGGTACAGACCGAACCGTCGGCGAACCGGATGGTCGCCGTAAAGTTCTCCCGGGCCCGCGCCGCCGCCGTCCGCGGATGGATGGGGTGCGCAGAGACGTCCACGGCGCGCGCACCCGTCAAGAACGCAAAGAGATCGAAGATATGGCACGCCTCGCCGATGATCCGTCCACCCCCTTCCGGCCCGTGCACCCAGTGATCGGCTGGCAGCGGTCCAGCGTTCATCCGATAGTAGATCTGCATCGGATTCGCCCGGCCGGCGAGGAGATCGTGCAGGCGGCGGGCGCACGGGCTGTATCGGCGGTTGTAACCGACGAGGAAGACCGGGGCATCTGGCTTGTTGCGGAACTGGAGCAGTACGTCCTCCAGCTTGTCGAGTTCCCCGACGGTCAGGGCGACGGGCTTCTCGAGAAACACATGCTTCCCGGCCGCCAACGCTTCCGCGGCCATCTGGGCATGGAGGTCGTGCCGGGTAGAGATGAGGACGGCATCCACGGCGGGATCTGCGAGCACCTCCCGGTAATCCGTGACGGCCCGGGCGGCGTCGTACTGCCGCGCCAGCGCGACGGCGCGCGCCCCGCTCCGACCAACAATCGCCGCCAGGCTGAATTGGTCCCGAAGGTGGGCGAGATTCGGCAGGTGCGTGCTCCGGGCGAAGCTGCCCGCACCGATGAGGGCCAGACGGACCCGGTCGGCCGCCGGCTCCGCTCGCGCCACCGGGACACTCCGCTTTATGTCGGTCGGCCGATCTTCCCCCACCGCCGCGTACCGGAGGAGAGCGGTGAGCGGTCGCGCGCCTTCACCCTGCAACGAGCGGTACGCCTCGCGAACCGCCTCGAGCGGATGCACGGTCGATAGCAGCGACTCGATCCGGCACCGTTTCGTGGCCAGACACTCCAGGTACGCCTGCATATTCCGGTTTTCGGTCCACCGGACGTAGGCATAGGGATAGTCCAACCCGCCCTCTTCGTAGGTCGGGTCGTACCGGCCAGGCCCGTAGGAGGTCGACATGCGAAGATCGAGCTCCTTCAGGTACATTTCCTCGCGCCGGAGCTGAAGCCCGACATCCCCCACCACCACGATGCGTCCCTTTCGACGCGCCATCTGCATGGCGTGCTGCACGGGTTCGTCACTCGCCGTCGCTGCGGTCACGAGCACCGCATCCAACCCGTAGCCGTCGCTTATGCGGTGCGCCACCGCCACCGGATCGTCCGCAGCCGGGTCCACTGTCCAATCGCAGCCAGACTCCCTGGCCAGGGCGACACGCGCCGGGTCGAGATCCACGCCCAGGACACGCGCGCCAGCCGCACGGCAGAGCTGCACGGTGAGATACCCGATCGCCCCCAGGCCGATCACTCCAATCCGCTCTCCGAGCTGTATCTCCGCCCGCCGCACCCCCTGCAGCGCGATCGCTCCGAGGGTCACGGTGGCGGCAGCCTCAAGGCCGATTCCGTCGGGAACCCGGACGACTAGATTGCGAGGCACCGCGACGAACTCCGCATGGTGCGCAAAGCCGGCCCCACCGCACGCCACGGTGTCGCCGACCGCCAGATCTTCGATCCCCTCCCCAAGCTCGACGACCCACCCGGCACAGCTGTAACCAGCGACCACACCGCCGGCCAGACGCTCCTGCGCGATTCGCGCCGCCGCCCGCCCCCCGCGATCCCGCACCACTGCCCACGCCTTGCGAACCAGATTCCGCCGCGTGAGAACCGTCTTTACCAGGCCCCACGGGCTCGCGGTCGCCATCGCCGCCAGCTCCGTCCCGGGGCTGATACAGGAGTAGGCAACCTGCACCACCACCTGGCCCGGTGCGGGGACAGGCACCGGCACCTCCTCGAGGACCGGTTCTCCGGAACGAAGGATCACCTGCTTCATGTCACCCGACTCATGATCGGCCTTCGCGGCGCCAGGGTCGGCCGCTCGGCACAGAGGACCGCGGCAATCCGTTCGGCCGCGTGGCCGTCCCAGCCTTCGGGAAGAATCCCGCACGGCCAGTCTCTCTTGAGTACACGACGGGCAGCGGCAAGGATCCGGTTCGGATCGGTCCCCACGACCGCATTCGTTCCCAGCGTGACCGTCACCGGGCGCTCGGTGCACTCCCGCATCGTGAGACAGGGAACGCCCAAGGCCGTCGTCTCTTCCTGCACCCCTCCCGAATCCGTCAGGACGAGCGCCGCCGTGGCCATGAGGCCGATGAAGTCGAGGTAGCCAAGAGGATCTATGGCCCGGAGGTTCTTCTGCTCGAGCAAGACGTCCGCGAGGCCAAACATCTCCAACCGCGTGCGGGTCCTCGGGTGCATCGGAAACACGATCGGACACTCCGACTGCAGCTCCGCAAGGATCTCCACAACTGTCCGGAGGGTGCCTGGGTCATCCACATTGCTGGGTCGGTGGAGCGTGCACACCGCGTAGCCCCCGGCTTGCAGCCCCAAGCGCCCGGCCACGTCGCGTGCGCGGGCGACCGCCTCGTACTCGCGCAGGGTGTCGATCATGACGTTCCCGACGCGGAAGATCCGCTCCTCGGGAACCCCCTCACGGCGGAGGTTCTCATCGGCATCCGGGGAATGGGTGAAGAGGTAATCGGCTAACGCGTCGGTCAGGACCCGGTTGATCTCCTCGGGCATCGTCCGGTCGAAGCTGCGCAGGCCTGCCTCAACATGCGCCACCGGCACGCCGCACTTCGCCGCGGCCAGCGCGCAGGCCACGGTGGAATTCACGTCGCCGACAACCGCCGCCGCCGCAGGAGGGTCCTTGAGGAGCACCTCCTCGAACGCCGATAGGATCCGCGCCGTCTGCTCCCCGTGATTGCCGGAGCCGACACCGAGGAAGATATCGGGGGCGGGAATGAACAGCTCCTCGAAGAAAGCGGCCGACATACTGTAGTCGTAATGCTGGCCGGTGTGGACGAGGGCGACTTCGGCGCGCCCCGTCTGCTTCAGGGCCTTGATGACCGGCGCCACCTTCACGAAGTTGGGACGCGCCCCCGCTACGACGAGGATCCGCACGAGTCACTCCCGATATCGAATCCGACCAAGGGCCGATACCACGCAACCGTCCGCTCGAGCCCCTCCCGAAACGGGGTCCGGGCTCGGAACCCGAACGCCTCCCAGGCTCGACTCGTGTCCAGCGACCGCCTTGGCTGCCCGTTCGGCTTGCTGGTGTCCCACACGATCCGGCCCCGGAAACCAGTGAGCTCGGCTATCAGTTCGACGAGCGCCTTGATGGAGATCTCGAACCCCGCGCCGACGTTCACCGGCTCGGCTCCATCGTACCGCTCAGTCGCGAGCACGATAGCCTGCGCACAGTCTTCCACGTAGAGGAACTCCCGCGTCGGCGTCCCGTCACCCCAGCACACGATCTCGCGGTCTCCCCGCTTGACGGCTTCGAGGCACTTCCGGATGACCGCGGGGATGACATGGGATGTTTCCGGATCGAAGTTGTCCCCCGGGCCGTACAAGTTGACGGGCAATAGATGGATGGCGTTGAACCCGTACTGTTGGCGATACGCCTGACCCTGCACCAGCAACATTTTCTTCGCCAGGCCGTAGGCAGCGTTAGTCTCTTCGGGATAGCCGTCCCACAGGTCGTCCTCCCGAAAAGGCACGGGAGCGAACTTGGGATACGAACATATCGTCCCGATCCCGACGAACTTTTCGACTCCCGTCCGCCGCGCGTACTCCATCATCATGGAGCCCATCACGAGGTTCTCATAGAAGAAGCGACCGGGATTGCGGGCGTTCACCCCGATGCCTCCCACCGCGGCCGCCAGGTGGATGACCACCGCTGGACGCGCGTCGCGATAGAGCCGCTCGACAGCTTCTTCGCGGGTCAGGTCGTACTCGCTTCGGCGGGGCACTGCGATCTCCTTGCACCCGTGCCCCTGCAGGGCTCGAACCACGCAGCGCCCCAGGAACCCCGCCCCGCCAGTCACCACAACTCGCCTGTCGCGAAGTTCCATCATGGCCTGTTGAGCCACGCGAACTGGCC
>JBOHQS010000003.1:0-63590 GCA_050732295.1 Methylomirabilales bacterium (SeqCode)
CCTCGACCAAGGTCCTCATCCTGACCGGCTATTTCGATCAGGAGCTGGTCTTCCGCAGCCTGTGGGAGGGGGCCAGGGGGTACCTTCAAAAGAGCGTATCGAGCGCCGAGTTGCTGAAGGCGATCCGGGCGGTCCACGCCGGCGAGGCCTGGATCGAGAGGGGCGTCATGGGCCACCTGTTGGAGGAGCTGCCCCGCCAGGAGAAACGCGTCAACAAAAAGGGTCAGTCGGCCGAGCTCTTGAGCCAACGGGAGGCGGAGATCGCGAGACTCGTGGCTGGAGGCCTCAGCAACAAAGAGGTGGCCGATCGGCTCTTCATCAGTGAAAAAACGGTCAAATCGCATCTGGTCAGCATCTTCAAAAAGCTTCATCTGCGGCATCGTCTCCAACTGGCCCTCTATACCCTCGAACGGGACTCTATCCTGAACCGCCGCCCCAACGACGGCTAGTGGCCGGGCGGCAAAGCCAGCACGCCTGGTACCGTTCCAACTATTTTCGTCAAGGCGAGGCAGCCCCAAATGGACTATGCCTCCGTGCACAGGAGCAACCGGGCCAGCCAGAAGGCACAATAAGTTGGAACGGTACTGGTCTCGACATCGCACATACCGAACACGCCTCAGGCCCGGCTGCCGTCACCTTCGGTCTGCTCGACCAATGAGAGTTGGCCTGGCGCTCGCCCCTCGGACGCGCCTGGCCGTCTCACTCCCCCCGTGGCGCAGTCTCCCCCCGGTGGAGGTGCGGGCCGAGGTGGTGTGGACCCGAGCCACCTCTGAGGGGCCCGGCGTACTGCACGGGCTTCGATTTCTTTCCGATGACAGGGAAGGGTCGTTCTTCGTCGCCGGTGCCCTCCTGCGGCAGCTTCTCGATCCGCAAGAGGCGTCGTCGGACAGGAGTATCTACCTTCTGGCCCTGTTGGCGAGGACCACCGCTGGCCAACTGCCCCGTTAGTGCCGTTCCCATATTTCTCCCCCCATACTCATCCTTCAGTCCTCGAGGGTGTGCAGCGCAGCTTGACACCCCCTCTGCCGTCCGATAGCATCACGCTTCAATTGCCGCCCAGGCCCCGCCCGAGAGCAGAGGACGGCTCGCATACAAGCATCCGAAGAGAGTTGATCCCTTGGAGCATCCGGCCATCGGGTCACTCATTGGGTCCATGACGCAATGAATCAGAACGAAAGCCATTTCTATCGCCGGGTATTCGGTCTCGCCGCGGCTGGCCTGCTCGGGTTCGCGCTCTTCAAGATCCTCGAACCGTTCATCGGATCCATGCTTTGGGCGCTTCTCCTCGCCTTCCTCCTTTTTCCGGCGAACCAGGGACTACGCCGGTGGCTCCGGGGGCGTCGGGGGGTCGCGGCGATCCTCCTCACGTTTGTTGTCACCCTCCTCCTCGTCATCCCGGCCTCGCTTCTCGCAGCGGTCTTCACGGGGCAGGCCTCGGAGCTGGTCGGCCTTCTGCAGGAAGCCGCCGGCCGCTACCATATCGCTCAGGCAAGCGATCTGCTGCGGGTCCCGATGCTCGACCGCGCCATCCAGGGGATCGTGAGGATGGTGCCAGTCACGGCGGAGCAGATCCAGGGTTGGATCGTCGAGGCGGGCAAGGGGCTCCTGCAGATCCTCGTTTCGACAAGCGGCTCCTTCTTTGCCGGAGCCCTGCGGGGGTTCGTCGACCTCGTCCTGACCCTCTTCCTTCTCTTCTTCTTCCTGCGCGACGGCGAGGAGATAGTGCAAAAGTGGTTGCTCCTGATCCCGCTAGAGGCAGAGCGCAAGGCGCGCCTCGTCGCGCATCTGGCGGCGGTGACGCGGGCGGTGGTGGTCGGTCTGCTGGTGACATCGATCGTGCAGGGAACCCTTGTCGGCTTCGCCTTTGTCATCGTCGGCCTCCCGTCGCCCGTCGTGTTCGGCGTCCTGGCGGCGGTCGCGTCACTGCTGCCGCTCGTTGGCACGGCCCTTGTCTGGGCGCCCGCCGCTCTGGTCCTGGCGATGCAGGGGCGCTGGGGCGCCGCGATCTTCGTGGCGGTCTGGGGCGTGGCCGTCGTCTCGGCTGCCGACAACTTCGTCCGGCCCTTGCTCATCTCGGGCCGCGCCCAGATCTCGACCCTCCCGGTCTTCCTGGGCCTTCTCGGTGGAATCGGTGCGTTTGGCGCCATCGGCATGTTTCTGGGGCCGGTTCTTGTCGCCCTCGTGCTGGCCCTGCTCCGCTTCGCCGAGGAGGCGCGGGGGAGAACGGAATCACCATAGCGCCCGACCCAGAACCCGACTCTATGCGTGCGCCGGCTTATCGCGGGGCGTGTGTCCGGCCATAAAGAGGAATTGACACCCTAAGGCAAGTTTGATAGTAATTCAGCTTTCCAGGCCTTGGCGTCACCACATCGGTTCAGTGACTCAATCGGTCCCGCGCGACCGGAGACGCCGACGCGCCTCGCTGACTGATGTGAAGAAGGCCCTTGACAGCGGCGGCGTTACCCGACAGGAGTGCGAACCGAAGCGTGAGTTGTGAGGAAAGGGGGGGGTGAACAGAGACCATTGGTCGCGTGGTGAGCGTGGTGTGGGCCATGAGGGCGAGCAAACTCACGGATACTAGAGGACACAGGGAGGAGAGTGGTCATGCTGAAGAAAGTGGGCTTGGTGATCGTGGGACTGGCCTTGAGTGCAGGCCTGGGCGCCTGTGCGAAACAGTACGAAGAGTACGGGATTAAACAGGGCGGCACCCACTTCGCCTCGTTTGAGCATATGGGGTATTCCCTCAAGGGGGAGAAGCCGAAGTTGACCAAGGCTGAAGCGAGTACGGCCAAAACCGAGGGGTGGTGGGGGACCCCGGTCCGCTACACGGTCGATGAGCTGGAGTAACGGGACGCCCCTCAAAGCGCGAGCAGGCGACACAAAGGAGGATCGCATGGAAGCAGAGATGAGGGAACTGAGGCGGAAGAGAGGGGCTTCGGCAGTGGCCTGGCAGAGAGCGGTGTTAGGGCCGGTCATACTCCTGGCCGGGGCTCTGCTCCTGGCGGGGTGCCCCAAGAAGCCCGAGGTAGCGACTGGGGCGCCGCGTGCGGAAGCTCCGGCGCCGGTGCCGGAAGCAAAGCGCGAGCCCGCGCCCTCGCCGGCCAAGGAGCCGCTGCAGGATGTCTTTTTCGACTTCGACAAGGCTATCATTCGGGACGATGGCAAACAGGCCCTGAATGCCGACATCCAGTGGCTCAAAGTCAATTCGGCTGTCCGCATCAAGGTCGAGGGGCACTGTGATGAGCGCGGGACCACCGAGTACAATCTGGCGCTAGGGGAGCGCCGGGCCAAGGTGGTCCGCGACTACCTGGCGGCCGGAGGCATCGACGCCAAACGGATCTCCACTATCAGCTACGGCAAAGAGCGGCCCTTTGTCCAGGGGCACGATGAGTCCGCCTGGAAGTGGAACCGGCGGGGACACTTTGTCGTGGTGAAGTAACCGGGGCCGAGTCTGACTCGTCTGACAGAATGGGAAGGGGGCAGCCATCTTCTGCTGCCCCCTTCGTCGTCTTCGCGGCTGAACCGCCAAGAGTCTGATGTGACCAGGAATGAGATGCGGCGTATGCCGCCACCACAGAGGCGGAGACCATGAACAAATATCTTGTAGAGTTCATCGGAACATTCTTCCTGGTGCTGACCATCGGCTTTGCTGTGCTCGAGCCAGGCGCCGGCCCACTGGCACCCCTGGCCATCGGTTCTGCGCTCATGGTCATGGTCTATGCCGGTGGACACATCTCGGGGGCACATTATAATCCTGCGGTCACCCTGGCGGTCTGGTTGCGCGGCAGATGCCCGGCAAGAGATGTGACTCCGTACATGGGCGCGCAAATCATCGGAGGGCTCGTCGCCTCCTTCATAGTCCTCTTCGTGAAGGGCGCCAGTGCTGTCCCACCGGCTCGACCGGATTCGATCCCTGCTCTCGTGGTGGAGTTTCTCTATACGTTTGCCTTGTGTTATGTCGTCCTCAACGTCGCCACCTCGAGGAATACGGTTGGGAATTCATTTTACGGTCTGGCGATCGGATTCACCGTGACAGCTGGCGCCTATTCGGTAGGGGCTATTTCGGGCGGCGCGTTCAATCCAGCCGTCGCGGTAGGCATCACCGTCATGGGATTGTCGAGTCTTGGCAGTATGTGGATCTTCCTGCTGGCCAATTGCTTGGGAGGCGCCTTGGCTGCCGCGACCTTCACGCGTCTGAATCCTGAGGACAAATAGCGACGTGCTCACGGAGCGTCTTGCAATTGTGTGCCCTGCCGGGATCTGAGGAAAAGTCCTTGACATTCTTCGGCGTATCGGAAATATATGAAAGCCTATCGCAGAGCCCGGCGTAGGCATGTGAGAGATAGCCATGAAATCGCGATCATTGCCTTACGTGATGGCGCTCCTGGGGGCCGTCGCGGTCCTTGCAGCAGTGTGGGTGGCTGACCGGCTAGAGCAAGAGCGGTTCCGCGAGGCCAATCGGACAAGCGTCATCCAGAGACTGAGTGCTGTCCGCGCAAGGCTAGAGGGCGCGTTGAACGCGCGTCTGTTTCTGACCCAAGGCCTGCTCGCGCATGTCGTAACCCATCCCGAAATTGCCCAGGCCGAGTTCGAAGCCCTCGCCAGCGTGCTTGTGGCAGAGCGGTCCGCCATCCGGAGCATCCAACTGGCGAAGAAGACCGTGGTGACCCACGTCTATCCGGTTGAGGGGAACGAAAAAGCCCGGGGACTGCGTCTGCTGGACCTGCCGGATCAGCGAGCAGCTGTCCAGCGGGCCCTGGACACGAGAAAAACCGTGGTCGCGGGTCCAGTGGACCTCGTGCAAGGGGGCGTGGCCTTCGTTAGCCGAACCCCGATTTATCTGACGCCGCCGGGGAGACCGCCGGCGAGCGGGCCGTACTGGGGCTTGGCTACAATCCTCATCGATAAGGACACGCTGCTGAAGGAGGCAGGGCTTTTCGAGGGATCTGGAGGGCTGCAGTACGCTCTCCGGGGGAAGGACGGTCTGGGTGCGCAAGGCGAGGTGTTTTTTGGGGACACGACCATCTTCGAGTCGAACCCGGTTGCATTAGATGTGTTCATACCGAATGGCTCGTGGCAGTTGGCGGCGATCCCGGTGGGGGGGTGGGCGGCCGTTTCGCCCAGACTCTGGCTGTTCCGAATCGGCGGCGCATTGCTGGCGATCATGGCGGCGGGCCTCGCCTTCTTCGCGACCCTCTCCCGGACACGGTTGAGGGAGGGGGAGCAGGCGCTGCGCGAGAGTGAGAAACGGTATCGGGTCTTGTATGAAGACAACCCAGCAATGTACTTCACGGTGGATTCCGAAGGAACGGTACTTTCTGTCAACCAATTTGGCGCAAAGCAGCTGGGGTACACGGTTGACGAGCTACGTGGACAATCGGTCTTGAATCTGTTTCACCCGGACGACAAAGACGCGGTGCTCCGGCAACTCAAGGGGTGTTTCGACAACCCCGAACAACTCTCTCTTTGGGAGTTTCGCAAGGTCCACAAGGATGGCGGCGTTATCTGGGTAAGAGAGGCCTCGCGGGCTGTACGGGCCACGGACGGCAAGACCATCGCCCTCATTGTCTGCGCCAACATCACCGAACAGAAGCGAGCGGGGGAGTTGTTACGGCAGGCCCACGACGAGTTGGAACTGCGCGTCGAAGAACGCACCGCGTTGCTTTCGGGCACCGTCGCAGCCGTCGAGCTTCAGATGGCCGAACGCAAGCGGGCGGAGGAGGCGCTGCGCCAAAGCGAGGAGCGCTACCGCGCGATCGTCGAAGATCAAACAGAGATGATCTGCCGTTGGCTGCCCGACGCGACCCTCACTTTTGTCAACCTGGCCTATGCCCGCTACTTTGGCAAGTCGCCCGATGGGCTCATTGGGCAAAGTTTCTTTAGTTCCATTCCGGAAGAAGAGCGTCAGGCAGCCATGGAGCAAATCAAGTCGCTGGGCGAGAATCTGTCTACTGGATCGTGTGAACGTCGGGTGTTCACTGCTCAAGACGAGTTCCGCTGGCTCCACTGGGTGGATCAACCGATTCTTGATGACGATGGTGGGGTCGTGGAGTTCCAGAGCGTCGGGCGGGACATCACCGAGCGCAAACGAGCCGAGGAAGGCCTTCAGAGGAGCGAGGAGCGGTTTCGCCGGGTCCTGGAAACCGCGCCGGATGGCATGGTGCTCGTGCGGCCAGACGGTACCATCGCGCTTGCGAACGAGCAGATGGAAAAGCTTTTCGGGTACCGCAGTGAGGAGCTGATTGGACAGGGCGTGGAGATGCTGGCCTTGGAGGGCTTCCGGACGGAACAGGTCCAACGCCGTCGGGACGCATTCGGTGATTCTCGGGACCGTCCACGGGGATCCGGCCTTGAGCTCTACGGCCGCCGCAAGGATGGCAGCGAGGTTCCCGTTGAGATCAGGCTCAGCCCGTTGCAAGCGCCGGAGGGTGTGCTGGTCTGCGCCGCTATCCGCGACGTCACCGAGCGCAAGGGGGCGGAGGAGGCGCTGCGGGAGAGCGAGGCGCGCTTTCGCACCATGGCCAACACAGCGCCCGTGATGATCTGGATGTCCGGCACGGACAAGCTCTGTACCTTTTTCAACAAAGGTTGGCTCGACTTTACCGGTCGGTCGCTGGAGCAGGAACTTGGCAATGGCTGGGCAGAGGGCGTCCACCAAGAAGACCTCGACCGCTGTCTTGAAGTCTACGTGAGCTCCTTCGACGCACGACAGGCATTCACGGTGGAATACCGCTTGCGGAGACATGACGGCGAATATTGCTGGGTCCTCGATAATGGAGTGCCGCGTTTTGCGCCCGATGGCACGTTCCTCGGGTACATCGGTTCTGCCACCGACATCACGGAGCGCAAGCGGGCGGAGGAGGCGCTACAAAAGAGCGAAGCGGCGCTGAGAAGGAGCCAAGAGGGCCTTCGAGATCTTGCGGGCAAGCTGCTGACGGCGCAGGAAGAGGAACGCCGGCGGTTGGCCCGCGAACTCCACGACGACTTGACGCAACGGCTGGCGGTGCTGGCGATTGAAGCCGGCAGGCTTGAACAGCAATTGCACGGGACGGCGGCCCCGGTGCTGGAACGGCTGCGGCAAATGAAGGAACAGATCGTGAAGCTGTCCGCAGATGTCCACGGGATCTCCCGCCAGCTTCACCCTTCGATTCTCGACGATCTGGGCTTGGTTTCAGCGATGGAATCCGAATGTGCCCATCTCACGCAAAGAGAGGGGATTGCAGTCAAGTATGAGTCCCATAATGTCCCGACGACCCTGCCGCGGGATGTCGCCCTGTGTCTCTATCGGATCGCCCAGGAGGCCCTGCGGAACATCGCCAAGCATGCCCAAACCACGGAGGCGTTTGTTGCGCTCGTCGGCGCGAAAGACGCCATCACCCTCTCAGTATGGGATGATGGTGTCGGGTTCGATCCTGCTCAGGTCCACAGGAAACCGGGCCTGGGCTTGGCCAGCATGGAGGAGCGGGTCCGGCTGATCCGGGGAGAGCTGTCCGTCAAGTCTCATCCGGGACGAGGCACGGAAATCGAAGTTGTGGCACCTGTGAGGAGAGATTGATGAAGCGACCGCGCGTGCTCTTGGCCGATGATCACAAGATCGTCGTCGAGGGCCTCCGCAGCCTGTTGGAACCGGAGTTCGAGATCGCGGGCACGGTGGGGGATGGCCGGGCCTTGGTCGCCGCGGCCAAGCAATTGCAGCCGGACGTGATCGTCGCGGACATTTCCATGCCGCTGCTCAACGGCATTGAGGCCGCCGAGCAACTCAAGAAAGCCGACCCGCGGGTCAAGATCGTCTTTCTGACCATGCACCCGGACGTGATGTATGCCACCCGGGCCTTTGAGGCGGGCGCATCGGGGTACGTCTTGAAGCACTCGGCTCCTGCCGAGCTGGTCACGGCCGTTCGGGAGGCGCTCAACGGTCGAACCTACGTGACGCCAATGATCGCCGGCGACCTGATGGGGTCCTTCATGGACCGGTCCCGCCCCCGGGGGGAGCCGTCTCGCAAGCTGACACCCCGGCAGCGAGAAGTGCTCCAGTTGGTGGCCGAAGGTCGGACGGCCAAGGAAATCGCTGCCATTCTGAGCATCTCGCCCCGAACGGTAGAGTTTCACAAGTACCGGATAATGGAAGGGCTCGATCTCCGCACGAACGCCGACTTGGTCCAGTTTGCGATCAAGCACGGCGTGGCCTCCGTGTGATCGCGTTCCGCGCAGGCCTGCACCATCTCGCCCGTGGTGTTTCCCCCCCTCTTCTGCCCTCCGATCCCGCAGGACCTCGCATCGAATCTGCCGGAATCTCGTAGTTTTCCGAGTTGGCAAACGCGGGTTCGTCCGGCTAATACTATGGAGCGAAAGGCGGCCTCGCCGTTGGCAAGGTCGCAAGGTCTCCAGGCCGCGCAGATTTCCCCTGGATGGAGCGAGGAGGAGGAAGGCAGATGCCCACGATCGCGAAGTGTGCACGGTGCCAGCGGACCTATATGGTTGTCGGCCCACGCTCCGGGATGATGACGGTCGAGTGGATTTGCCCTCGGTGCAAGCGGGGGCGAAACCTGCCCGACCCGCGTGTCCCCACGGATCACGCCTGCGCGGCAGTGGCCCCAGAATCGGCGCGCCTGTCGCGACCGGTGTGAGCGGCAGAACCCATAAAGACATGGACGACGGTGAAAGAGGGACTCTCCTCCTGGCGGATGACCACTCCGACGTGCTCGAACGCCTCAGAGAAATGTTGGCACCACCACCCCCAGCTCAAGGTGATTATACTGAGCGTCCACGACGAACCGGCGGCGGTGAAGGCGGTCCTGGAGGCAGGCGCTCTGGGCTTCGTGCTCAAGCGGTCCGCGGCGACCGATCTGATCCCGGCAGTGCGGGAAGCCCTCCAGGGCCGGACATACGTCTCGCCGGGTGCTCGAGATCACAACCGGTAAAAGCGCCGGACCTCGAAATCTTTTGACGGAAAACCCGTAAGTTTCCCAGTAGTCAGGGCAACTGTGCGCGGCTAGCATTACATTATCTGGATACAGTGATCCGCTTTGTGTGTTATCCCGCAGGAGGCATGCAAAAAGACGGATATGAGGAAACTACTGACACATTCGAGCCGGTCCTTTCTCGCCGGAGGACTCCTGGCCCTGGGCCTCCTCCACGTCCGCGTGACGGCGATCTGGGCCCAGGAGGTGGTCGTCGTTGACTTCGCCCAGGCAAAGGACGGGGTCCCCTCGGGATGGGAGCTATCCGAGCATGAGGGAAAAGCGGACTTGGCCCTCGTCAATGATTCGGACGGCCAGGTCCTCCGGCTCCGGAGTGCTTCGGCATCCTTTGCCCTGAAGAGAGAGGTCGACGTCGACCTCAAGAAGACCCCAATCCTTGAGTGGCAGTGGAAGGTCACCGAAGTTCCGAAGGGAGGGAATTTCTTCCGGAGTGCGACGGACGACCAGGCGGGCCAACTCATCGTGGCCTTCTCTTGGCGAAAATTCATTACCTACATCTGGGATAGCACCGTCCCAGCGGGGACCGTCGGGGACGCCCCCTCCCCACCCCTTCGGACGGTCAGGGCGGTGGTGGTCCAATCCGGGGAGAAGGAAACGGGCAAGTGGGTGACCGAGACGCGGAACGTGGCTGAGGACTACAAGAGGCTCTTTGGTGAAGACCCGGACAAGGCTGTGGGGGTCTGCATACAAATCAACAGCCAGCATACCAAATCGAATGCCGAGGTCTACTGGAAGCGGATACGGTTTAAGGCGCAAACCCAGTAATTTTTCGAGTGGTGCGGTCCTGCCCGCCCGGCCAGGCGGACGCACCGGGGCAAATAACAGGCGCTCCTTGGGCCATCCGCCCGCGGAAAGGAGCAGCTCGGATGACGGCACGGGCACAATACTCACCGGAGGAGTGGAATCTCGTACGGAAGGCCCCCCTGATGGTGGGCCTTGCGGTCATGGCCGCGAGCCCGAGCGGTCCGTTCGGGATCTTCAAGGAGACGTTCGCCGTCGGCAAGTTGGTCGGTGAGACCATGCTGCAGGACCGCTCGAACACACTGATCAGTTCTCTGGTGGCCGATCTCGCGACCCGGGAGGGTCGAGAGCAGGCGCAGCCGACCGAGATCAGCGGCATGTCGCCGGAACAGGCGAAGAGCCATGCGCTCGACACCTGCCGGCGGGTCGCCGCTCTGGTCGACCAAAAGGCGACCCGGGAGGAGGCCGAGGGATTCAAGCGATGGTTGCTCCTTCTCGGCAGGTGCGCGGCGGAGGCGGCAAAGGAAGGCGGCTTCCTGGGAATCGGCGGCACACGAGTGTCCACGCAGGAGATCGCTGCGCTCAATGAGGCGGCCGCCGCGCTGGGGGTGCCGGCGCAGGGCCGGGAAGAGGGACAGGGGCCGAGCCCCATCTCCCGCCCGTAAAGAGGACGCCGAGCGAGGGCGGGGAGCGTGTAAGGAGGAGAGGATGGGAACTGACAAGGAGCGGAAAGGTAATACGGGGACGCGACACGAAAGGAGATCAAGCCATGGCGCTTTTCGAGGAGTTGTTCGGGGCTCGACAGCAGGAAGACTTTCTGGATTTCGTGAACCGCTACGAGCAGGGACCGCCCTGGGAGGGCTACTCGGATCAGGAAGTGCTCGCTCGCTACGGCACCGTGGCCCACCAGGTCGCCCCCGATGAGTACGAGCGGGCGGCCCAAGACGCCTTCGCGCGGCTCAGCTCGGAGGAGCGGGGGGAGTTCGGTCGATTCATTGAGCGCCAGGCCCAGCAGCGCCACATAGATCTGCCAGCCCTCGGACGGGGGCAGAATGTGGCCTTCGCGGACCCCGCGCAGCTGGCTCGCCTAGTCACCCAGCTTCACGGCACCCCTGGGCTCTTCCGTGAGCTCCTCGGTTTCCTTAGCGGGATGGCCGAAGCCCCGGGTGGGACCGGGTGGGACGTGATGCGAGGGACGCCTGCAGGACTCCCCGGAGGATCACGGGGGCCCGGACTCGAGGGCGTGCTCAGCAATCCACTCGCCAAGGCCGCCCTCGCAGGGATCGCGGCCATGTTGCTGAAGCGGATGCTTTCTCCCAAATAGAGAGGCCAGCGGGCGCGATTGCTGGCGCATCTGTGCGCCATGCGGGCATCGGCCTTCCTCACTTGGAGACCAGACCATCAGCTGAGGGTTCGGGCCGGACGCCCCATTGTGCCGCTCCAATTCAGACAGGGCATCAGTGATGGAAGGTCGTTATAAAACCTATCACACAAGAGACTTTATAAGAAAAACAGAGACGGGTGAACTCGATCGCGTAGTCGCCCCACGAAAAACTCGAAAAATTACGAGTTGTCAAGCCCTGGGACCTGCGGGTATCCTGCGGCCACTCGACATGGGCGTGAGCGATCCGGGCTGGGAGAATCGATGATGGACAAGCGCAAGAAAGTCATCAACAATTTGACAGCTCGCCAGCGCGAGGTGCTCCAGTTGGTCGCCGAGGGCCGCTCCGCTCGGGAGATCGGATCCCTCTTAGACATATCCCCTAGGACGGTCGAATACCATAAATACCGTCTCATGGAGGACATGAATCTGAAAACCAGCGCCGAATTGATCCGGTTCGCGATCAAGCACGGTATCGTCTCGGATTGAGCGGGCTCGGCGAGCCTCCATCCGCAGGGTCTGCCATAATGGCAAGACCGTTTCACCGCCGACTAGTAAAATGCGGCCTCGATACTAGTAGTTTTTCCAGTTGGCAAGGGTCGCTTCGCTGTGGTAGGGATGACGGACCGGATGGCTCGCAGCCCACAGTAAGAGCAGACGCGAAGATGAGCGACTACCACGGGACAGGAAGTCACAGACTTGAAGAAACCCCTTGATGTCGGTGCAATACCCCAGAGGAGTACGAAGTCCAGCACAAGAGCACTTTGGAGAGCAAGAGAGGAGGGGGTGAGAAGAGACCATCGTGGGTGTGATGACTGTGTGACGGCACGTGAGCGCGAGTAAACTTAGGTGTACGACAGGAGAGAGAAAGGAGATTGATCATGGGCAAGAAGGTGGGCGTGTTGGTCCTGGGACTGGCCGTGCTTGCAGGGCTGGGCGCCTGTGCGAAACAATACGAAGAGTACGGGATTAAACAGGGCGGCACCCACTTCGCCTCGTTTGAGCATATGGGCTATTCCCTCAAGGGGGAGAAGCCGAAGTTGACCAAGGCCGAAGCGAGTACGGCCAAAACCGAGGGGTGGTGGGGGACTCCGGTCCGCTACACGGTCGATGAGCTGGAGTAACGGGACGCCCCTGAAAACGCGAGCACGCGACGCAAAGGAGGATCGCATGATGGCAAAGACGAGGGACCTGCAAAGGACAACGGGGCCTTCTTCGGGGGCCTGGTGGGGATCGGTGGTGGGCTCGGTCCTGCTCCTGGCCGGGGCTCTGCTCTTGGCGGGGTGTCCCAAGAAGCCCGAGGTGGTGACGCCCGCGCCGCGGGCGGCAGCGCCGCCTCCGGCGCCCGTCGCCGAGGTGCCCAAGCCACCTCAGTTCAAGCCTGTCTTCTTTGACTTCAACAAGGCCGAACTCAGGCCGGGAGACCGGCAGAACCTGGATGAAGCCATCCGGTGGCTCAAGGCCAACAGTCAGGCGCGCATCGCGCTCGATGGCTATGCCGATGACCGGGGGACCCCCCCATACAACCTGAACCTGAGCGAGCGCCGGGCCATAGCGGTCCGGGACTATCTGGTGGCCGGCGGCATTAATCCCCAGCGGATCACCACGACTGGTAGCGGTGAGACGCGCGCGTTTGCCCCAGGCAACGACGAGGCCGCCTGGCAATTGAACCGTCGGGTCGATCTCACCGTGACGCCCTAGGGAGGCATAGGCGTAATCGATCGGTAACTTACGGACGTAGCTTGAGCGGTCCGGAGCAGGGGTCCCTCGGGGCGCACGCTCCTTAGGACCCCGCCCGCCCCGCCCCATCTCACCCGGAAACAGGACTTGCTGGATACGGCTCGCACCAAGCCCTCGTAGTCGCCGGATCAAAAACGCGTAATCGTACGAGGAGTGATATGCCGCTCACGCCGTGGCGGACGAGGCCGGAGTTCCTTTCGGCGAAGCAGCAGTCATTGAGGATGCGCCCAACGGAGATCGACATGACCTATGTGCCGTTGGAGGTTCCGATACAAGTAGAGGGGACAAATATGAACAGCATGCTTAGCAAGGCTTTGACATGGCTGCTCGTCGCGCTCATGTCAGTGCCGTGGCCTGTGCCCCTGGCCGGGCAGGACGCAAAGCCCACGTTCAAGCCGGAGGAGATCGAGCAGATGGTGGCGCCGATCGCCCTCTTTCCGGACTCGCTGGTTTCGCAGATCCTGATGGCGTCCACATACCCACTGGAGGTGGTGCAGGCCGACCGCTGGGTGAAGCAGAACAAGAACCTGAAGGGCGATGCCCTGGCTGCGGCCCTGGAAAAACAGAGCTGGGACCCCAGCGTCAAGTCGCTGGTGAACTTTCCTCAGGTGCTGTCCACGATCAGCGAGAAGCTCGACCAGACCCAAAAGCTGGGGGATGCCTTTCTCGCTCAGCAGAAGGACGTGTTGGACGCTATCCAGAGGCTCCGCGCCAAGGCAAAGGCCGAAGGGCATCTACAGACCACGAAAGAACAAAAGGTGACGACCGGGCAGGAGGGGAACACCACCGTGATCAAGATCGAGCCGGCCGATCCGCAGGTCGTGTACGTCCCCACCTATAATCCGACAATAGTGTACGGCGCATGGGCCTATCCCGCCTATCCGCCCTACTACTGGTATCCGCCGGGCTATGTCGCGTTTTCCTTCGCGGCGGGCGTGGCCCTTGGCGTAGCTTGGGGTTATGCGTGGGGAGGATGTAACTGGGGCCGCGGCGATGTCGATATCGACATCAACCGCAATACCAACATCGAAAACAAGCGTATCGATCGCGATAAGTACAGGCAGGACTCCCAGAGGCGCGGGCAAGGCGATCGAGGCGCATGGCAGCATGACCCGAGTCACCGCAAGGGCGTCTCCTACAGGGATAACGCTACGGCGCAGAAATTTAACCGAGGGACTGATGCCCCGGCCGCCAAAACGCGGGAAGCCTATCGCGGGCGGGCAGAAAGCGGCCGTCAGGAATTGGCGGGAGACCGGGGAGGTGTCGGTGGCCGCGAGGGCGGTCCCGGGGATAGGGGTGGACCGGGAGGTCGGGAGAGCGGACTTGGCGACCGTGGGGGCGAGCGGCCTGGAGGAGGTCGGGACGCCGCGGCGTTTGATGGAATGGGCAGGGGAGGCGATACTCGGAGCGCGAGCGCTCGAGGCTCCGCAAGCCGTGGAGGAGGGTCCAGAGCCGGAGGGGGCGGTGGCGCCCGAGGTGGTGGCGGGCGCCGGTGAGGTGTTTCGTTAAAACAACGATTGATCAGCAATGATTTTCCACCGGTGTGATCAACCGAACCCTCAGGAGGAAATTGAGATGTGTGGATCCATCGCGAAGTTCAGAGAGTGTTTCTTGAGGAATCGGCAGCAGCGACTGACCCCGATCATCGCCGTGGTCATCGTCGCGACGGCGTCGGCCGGGGTGGCGATTGGCGCGGCCGCCACGCAGAAGAGCTTTCCTTCTCCGGAGGAAGGCGTCCGGGCGCTGATTGATGCATCGAAGACAGACGACGAAAAAGCGCTTCTGGAGATCCTGGGGCCGGAGGCCAGGCCCATCATCGATTCCGGCGATTCGGTCTCTGATCGGGAGATCCGGGAGCGGTTCGTCAAGTCGTACGAAGAGGCTCACAGTCTGGTGAAGTCGGGGGACACCACAGTTTTCCTGCAAATCGGCAAGGATGAGTGGCCGTTTCCTATCCCGCTGGTGAAGGAGAGTGCCGGCTGGCGCTTCGATACCGCCGAGGGCAAGGAAGAGATCCTCAACCGCCGCATAGGGCGCAACGAGCTGGACGTCATCCAAGTCTGCCTGGCCTATGTGGACGCGCAACGCGAGTACTATCGACGCGACCCTGACGGTGATTCGCTCCTTCAGTATGCGCAAAAGTTTATTAGCACCAAAGGGAAGCGCGACGGCCTGTACTGGGAATCGACGCCGGGCGAAGAGGAGAGTCCTTTTGGTCCCTTGGTGGCCCAGGCTAGAGCAGAGGGATACAAGGGCGGCGGCGGCAAGCCGGTCCCCTATCACGGGTACTACTACAAGATCCTCACGGGGCAGGGGAAAGATGCGCCGGGCGGCGCCTACGACTACATCGTGCGCGGCAAGATGATGGGCGGCTTCGGCATGGTCGCTTATCCGGCACAGTACGGATCTTCCGGGATCATGACCTTGATCGTAAACCACGAGGGAGTGGTCTACCAGAAGGACCTAGGCCCGAAGACCGCGGAAATTGCGCCGTCCATGACCCGGTTCAGTCCGGACAGGACCTGGAAGAGGCAGTGACGGAGACGGGAGAGCCCCCTGAACGGGGTCCCCATGCGCCGGCCGATGATAAGGAGCGCGCATGTTTTGGACCCGTGCGGGTGTCGGCAGGCATTGCGGTCAACCGTGGTGTTCACACTTCCAGAAAGGAGAAATATCGATGCGGAGCATCCATATTACCATAGCGCTGCTGCTCGGTTTGCTGGCACTGCCGGTGCTGGCGCAGGACAAGCCGGCGGATACCATGCAGATTCTGCGCGAGAAGATCCAGGCCGACAAAAAGCTGCTGGTCGCGGCCAACATGGGCCTGACCGAGAAGGAGGCCCAGGCCTTCTGGCCGGTCTATGAGAGCTATCAGAAGGACCTCGGACTGCTGAATGGGCGCATGCTCGTGCTGATCCAGGACTTCGCCAAGAACTACCAGGCGATGACCGACGACGCAGCCAAGAAGCTCGTAGGGGAATACCTGGCGATCGAGGGGGATCGGGTCAAACTCAAGCAATCATACCTCCCGAAGTTGCGCCAGGCGTTGCCGGAAAAGAAGGTGGCCCGCTACCTCCAGATCGAGAATAAGATCGAGGCGGTCATCCGCTACGAGCTCGCAGAGAAAATTCCCCTGGTCAAGTAGCCCGGTCTTCGATACGGAACCCTTTTTTCTGACCCGGGACCATCAGCACGCCACCTGATGAGGCGAATCAAAGGAGAGAAGAACATGTCCAAGTATGTCCGAATCGTTGGGACCGCGTTCATCCTCGCAATGGCGGTCGTCGCCGTGATCAACCCGCGGCCGGGGTACACGGCCTCCGCGGCCGAACTCAACCGGGAGGCCGCCGCCGCTTTGCAGGCGCTCTACGAAGGGACGCCCGCCGCGAAGGAACTCGGGGCGAAGGCAAAGGGTATCCTCGTCTTCCCGAGCATCCTCAAGGCCGGGTTCATCGTCGGCGGACAGTACGGCGAGGGTGCCCTGCGCAAGGGCGGCAAGACGGTCGCCTACTACAACACGGTCGCCGCCTCGTATGGCCTGCAGGCCGGCGGGCAGACGTTCGGGTACGCGCTGTTCTTCATGACCGACTCTGCGCTGAAATACCTCGACAAGAGCGACGGCTGGGAGATCGGCACCGGCCCGAGCATCGTCATCGTGGACGAAGGCATGGCCAAGGCGCTCACAACCACGACAGCCAAGGACGATGTTTATGCGTTCTTTTTCAGCCAGAAGGGGCTGATGGCGGGGCTCGGCCTGCAGGGGTCGAAGATCAGCCGGATCAAGAAATAGGATGTGAGAATGAAACGAACGGTTTTGGTCCGGCTGTTATGCGCAGGGGCCCTGGTGCTCGGCTGCCTGGGACCCGGGCCAGGCGAGGCTGCGGACCTACCCCGCAAGGAAAGAATGGGGCTTGCCTTGCCCACCGAGACGTGGAAGGCCGACCTCGACGGCATGATCGAGCGGCGCTCGATCCGCGTGCTGGTTGTCTATAGCAAGACATTCTACTTTATCGAAGGGGGCACGCAGCGCGGCGTGACCTACGACACGTTCCACGCGTTCGAGAACGAGCTCAACAAGAAGCTCAAGACGAAGCACCTCCGGGTGAGCGTGGTGTTCATCCCGGTGGGGCGGGACGAACTGCTACCTGGGCTCGTGGAGGGACACGGGGATATTGCCGCGGCAAATCTCACGATTACGCCGGAGCGGCAGAAGACGGTGGACTTTGCGCGGCCGATTCTCGGCGACGTGAGGGAACTCGTGGTTACCGGCCCGGGGTCGCCGGAGATCAAAACCATTGACGATCTCGCGGGCAAAGAGGTCTTCGTCCGGCAGTCCTCGAGCTACTACGAGAGCCTCGTTGCCCTTAACCAGCGCTTCAAGAAGGAAGGGAAGCCCGAGGTCAAGCTCGTGCCGGCGCCGGAGGACCTCGAGGACGAGGACCTGCTCGAGATGCAGAATGCCGGCCTGATCCCGGTGCTGGTGGTGGATAGCCACAAGGCCGAGTTCTGGAAGCAGATCTTCCCGAAGATCGTCCTCCATCCCGAGGTCGCGGTGAGGACGCAAGGCGAGATCGCCTGGGCGATCCGCAAGAACAGCCCAAAGCTCAAGGCCGAGCTCGATGCGTTCAGCGCGACCCACGGCAAGGGGACGGCGTTCGGCAACGAGGTCTTCCGGCGCTACCTGAAGAGCACGCGGTATGTGAAGAGCGCGACCGCCGATGCGGAGCTCAAGAAGTTCCGGGAGCTGATCGCGTACTTTCGGAAGTACGGCGACCAGTATGGCCTGGACTGGATGCTGATGGCGGCGCAGGGCTACCAGGAGTCCCGGCTCGACCACAACGCGCGCAGCCCGATCGGCGCCATCGGTGTGATGCAAGTCATGCCGGCGACGGGGAAGGAGCTCAAGGTCGGCGACATCACGCAGGTGGACCCGAACATCCACGCCGGCGTGAAGTACATCCGGTTCATGATCGACCAGTACTACAAGAACGAGCCGATGGACGACCTGAACAAGGGGCTGTTCACGTTCGCCTCGTACAACGCCGGCGCCGGGCGAATCCAGCAGCTCCGGAAGGAGACGGCGACGCGGGGACTCGATCCGAACGTCTGGTTCCACAACGTCGAGCGCATCGCCGCGGAGAAGATCGGGCGCGAGACGGTAACCTACGTGAGCAACATCTACAAGTACTACATCGCCTACAGCCTCGTGCAGAAGGAATACATCGAGCGGCAGCAAGCCCGGAAGGCATTGATGCCGGGCGGCGCGCCGGGCAAGTAGCCGGCGGGGCGGGGGCCGTGGGCCCGTTTCTCGGTTTCCGGCGAAAGGAGCGAGGGAGCCGATGACCTCCACCGGACGCGTGATCGTCGCCATTCCCGGAGACTGGTCGCCGCCGGTCCCCGGGGTCTTCGTCAAAGAGACCATGAACGCCTTAGCGGACCTGGGCGAAAAAATGGGCGCGGACCCGGGGAGTTGGAGCACCCAGGCCCCGCCCCCTTGAGCGCTGGCGCCGGTCAATCGTGTTGAGTAAGGCGCAAAACTCGAGCGAATGATCTTTCCCTTTGAGCTTTCATGATGAGCCGGAAACCCAAGCCGCCGCCGGGGTGGGACGAGAGTCTGAACACCTTCATCACGCACGCCTGGGTGATGCACGCGATGTTCAAGTCGCTGGCGCCATTCCAGGGGAGCCTCAAGAAGTACCCGCCAATCCCGATGGGCACGAGCGACCCCTATGAGCCGCCCGCCGCGCGATGAGCACGTCCACCAGGAAAACAACCCGGTGTTCGCGAGCCAGCCTTGCGATGAACTCGCGCTATGGCTGTGCCTCAATACAGCAATCAGGCTACGTGCGCGTGGACTCGCTTCTCGATCTCCGGGCCAATCCGGCGTCTGGCGAGCCGCAGATCGAAATCAGCCTGAAGCCCCAGCCAGAGCTCGGAGGAGACGCCAAAGTACTTGGCCAACCGGAGGGCGGTATCGGCAGTAATGGCACGCTTCCCATTGACAATGGCGCTGATCCGGCCGGGCGGAACAGCGATCTCCCGCGCGAGCCTGTTGATGCTGATGCCCAGTGGCTTCATGAACTCCTCGAGGAGGATCTCACCGGGATGGATCGGGTCGAGCAGCTTCTTGGACGCCATAAGTACCCCCTTAGTGATAGTCAACGATCTCGATATCGTAGACGTCGCCGCCTCTCCACACGAAGCATATCCGCCACCGGTCATTGATGCGGATGCTATATTGTCCCTTGCGGTCGCGTTTCAATGCTTCCAGCCTATTGCCCGGGGGGACCCGCAAGTCCTGTAGGGACCGGGCGCGATGGAGGTACAGCAGCTTCCTGCGGGCGATGCGCTCAAAGGCCCGAAACCGAGGCACGTCCATGTCACCGAACAGCGCCTCGGCATCCCTGGAACGGAAGGATCGAATCATCAAGGCTCAATCTATTACACCTCTCGTAATACGTCAAGCGAGAAAGCGCGTGCCACGATCCACCGCCGGCCGATTGTTTGTTTCAGGCGCGGTCGGCGAGATAGTCTGCTGCTCGATCCGCGATGACCTGATCGAAGCGGTCACGCGCGTTCTCGAACGCCCCGAGCGGATGTTTCCGTTCGAGCTATCCGCAGGTCCTCAAGGGCGCTTTCCTCGTGGGGATCTCGGGTGGCAGCGGGGTGCTGCTGGCGCACGATGCGAAGGCGCGGAAATGGGGAGGGCCGGCCTTCTATACCATCGGAGAAGCCAGCTTCGGCCTCCAGGCCGGGGGTCAGGCCGCAGAGGTCGTCCTCGTGGCCTTGACCGATCGGGGCGTCACGGCGCTCCTGTCCACCAGCGCGAAGCTCGGCGCCGACGCCGGGGTCGCTCTGGGCCCAGTGGGCGCTGGCGCGGAGGCCGCGACGGCAAACCTCAGCGTCGACCTCGTCAGCTACTCGCGTGCCCAAGGCCTGTATGCCGGGGTCTCCCTCGAGGGTGCCGTCGTGGCTGCGAGGGACGGCCTGAACAAGGCGTACTACGGCAAAGAGGTGACTCCCACGGCGATCCTGGTCCGGCACGCGGTGACCAACCCGCAGGCCGCTGGCCTGATTGGCGCGGTCTCGAAGGCGGCCGGCAAGTAGAAGCCTGCGACCGGCCCTGGGGCCAAGGCGCGTCGCAAGAGGGGTCAAGTCCACAATCATCAATACTGTACCGCGCTCACCCTCGTGGTGGCGGCCAGACAGAAGCGAAGATCCCGTCGAGAAGCCCTGAACGGCAGTGCAAGAGAATCGGATCGAGCGCTGGGGCGATCGGCTGCGGATGGGCCCCTTCGGGGGAAAGGCCGCAGCCCTCACTTACAGAACGGTGGACATGATGAAACGCTGGGCAAGCATAACCAGGATGTTTGTGACCCTCGCCTTGCTGCCGTTTCTGGCTGGCTGCAGCACTGTGTCTCCCGACGCCCCAAGCGCCGGCAGCCCGGTGATCATCAAGATCCCCGCTTGGGTCGCCGCCAAGGCGAACTCCCCCACGCCGCCCGCGAGTGCGACCAAGAAGACGAGTATCGGCGAGGGGATGTTGGAGGTGAACACCTCAAACGCCGCCGGTGACTCGGACTGGTTCTGGTTTGAGGGGATCGACGTCGACGGTGATGGCAACGTGGAGGTTACCGAGCTGCTCTGGGACGACGAGAACAAGATGCTGTTTCTCTACGGCGGCGGTGAGTTCAAGTGTAGGGGCGGCGGGTGGGGCACCGGCGACCTGCTGATTGCTATCTATGGGAAGGGCAACCCGCGCGGGCGGCTCGCCGGCTCGGGCTGGTACCTCGTGACCCTGGATGCGGGCGAGTGCGCGGCCAGCATGGACGGCGCCTACGGGTGCAGGTTCGACGCCAGTCAGAACCCGACCACCTGCGGCATGGCTCTGGTCGACGAGCAGACCAACGACTTGCTCTTCGCGACCGCGTCCAACTGAGACGCGGGACAACTCCTGAGCGCGTGCGACGGAGGGAAGGCCAGCGACGCACCCGGCCCTGTTCGGCAGTAGTAGGAGGACAAGGAGCCGAAGTAGGCGTAGTCACCAAATCAACGAAAGGAGTGCTCGATGAAGGCGAGGCAGGCAATCTATACGGCGGTCGTCGCTCTTGCAGTGGCGTTGGGCGGATGCGCGAGCTATTACAAGGTGACCGATCCGACTTCGGGGCGGGTATTCTACACCGAAGGGGTCGAACGGCAGAAGGGCGGCACCACCATTATGTTCAAGGACGCCAAGACAGGCGCCGAGGCGACGCTGCCTGCGTCGGAGGTGCTGGAAGTGTCCTCCGACGAGTTCAGGAAGGGTATCGCGAAGTAGCGGCACTGAGAAAAATGGGGTCAGGCCGCTTTTCCCGTGCGAAAGGAGGCGTGAACATGGGTGATGTTTGCCCTGGCCGCCCGACAACCGATGCGGGCAACGTAAGCGCGTGTTCCTGTTTGAGCGGTAAGACCAAATAGACTGATTCGACCAAAAGCAATGGCAGGAGCAAAGAAGAAAGCACGTAACCGCCAAACGACCGCCGGACGGGCAGCCAAGTCGCGCCGCGCGCTCTGGCTGGGCGGCGCCCTGGCAGTGATCGTGGTTATCGGGCTGGTCGTGCTCGCCAGCCGGTCTCCGCAACCGCCCGCTGGTCCCACCGGTCAGCCCACGGGTCCGGTGGCGGCGCTCGCCCCGGACCAGGCGGGCCCCGATCGCTTGATCGGTCGGTGGCTGCGACCGGATGGGGGCTATGTGATTGCAATTCGCAGCGCACAGACCAATGGCATCCTGGACGCAGCCTACTTCAATCCGCGACCGATCAACGTCTCACGTGCCGAGTGGCGTCACGACGGCGGCCGATTGCAGGTTTTCATCGAACTGCGCGACGCCAACTATCCCGGCTCGACCTACGACCTGGCCTATCTGCCAGAGCAGGACCGGCTGGTGGGCGACTACTTCCAGGCCGCGCACCGGGAAACGTTTCATGTCGAATTCACCAGAATGCCCAAATGACTGGGGGTGTGCTTACGCGGACAGCGCCATGGCTCGCCGGGATGCTCGTCGTTGCGCTGGTGACAAGCTGTGAAGGCGAACGAGCTTCCACAACGGCCAAATCAACCACCGTTGGCGGCGAGGCGTGTGCCGCCTGTCATCAGCGGGAGGCTGAGCTGTGGAAAGGCTCAGACCACGACCTCGCGATGCAATCGGCGGACAGGACCACAGTGCTCGGCAACTTCAACAACGCGACGTTTAGGAAGGACGGCGTCACCTCGACCTTCTTCAAGCGCAACGGCGAATACTTCGTGCGCACCGACGGCCCGGACGGGAAGCTCGCCGACTTCGAGATCAGGTACACCTTCGGTGTCGAGCCGCTGCAGCAGTATCTGATCGCGTTTCCTGACGGGCGCTATCAGGCCCTGAGCATCGCCTGGGACACGCGGCCTGCCGCGGCTGGGGGACAGCGCTGGTTCCATCTGTACCCGAGGGAGAAGATCGACCACCGCGACGAGCTGCACTGGACGCGCCCGTCGCAGAATTGGAACTTCATGTGCGCCGAGTGCCACTCGACCGGCCTGCAAAAGAACTACCGCCCCGCGGAGGATCGTTTCGAGACCTCCTGGTCCGACATCGACGTGTCCTGCGAAGCCTGCCACGGCCCCGGTTCCCGTCATGTCGTGTGGGCAGAGGACGCTCAGCGCGGCCAGAGCCGTTCTGATTCCACGCTCGGGCTGGTCTTCCAAATCAAGGACACGTCGGGAGGCACCTGGACTGTTTCGCTTGGTGAAGCGACCGCGCGCCGCAGCAAGCCCCTGGCGTCCCGGGTGGAGGTTGAAGCCTGTGGGCGCTGCCATGCCCGTCGGGGGCAGATCTGGGGTGACTATCAGCATGGTCAGCCCCTGGCAGGGACTCATCGCGTGGCGTTCCTGGATGAGCCGCTCTATCACGCCGATGGGCAGATCAAGGACGAGGTGTACGAGTACGGCTCGTTCCTGCAAAGCAAGATGTACCACGCAGGCGTGACCTGCTCGAATTGCCACGACCCCCACAGCGCCCGGCTGCGCGGATCGGGCAACGCGGTGTGTGCGCAATGTCACCTGCCCTCGAAGTATGACGATCCGCAGCATCACTTCCACAATGCGGGCACGGAGGCCGCCCGGTGCGTCTCGTGCCACATGATCAAACGATACTATATGGTCGTAGACGGCCGGCGAGATCACAGTTTTCGGATACCGCGGCCCGACCTCTCCATGAAGCTCGCCACGCCCAACGCGTGCAATGACTGCCACAGGGATCGCTCCGCGCAATGGGCCTCCCAGGCGGTGGCCAAGTGGTATGGACCGGATCGCAAGGGAGGCTGGCACTACGGTGAGGCAATTCACGCCGGCCGGAGTGCACGGGCCGACGCAGAAACCCTACTGGTTCGGGCCGTGGAGGACGCGACGACACCGGCCATCGTCCGCGCGACGGCGTTGAGTCTGCTGCACCGGAATCTGGGGCCGAACTCGCTCCGCGTGGTAGAGACCTCGTTGCGCGATAGCGACCCGCTCGTCCGCCGCGCCGCCGCGGCGGCGCTCTCGGCCGTGGAGCCACGCACCCGTGTGGCGCTGGGCGTTCCGCTGCTACGCGATCCAATCCGCACCGTGCGCTTGGAAGCGCTTTCGACCCTCGTGGGCGTCCCGCGCGATCACTTTACGGCCGCCGAGCTCAGGACGCTCGATCAGGTCATCGCCGAATACCGCCAAGCCCAGGCCTTCAACGCGGACCGCGCCGAGGCACATCTCAATCTCGGGGCGCTCGACGCGCAGCTCGGCAAGTTCGACGCTGCTGAACAGGCGTATCGCACCGCCATTCGCAAGCAACCGTCATTTATGCCTGCCTACATCAATCTCGCCGACCTGTACCGCCAGCAAGGGCAAGAGGACAGAGTTGAGCAGACGCTACGCGAGGGCCTGAAGGCCGACCCCGGGAATGGGGATGCCTCCCACGCGCTCGGCCTGTCGCTCGTGCGTCAGAAACGGTTGCGCGACGCGATTCCCGAACTCGCCAAGGCGGCCCAACGACGACCTGATGCGCCGCGATACGCGTACGTGTACGGCGTGGCCTTGCACGAAACCGGCGAGACTCGACGCGCGCTCGACGTCCTGACAAGGGCGCATGAGCGGCATCCATCCGACCGCGAGATCGTCGTCGCCCTGGTCGAATATGAGTCGCAAGCGGGCAATCGCAGGGCCGCTATCGCCTGGGCCCGCAAGCTGGTGGAGATGTCTCCAGAGGAGCCCGAGGCACGCCGACTGTTGCAGGCTCTCGAGCAGGGGCGTTGAATGTCGCCCACAAGCCCACGAGGAGGAGCGCCAGCGGACGCGCGAGCACCTCCAGAAGGGCGGCTGAAAAGAGGAGAAGTGGGCTGCAATACCAAGCCCTTAGAGCGCTCCGCCCTCATTAGAGTCTCACCGGTAGGCCAGTAAATTTCGCGTCAAAACCGCGTAATTTTACGAGTTGCTGGGGGGCTCTCTTGATAATAGATGTTAGTGGCTTGGAATTCGCGTCCGAGGTCCAGTCTTTCTCTGCACGATTTCGCTCTGGCGGGCGTGCCCCGCTACGCTCAACCACTCACTGAGAAGGAGGAAGTGCTATGACACCCACAACGCGTGCCGCAACGGTGATCGCACTCGCTACGGGACTGCTGGTCAGCTGCAGTACGGCGCCAGGCACCAAAGAGGAGAGAGACAGACTTCTCAGGGAGGCCGCGTCTTCACGACAAGAGTGGCACAAGGTGGACCCCGGCGTGGAGGCGTTCGCCAAGAAGGGGTACGGCTATGCCTTTTTCCCGGAGGTCGCCAAGGGGGGGGCAGGGATCGGCGGGGCCTATGGCCGCGGGGTCGTCTACGAGCAAGGTCAACACATCGGGTATGCTGACGTGAGCGAGGGATCGCTCGGGCTACAGCTCGGGGGCCAGACCTACAGTGAGCTGATCGTGTTCGAGAACAAGGCGGCGATGGATCGCTTCAAGGCGAATCAGTTCAACTTTGGGGCCAACGCGTCCGCGGTGATCGCGAAGGAGGGCACGGCCACGAGCACCCAGTTTGTCGACGGCGTGGCGGTCTTCGTGAAGCCGATTGGGGGCGTGATGGCCGCGGCGGCCCTCGGCGGCCAGAAATTCACGTACGTGCCGAAGTGATCGAGAGATCATCGCCGAACTGCCACGGTCGGCTCCCTGAGTAGCAATAGAAAAGGGGGTCAGGCCCCTTTAAAAAATGGAAAGCAGAAAGGGGTCTGACCCCTTTTTCGTGTCGGGACAGGCTGAACCCTCTGCCTGACGTGGCGGCATATGGATAGAGAGGCCCAATAAGAAGGGGATTCACATGCGCAAGGCTGTGTCTTACAGTGTTGCGTTACTTTCTTTTCTACTTCTACTTCTTAGTTTTGCAAGCTATAAGCTTTTTGGCATTCCTCTGACCTATAGCGAAGGCGAACGCGCTGGGGTCGTCTATAAGATAAGCAAGCAAGGATACATTATAAAGACATGGGAAGGCGATCTGAACGTGGGCATAGTTGGCGAAGATCTCAGTGGTCCTGTGACCATGAAAATCTGGCAATTCTCTGTGAAGGGTGACGAAACAGCAAGGAAGATCGAAGGGTATGCACGGTCTGGTGAACGAATAACACTGCACTATAAGCAGCCATATGTCATGGGAGCCTTATACGGAAAGAGCGAGTATTTGGTCATAGATGTTTATGCGAGAGCACCGAAGTAAGCGTATGGCCCCACGCGTGCCGGCTCCGCGGGGCGGGCCGACCCAACAAACCCGCTGACCCAATTCGACTTCGCCTACCAGTATCAGAACCTACCCCCGGACGCGCGAGCAGCTCCTGAAGGGCGGCTGAGGCGAGGAGAGGTTATAGTCTTGGCGGTTAGGCCAGTAAATTTCGCGTCAAAACCGCGTAATTTTACGAGTTGCGGGGGGCTCTCCTGATAGTAGATGTTAGTGCCCTACGGGAGCGAGGCGCACATGACTTCGATCGGAAAGGACTCGGCGCTGCTGGCCGCGCTGGTAACGATGCTGGTGGCGCAGCCGCTGCTCGCGTACGGGGGCCTCGCGACCCGCATTCTCTTCGACGGCATGTTCGCCGCGGTCTTGCTGGGTGTGCTCTTCATCATCTTCGGACGAGGGTGGGAACGGCAATTGGCCCTCGTGCTGGTCCTGCCGGCCTTCGCTTTCTATCTCGCGTATCTCGTCCTGCCGGACCGCATGCGGGTCGCTTCGGCATTATTGTTTAACACCCTCATGATCGCGTTCATGGGCCTCGCGGTCGCCGTAATCCTGCGCGACATCTTCCGGAAGCGCGTGATCGGGGGCGGCGACGTCCTCGGCGCCGTCTCCGGCTACCTCCTCGGAGGCGTCGTCTGGGGCAACCTGTATGTGGTGCTCCAGCTTCTTGTGCCGAGCTCCTTCGCCGTGCAACCGGAGATCGCATGGCAGCTTCAGGAGCGGCACCTCCTGCACGCGCTGTTCAACTTCTTCAGCTTCGCCACGCTGACGAGCCTCGGCTATAACGACATCACGCCTGTCACGCCATTTGCGAACACGCTCACGTGGCTCGAAGTGATCTTCGGGCAGTTCTACATGGCGGTGGTGGTGGCGCAGCTCGTCGGGATGAGGCTGGCGCAGGCCATCACGCCGGGCGGTCCTGATTCCAAGTGACCGTCGCGGCGCGCGCACGCGCCACCGGAGCTTTTCAACTTGCAGGTTTCCATCAATCGAAAGCGAATGATTAAACCGAAGACACACGTGCAAAGGAGAACACAGGTGAATCCTCTCAAGAAAGTCTTTTGGGCCTATCACAGCCCCAGATGGGTCTTGGCCGGTCTGCTGATGATGACGTTGATCGGCATTCGGTCGATGAGTCCGGCTGTAACCCTCACCGAGGACGAGGCCGCCCAGCTCGGCACCGAGGCGTACATTTACGGCTACCCGCTGGTCACGATGGAGTTGACCCGGCGGGTGCTGACGAACGCGGCCGCCCCGGACGGGAAACTGGCCCCGATAGGGCAGTTCGCAAGGCTGAGGAGCTACCCCACGCCCGCGGACAAGGAGGTCACCGCGCCCAACGCGGACACGCTCTACACGCTGGCCTGGCTGGACCTCGCCAAGGAGCCTTGGGTCCTGAGCATTCCTGATGCAAGAGACCGTTACTACTTGATGCCGATGCTCTCGGGCTGGACCGACGTGTTCCAGGTTCCGGGCAAGCGCACCACCGGGACCAAGGCGCAGACGTACGCCATCACGGGCCCGGGCTGGAAGGGCACGCTCCCCGGGGGCGTGAAGGAATACAAGTCGCCCACCAGCATGGTCTGGATTCTCGGGCGGATCTACTGCACCGGCACGCCGGAGGACTACAAGGCTGTGCACGCCCTGCAGGACGAGTTCAAGCTGGTTCCGCTGAGCAGCTACGGCAAGCCGTACACCCCGCCCCCGGGTAGGGTGGACCCGAACGTGGACATGAAAACCGCGGTGCGCGAGCAGGTGAACCGGATGAGCGCGGGCGAATACTTCAAGCTCCTGGCGGCGCTGATGAAGGACAATCCGCCGGCAAAGGCGGACGCCCCGATGGTCGCCAACATGGCGAAGATCGGCATCGTCCCAGGCCAGGACTTTGACATCGGCAAGGGCGACCCGGCTGTTCAGAAGGGGCTGCAGGGGGCGCCGAAAGCGGGCATCGAGAAAATCATGGCCCATTTCAAGACCGCCGGCACCGAGGTCAATGGTTGGACTCTCACAACGAAGACCGGGATCTATGGCACAGAGTACCTGCAGCGGGCGCTCATCACGGCGATCGGCCTCGGCGCCAACCGGCCCCAGGACGCGGTATATCCGACCTCTGAGGTAGACGTTGAAGGCAAGCCATATGACGGCGCCAACAAGTACGTGATGCACTTTGCCAAGGGGCAGACGCCTCCGGTCAGGGGCTTTTGGTCGCTGACGATGTACGACGGCCAGTATTTCTTCGTGCCGAACCCGCTCAACCGCTACACGTTGAGCTCGCGGTCCAAGTTCAACTACAACAAGGATGGGTCGCTGGACCTCTACATCCAGAAGGACTCGCCGGGCAAGGACAAGGAAGCCAACTGGCTCCCGGCGCCCGCCGGCAAGTTCATCCTGATGCTGCGGCTTTATTGGCCGAGGGAGAAGCCGCCGTCGATCATTGACGGCACCTGGAAGCCGCCGGCCGTGAAGCAGGTGCCGTGAGGGGTGGGTGCCCGGTATCCCCGCAGCAGAAGGGAGGTGATGGGACTCAAGCAGGTTCGACCGCGAGTGTCTCTGCGACTCAGTGATGTGACCGTAACCAGCAAAGGGGGAAATCGATGAAGGCGATGAGACGAGTGGGGACTGTTTTGTTTCTGTTGGTCGCCGCGCTCGGCGCGGCGCTGATCTACGCCCAGACTGCGCCGCAGAGCCCGGTCAAGGTGCAGCCCCCGGCCTCGGTCCAGGGCAAGGCGGACGCGCCCGCACCGCCGGCTCAGGCCAAGAAGGGCACGGCGGTGGGCAAGGGCAACGTGGCGGTGACCACGGCGAACTCCGCCGGTGACCAGGACTCGTTCTGGGTCGAGGAGATCGACATCGACGGGGACGGCAACGTCGAGCGGACCGATATCCTGTGGGACGATGAGGACAAGGTGCTCTACCTCTATGCCGACGGGACGTTCACGTGCACGAAGGGGGGCACCGGCGAGGGCGCCATGCTCATCGCCATCTACGGCAAGGGCAACGCGTGGAACAAGCCGGCCGGCTCGGGCTGGTACGTGGTCGAGCTCGACAAACTCGAGTGCGCCGCGCAGGCTGCTGCCGTGTTCGGCTGCCGGTTCGACGCAAAGGGTAACCCGACCGCCTGCGGCGCGGCCACGATCGACGCGAAGAACGACGACATCGTGATCGTCAGCGTCTCGAAGTAGGCCGCGACGGGTCCGGGCGATGCACGCCCCGCCGCGGGCGAACCAGGCGGGGCGGAGGCAGCCAAGTACAACGTGCTGCCGCTCGACTGGCGCGGCATCATCCGGATGAACGCCGAACTGATGGGCCGGCCGAGCCTGACGGCAGGACGGAAGACGATGACATATTTCCCCGGGACGATCGGTCTGCCCGACGCTGCCGCGCCGCCGATGCTCAGCAAGTCTTGGACGATCACTGCGGATATTGAAGTCCCTGACCGCGCCAGCGGGATGATCATCACACACGGAGGCCTTAACGGCGGGTACGGTCTCTATCTCCGCGAGGGCAAGCCGATATTTGTCTACAACTACCTTGCGCTCGAACGCCCCACATTCGCAGCGAAAGACCCGTTGCCCAAGGGCAAGACGACACTCGTCGTCGACTTCAAGTACGACGGCGGTGGGTTGGGCAAAGGTGGAACGATCACCATGCTCGCCAACGGCAACAAGATCGCGGAAGGGCGATTGGGAAAGACCGTCCCGATCCAGTTCTCGATCGGCGAAGGACTGGATATCGGCATGGATGTTGGCTCGGCGGTTGATTTCACCTACAAGCAGCCGTTCGCCTTCACCGGCACGATTGAGAAGGTGACGGTAGAACTGAAGCCATAGGCTGCAGCCGCGCGGGTGCAGGAGCAACGGAACGCGCTAATTCGAGGAGGAGTGCCGAACAGCGAGCGATTGACAACTAAATCGTCATATGGCATGACAAATGACGACTAGGGCGTTCCTGGAAGCCCTGTGGAACGGCGAATACCGGTAGAGGACAATCAGCTCAGGACCCTGAGCAATGCCGGAGGGCCTGTGGAATGGCCCGGTGGGTGGATGGATTCATGTCTTCACGAATAATCCGGGGTAAGCAGGCGCTGGTGTGCGGGACGGCTCTCGCCCCATGACGATCCAGATCGTTCGCGAGCCGATCACCCTCGATGCGCTGCGCTCCCTCGCCCATGGGCAGTTCGGTGACTTCGTGAAGGCGGTCGTCAACCTCTATCCAGACCGGGTGGGGGCGGATCGCATCGAGTTCGACTCCATGATCAACATCCGGCCGTCGCAGGGGAACCGCTCGCGCTCGGTCGAAGATCCGGCCCTCCGGCAGCAGATTGTGAACGTCGTGACGGGACTCATCAGCGCATGACTGAGCCGGCCTATCGACATCAGGGGCTCGCCGCGGGGGGGTGGAGCCGGCTGTCGCTCGCCGAGCAGCTCGGTAACGTCGGGACCGAGGTGGGACGGATGCGCCGCTGGCGCGGCAAGGACGAGCGGCTGGCGGCCGGTGCGTTCGAGCGTGCGCTCGAGCTGCTCGACCTCACCCTCGCCGATCTCCGGTGGCGCGGCCGGCTCAGGGAGATTGCCCGCGCGCGGGAGCTGCTCTGTGACGCGGCATTGGGCGGCCGCGAGCACGGCGCCACGCTGGAGGACCTCGACCGGTACTTCCTCGAGTTCGCGCTCGCCGCTCGATGCCACCGATAGCGGTGATCGCCAGGAGAGACGGATCGTGAGTGACATGGCCATCAGTTGGATCGTGTTCGCGTGCGTTTTCGGAGGTGCGCTGCTCGGCATGTTTCTTCGCGCCGTTTTGCCCGAACATCATCTGAGTACGGATTTAAAGGATCTCATGCGGCTGGAGATTTGGCTGATCGGGACGATGGCGGCCCTTGTTCTCGGCCTGCTGATCGCCTCGGCAAAGGGTTCATACGACACAGAGAGAAGCCAACTTAGACAGATATCCGCGAATATCATCCTGGTCGACCGCGTCATGGCCAATTACGGACCGGAGACGAAGGAAGCCCGTGATCTGCTCCGCCGCGCCGTTGCCCGCGCGCTGGATCGGATGTGGCCCGAGACCACTTCCGGACCTGTGCAGTTGGAGCCGACGGCCGAGTTTGAAGGCTTCTTGGACAAGATCCAGCGACTCTCGCCGCAGAAGGAAACTCAGCGCTTGCTCCAGGCCCAGACGCTAAGCATCAGCGCCGATCTCGTACGAACGCGGTGGTTGCTGTTCGAGGAGAGGGGCGGCTCGGTTCCCATGCCATTCCTGGTGGTGCTAGTTTTCTGGCTCGCCGTCATATTCGTCGGCTTCGGCCTCTTTTGGCCCCCCAACGCAACCGTGATCGCTACCCTGTTCGTCTGCGCGCTCTCGGTTTCAGGGGCGATCTTCCTGATCCTGGAGCTGGACCGGCCATTCGACGGACATATTCAGATCTCCAGCGCTCCCGTGCGCGACGCTCTTGTGCATCTTGGCCAGTAGGCCCCGGGGGGGGAACTAGAGGAGGATCTCGGATGACGACGCTGGCAAATGGGTAGCTCCATGATTGTGTTTTGACCGCGGGGCCTCTGAGTGGTAGTATTATTTCATACCATCCGCCATGCAAGGGGGAGCAAAGCCATGGGTTCTGCCGTCAAGAAAACCATTTCCCTACCGCCTGACCTGGCCATGGAAGCGGAGGAGCTCGCGCGCGCCGAGGGCAAGACCCTGAGTGCCGTCATCCAGGACGCCCTGCGGGCCGCCCGGGCCGCCCGTCTCAAAGGAGAGCTCCGCGGCATACAGGGCTACTGGAGCCGGAAGGCGAACGAGAAGGGCATCCTCACGGAGAAGGAGCTAGAGCGCTACCTCCGCAAGTGAGAGCCGTTTTCGATACGAACATCTATGTCTCCGCCTTCGCCATCCCCGGAGGGCGGGCACAGGCGGCCTTGCTGAAGGCTGTGGAAGGCGAAGTGCGGCTTGTGATATCGAAGCCCATCATCCATGAGCTTCTCGACGTGCTGGCCCGTAAGTTCGGGCGCGATGCGGAAGAGCTGGCGCGAGTCGCGGTATTCCTGGCCGAGCTCGCTGAGGTAGTGCAGCCAAGGCGAAAGATCGACATGCTCAGCGACGACACAGACAACCGGATTCTGGAATGCGCGATCGCCGGCCGTGCCGATGTCATCGTTACCGGTGACCGAGCGATGCTGGAGCTTGGAGAATACCAAGGGGTCCGGATAATGACCTTGAGGGAATTCCTGGGAGCCCGTCGGACTTAGGGGGATCCCGGGTAGAGGACGAGGCCCGGCTTCAGACAGCCCTGCGCGCCACCAGGCAATAGGGGAAGGATGTCGGTAGTCATGCCGTTGAACCGTGAATCGGAACCGCCTGTCGAAATCGCAACAGCGCATCCGCTTTCAGATGGCGTTTCTTTTCCCACGATGATGGGGCAATTGGCCATCGAGAAGGAGGGAGGTCGATGACTATGACTCGCGAGCCATTCTGTCCTGGAGGGTGCTTGGTGCAGCGATTGAGACGAGGGGGTGTGCGATGGAACTGGGCGCTCGCGCTCGCCCTGGCCCTGCTCGTCACGCCGACCCTGGCGAGCGCGCAGCCGGTGGAGGCTCCCGAGACATACGCGGGTGACCTCTGGTCCCGGCCCCGGGTCACCGGCGACTGGGGCGGGCTGAGAGACGAGCTTGCGAAGAAAGGCATCGTGCTCGACGTGGACATGCTCCTGACCCCACAGGGAGTCGCGAGCGGGGGACGGGACACCGACGCGGAATTCTGGGGCAATGCCGAGTACACCCTCGGCGTGAATACGCAAAAGCTGGGCCTCTGGCCGGGCGGCTTCCTCAACGTGTATGCGTTGAGCGGCTTCGGCAACAGGGGTATTAACCGGGACGCCGGGGTGTTCGTACCGGTCAACACCGCTACGCTCCTGCCCGATTTCGGCAACGAGACGACCGCCCTCATGAACCTCACGTTCATGCAGTTTTTCAGCCATAAGTTCGGCATTATCGCGGGAAAGATCTATACGCTCACCGGCGACGACAACGCGTTCGCCCACAACTGGCGCACCGATTTCATGAATACGGGTCTGGATTTCAACATGGTCCTTGACCTGTTTCCGTTCTCGGCCTATGGGGGCGGGATCATCCTGCTCCCGACGGAGGACCCCAGGGAGGCCATTGTCAGCGTCACGGCGATCGACCCGAGCGGCAAGCCGACGAACAACGACATCAGCGAAGCGTTCGATGACGGCGTCCTCGTCGCCGCCCAGGGCCGGGTGACCATCAAGCCCTTCGGCCTGGTCGGGCACCAGCTCGTGGGGTTCGGGTGGAGCAACAAGGAGCGCTTGTCGCTCGAGCAGGATCCGTCGAACATCGCCCAGCTGCTCCTGACCGAGCAGTTCCCCCGGTTGGCCAATCCCGGGCCGATCCTCACACGCATCCTGGAGCGGTTCTTCCCGCAGCTGCTCGTCCCGGCCCAGCCGCCCAACACCGTGGACTCCACGTGGGCGGTCTACTACAACTTCGACCAGTACCTCTGGAGCCCCGAGGGACACCCCGACCGGGGGATCGGTATGTTCTTCCGGTTCGGGGCCTCCGACGGCGTGGCGAACCCCGTCAAGTACGCGTACAACGTCGGGGTCGGCGGCAAGGGGGTAGTGCCGGGGCGCCCGGAGGACACGTTCGGGATTGGCTGGGCGCGGACGCAATTCAGCGACAGCTTCGTTCCGTTCCTGCGCCAGCAGCTCAGCCTGGGACTCGACCATGAGGACGCGGTCGAGATGTACTACAACTTCGCGCTCACCGGCTGGCTCAACGCGAGCTTGGACCTCCAGATCATCAACCCCGGCCTCAACAGGGGGCTCGATTCGTCGGGGCAGCAGCTCGAGGACATAAGCACCGCCCTCGTGCTGGGGCTCCGGCTCTACGCTCGCTTCTAGGGTTCACTCTCAGACCAGCAAACCATCCACAAGGAAAGGAGCGGCGATGAATACGGAGCACAAGCAGCCAGCAAACAACCAGGAAGCGACAACATCCATAAGCCGGCGCGACGTGCTTAAGGGGCTGGCCGCAGCAGCAGCCTCCGCTACGGGAATCGCGTGCAGCCGTGAGTCGTCGGACGCTGAGAAGGCACCACCGCCACAGGCCGCGGCTCCGGCAGCGGGTGCACTCGTTGCCGGCGCCAGGAACCCCTACGGCGGCGGACCC
The DNA here is from genome assembly GCA_050732295.1 of Methylomirabilales bacterium (SeqCode). Taxonomy (GTDB): domain Bacteria; phylum Methylomirabilota; class Methylomirabilia; order Methylomirabilales; family CSP1-5; genus CSP1-5. The sequence continues at coordinate 33,777 of JBOHQS010000003.1, forward strand.
AACACCGGCATCACGCTGCCGCCCTACTACCGGCCCACGCCTTCCGTGGCGAACGCCAACACGTTCTTCCCGGGGGTGGAGGAGCTTGGCTCCGACGAGATGCGCATATCGTTCGTCGGCAGCTCGCCGGTGCCGCCCACGCACAAGCAGGCGGGCACGGCGATCATGGTCGAGCTCGGCAATGGGAAGCGCTTCTTCTTCGACCTCGGCCCGGGTTGTTGGCGCAATATCACGGCCCTGCAGGTCCCGATGCAGATGATCAACGACATCTTCATCACCCATCTGCACATCGATCACTACGGCGAGCTCCCCTACATCTACGGCTTCTCGGCCTGGGCGGGGCGCTGGAAGCCGCTGCGCGTCACCGGTCCTTCGGGCCGCACGCCCGAGAATGGCACCAAGGCCATGATCGAGGGTATGAAGAAGATGACCTACTGGCACACGGACAGCTTCAACCTCTTTCCGATCGGGGACGGTTACGAAGTCGACGTCAACGAGTTCGACTTCAAGGACGACAACGGCATCTGCTATGACAAAGACGGCGTGGTCATCCGGCACTGGCGCCGTGTTCACGGCAAGGACGGGGCTTCGGCCTACCGCCTCGACTGGAACGGTCTTTCCTTCGTCTGGACCGGCGATGGCCGGCCGGATTCCAACACCGCCAAGTTCTCCAAGGGCGTGGACGTCTTCGTGACAGAGCTGCAGCCCGACACCTTGAACATCCAAACTCTGAAGTTCGGCATGCCGGTGGAGGTCCTCACCCCCACGATCGATGTCGCCCACACGGTTCACTATGCAACGGGCTACATGTTCAAGCAGGTGCAGCCGCGCCTCGCCATGGCCACGCACCTGTCCTACGACGAAGAAATGGTCCCTGAAATGGTGGCGGGTATCCGCACGCACTACGACGGTCTCTTCCAGTTCGGCGCGCCGGATGGCGTGATAGTCAATGTGACCAAGAAGGCCATCTGGACGCGCAAGGCGGCGCTGCCCGAATCCACGAACTTCGCGCGCCCCTCGGCAAGCGACGCCAAGGAGCTCTTTGGCATCGGTCTTACCAAGACAACCGTGAATTTCCCGGATCCGAAATACACTGTGCCGGACATCGAAGACCCGGCGTCCCGTAACGCCGAATATGATGCGAAGCTTTACTACCCACCGGATGTCTACCGGAAACCCAACCCGGTCTTTCCCAAGGGCTTCAAGATCGACATCAAGAAGATGGTGCGGGACAAAATCGTGCAGAAAATCAAAGCCGTATTTGGCGCCGATGAGTAACCGCGGCGCCATGGAGACATAACACATGATCCCCTTGGAATCCGAACCGCGTGGGGCGTCGCAGGCGGTCCCGATGACCGTCCTCACCGGCTTCCTCGGCGCGGGGAAGACCACGCTGCTCAACCGCATTCTCAACGGGGACCACGGCCTGCGGGTGGCCGTCCTGGTCAACGACTTCGGCTCCATCAACATTGACGCCGAGCTCGTCGTCGGCGTTGAGAACAACGGCAACGTGATCAGTCTCGCCAACGGCTGCATCTGCTGCTCGATCCGCGACGACCTGATCGAAGCGGTGACGCGAGTGCTCGAACGCCCCGAGCGCCCCGAATACGTCCTGCTGGAAGCCAGCGGCGTGGCCGAGCCAGCGGGGATTGCGGTGACCTTTACCGATGCCGGCTTCCGCGATCGCATCCGGCTCGATAGCATCGCGTGCGTGGTAGACGCCGAGCAGGTGTTCGCCACACCAGAGCAGATGCAGTTGAAGCTCTGGCAAATCGGTTGTGCCGATTTGTTGATTCTGAACAAGGTGGACCTGGTCGGCCGCGGCCAGATCGAGAAGATCACGGCCTGGCTCGACGAGCATTTCCATCGCTACCGGCTCATCGAAGCAAAGCGCTGCGATGTGCCGTTAGAAATCCTACTCTCGGGTGGCCGCTTTGACGCGGCGCAGTTGGAACTGGAACCTCGCGAGCACGACGAGCACGCCTGCCAGGATTCGCACTGTCAGCATCAGCACAACAATCACTCGCACGCCTTCAGCACCTGGAGCTACGAGACGGAGCAGCCACTGTCGCTCAACGCGCTGCGCGAAGTCGCTTCGCGCCTGCCCGTGAATATCTACCGCTGCAAGGGCGTGATCCGCAGCGCCGATGCGCCGGAACGCCGCACGATATTGCAGGTCGTCGGGAAGCGGGTGGATCTCACGCTGGAAAACGAATGGGGCGGCCGGACACCGCGCACGCAGATGGTCGCCATCGGTGCCCACGGCACCGTGGATGGAGAGGCGCTGCGGGAGAAGTTCGACCGCTGTAAGAGTGACTTCGAACCGGAGGATTCCGGCCGCTGACCGTCACCCATCCGGGCTGAAGTGGATGTCTTGGAGGAGAATCTCCTATGAAACGCCCAATATTGCGGATCACACTCGTGAAATGGGGTGGACAGGGAACGACAGGAGGGAACTCAAGATGAAGCGGATATACCTTGTAGCCCTGACGTTCAGTATGTTCGTTCGACCCATGCCGCTCCTGGGACAACAGGGAACGGACGGGTCCAGCGGTAGTGCCAAGAATCAGGAGGCGTTCCTTACCGGTGCCCGCTGTGGCACGGGGAGCGTCCTCGCATTCGCAGCCGACCCAGAGCAAAAGGGGGAATGTCGATGTCCGCCGATGCTCGGTGCAGTGGTCAGTGGGTGTGGTGGTCACAGTGAACTTGATTGCCAACTAAAAACCTGCCACTATAAAGTCTTTGATGTTCAATTTGGAACAGTATCAGACGAAGGAGATATTGATTGCGAATGGCACCCGTACGGCGTGCAGTGAGGAGGTCCGCGGAGGGTGGCGGCCTGCGTCCGCGGGCCGGAGTCGAACCCCAGAGGGGGGGCCATGCGTGAGTTCCACGCGTGCTCGACTTGCCAACCCTGCTCGCGAAGCGGTCACATTTCCTCCTGGGCCCATTACATATCCGGGGAGACCCTCAGCTACTGGCGGTCAACCTCGGGGTTCGAGGTGGGATGAAGAGACTGCGTTAGGCTGTGCGCATGGCTAGAGTCACGTCCGTGCTCTTTCGTGCCACGCTTCGCGCCCTCAATCGGATCGGCGAGGGGGTGGAGCGTGTCGGCATCAGGAGTCTATCGCTGGACGAGCGGGAACTCCGGGCCGTGGCCTGCCGCGAGACCGGGCTGTCCGATTCCGGCGATGAGGATTTCCGCGAGCCTCTGTCGCAGCTCTTGCACGCGCTGGAGAGCGAGGCGCGGCTCACGCTCGTCGGGCGTATCGTGGCCCGCGCGGACATCGTCGGACTGCTGGCGAACCGACTGCGTCTCGAGGAGGATCGCAGGCGTCACCCCGAAATCGGTGAGGAACGGATCCGGCGCCCGGTGTTCATCGTGGGACTGCCCCGGAGCGGAAGCACGCTGCTGCATCACCTGCTGGCCCAGGATCCTGCCAGCCGCGCAGCCCGGGCCTGGGAGGTGATGGAGCCTTCTCCCCCGCCGGAGAAGGCGTGCTACGAGACCGATCCCCGCATTGCCCGGGCGGCGAGGCGGTTGCGGTGGTTCGACCGACTCGCGCCGGACTTCAAGAGGATCCATCCCCTGGGGGCCGAGTTGCCGCTCGAGTGCATCGTGATCATGAGCGCATCCTTCGTGAGCCCGCGGTTTTACAACTACCACGTACCCTCGTACCAGACGTGGCTTGCCGCCGCGGACCGCCGGCCCGCCTACGAGTTCCACCGGCGATTCCTCCAGCACCTGCAGTGGCGCGCGCCGGCCGGGCACTGGGTGCTCAAGGCGCCCTCGCATGTCTTCGGGTTCGAGCCGTTGTTCGCGACTTATCCCGACGCGGTCGTTGTTCAGACCCACCGGGATCCCGTGACCGTGCTGGCCTCCGTGGCGAGCAAGACCCTGGTGCTCCGGGGCGCGTTCACCGACCGTCTGGACCCGGTGGAGATCGGCGCCGAGGAGACCCAGCGCTGGTCCAACGGGCTCGAGCTTGCCATGCAGGCCCGTCAGGACGGCCGACGGGAAGGCCGGTTCCTCGATGTCCGTTATCAGGACCTGCTGCGCGACCCCATGGCGACCGTCCGTCGCATCTACGACCGGTTCGGCATGGCACTCACGGTTGCGGCCGAGGCCCGGATGCAACGCTTCCTGGCCACCCATCCCAAGGACCGGCACGGTCCGCACCGATACTCGCTGGAGACCTTCGGGCTCGATGCGCGGGACCTCGCTCATCGGTTCAAGAGCTACTGCGAGCGCTTCGGTCTAGGACCCGAGGTCGAGCGTGCCGGTCTCGCCACCCTCACCCCGAACGTCTCTCCTTCGGAGAGGGAGTCGCCCCATAGATGAGCCGTGAGCCAGCGTGGCCCGACCTCACGGGTAACCCCCGCCGCCCCAGGCGCCGGCCACGTTGCCCGCGCAGCAGCCACGCGGTAGCGCCCCCGTTCACGTCACGCCGCAGCTGACCACGCCCGGAGGAAGGACGCGACAGGAGAAAGCAGGTGCTGCCGCCCAAGAGACCACTACAAACGCTTTGATGTTCAGCGAGGAGAAATAGTGGAGGAAGGAGATTGCGAATGGCATCCCTACGGTCTACCCTGAAGAGTTTCGCGCCCCTGTTCGGCGTGCTGGTGCTCGCCAGCGCCTGCGCCACCCCGATCGGCGTCACCCGCGCCGACCCGCAGTCGGTGTACCACCACATCACGCGGAACGTCCTCTCCGCCGGGGAGCCGAGCGCGCCCAGCGAGCAGTTGCTCCAGCGGCGCGGGTTGTACGACCGGTTCAAGGAGGATCCCGAGGCCACGCTCGCCCAGCTCCGGGGCACGGGCTCTGCGCTGAACCCCAACGTCCTCTTCGCGCTGGCCGAGCTCTCCTTCTTCCACGCCGAAAAGGAGCACAAGCAGGACTACTACCTGGCCGCCGCCGTCTACGCCTACGCGTTCCTGGTCCATGACGAGCGGGCCTCGGCCGTCCCGGCGGCCGATCCGCGCGTGCTGCTGGCCGGCGACCTCTACAACCTCGGCCTGAGCCTGGGGCTCAAGGTGTCGCCGCCGGAGTCCGAAGTCGATGAGGTCGTCCTCACGGATCGCACCCTCGCGCTGCCCTTCGGCCAGCTCGAGCTTCGGGCGGACCCCGACACCTTCCTCTGGGGCAGTTACCGCATGAGCCGCTTCATCCCCCTGATCGAATACAAGGTTCGCGGGCTGCGCAACCGCTACCGTCAGCCGGGCATGGGGGCCCCGCTCGCGGCGGAGGTGACTCCGGTGGGAAGCGGGCCCGAGGCCGAGGTGGAGCGCAAGCACTTCCCCCCACGCATTAGGGTCCCCGTCACGGCGTTCGTGCGGCTCGAGAACGTGGCCCAGGGGATTGCCGAGGGGCGCGTGCGGGGACGGATCGAGCTGTACCCGGCGGACGAGGCGACGGCCGTCGAGGTGGAGGGCCGGCAGGTACCGCTGGAGCTCGAGCCGACGGCCACCCTCGCCTATATGCTTGAAGGAGCGCCGGTGTGGGCCACGGAGCTTGCCGGGTTCCTCAAGGGCGGCCGCCCGCTTTTCGGCGACGGCCTCGTCATGCTGCATCCGTATCGTCCCGGGCGCATCCCGGTCGTGCTGATCCACGGCACGGCGTCGAGCCCCGCGCGCTGGGCAGAGATGATAAACGAGATCCAGAACGACCCGGCGCTGCGGCAGCGCGTCCAGCTCTGGCTCTTCATGTACGGCACCAGCAACCCGATCCTCCTCTCGGCGAGCCAGCTCCGCCAGGCGCTCCAGAACATCGTGAAGCGCCTTGACCCCGAGGGCCGCGACCCTGCGCTCCGCCGCATGGTCCTGATCGGGCACAGCCAGGGTGGCCTGCTGGCGCGGCTCATGGTCACAGAGAGCGGCACCCGCTTCTGGGACAACGTCTTCCGTGTGCCCTTGTCGGAGCTCAAGGCGACGCCGGAGCAACGAGATCTCCTCCAGCGAACGATGCTTTTCGAGCCGCTGCCCTTCGTCGACGAGGTGGTGTTCATCGCCACGCCGCACCGGGGGAGCTACCAGGTGACGGCGGTGGTGCTGGACCTCGTGCGGTTTGTTGTCACCCCGGCGCCCGATGTGGTGAAGGATCTGCGGGATGTCGTCCGGCAAAATCCGGAGGCGGTCAGCGAGGCCTTCGGAGGCCTCCCGACGGCGGTGGACAACATGCGTCCCGGACACCCGTTCATCCGCACCCTTTCGGCGAGCCCCATCGCCCCAGGCGTGGCCGCCCACTCGATCATCGCGGTCGAGGGGGACGGGCCGGTCGAGCAGGGCGACGATGGCGTGGTCAAGTACTCGAGTGCCCACATCGAGGGCGTGGCCTCGGAGAAGATCGTGGACTCGGACCACTCGTGCCAGGGCAACCCCGACACGATCCGCGAGGTCCGGCGCATCCTGGTGGAGCACGTGGAGGCACGGTGAGCCGCATGAGGCGCGCGGCGGCCGGGCGGGGAACGGGGCGATGAAGAGGGCGTGTAAGATCGCGGGCGGGCTATTGCTGGGCCTAGTACTCACGGCAATGACCGGCTGGGGGGTGCTGGCCCTCTACTACTCGGACCTCCAGAGCGCCGGCGTGCGCACGGTACTGGCTGCCGGATTCGGTCTGTTCGGACTCGCGGCGCTGACCGGCCTCGCAGTGCGGCGTTGGCGCTGGCGTGTGCTCGTGGGCTTCCTCGCGCTCTTCGCCGTGCTGGTGGCGTGGTGGAGCACCGCCATCCGGCCTTCCAACGACCGCGACTGGAAGCCCGAGGTAGCCGTGTTGCCTTACGCCACGATCGATGGCGACCTCGTCACCGTCCATAACATCCGGAATTTCGACTACCGAACGGAGACAGATTTCACGCCTCGGTACTACGACAAGACCTACGACCTGCGACAGCTCGATTCGGTGGACTTGGTCGCCTCGTACTGGACGGGGCCGGCGATTGCCCACATTTTCCTGAGCTTCGGCTTTGCCGGCAAGGACTACCTCGCCATCTCGATCGAAAGGCGTGATGAGAAAGGAGAAGAGTATTCAGCGATCAAGGGCCTGTTCAAGCAGTACGAGCTTTTCTACAACGTGAGTGATGAGCGCGACGTGATCCGCGTGCGGACCAACTACCGGAAGGACCCGCCTGAGGACGTCTACCTCTTCCGGGTGCACGGGCCACTCGAGATCGGGCGTCGCCTGTTCCTCGCGTACATCCGCGAGATCAACGCCCTCAAGGAGCACCCGGAATGGTACAACACGCTGATCGCCAACTGCACCGGAAACATCTGGCTGCACGCGCGGGTCAATCCCCGCCGTGTACCGTTCTCGTGGAAGATCCTGGTGAGCGGTTATGTTCCCGAATATCTCTACGAGATGGGCAAGCTCGACACGAGCCTGCCGTTTGCCGAGCTGAAACAGCAGAGCCACGTCAACGCGCGCGCCCGCGCCGCTGACCGCGATCCCGCGTTCTCACAGCGCATCCGCGCGGGGTTGCCGATGCCGGGTCCCCTCAGCGGTGCTGCCCGCCCGAGACGGGAGGCCGGATGACCTCGTAATTGCTGCAGCGAAATCCAGTAATTTTACGAGTTGCAGCGACGGCTTGCCCGTGATAGGTTACGAGTTCCTTAGGCGTCTTTGTCGAACGTAACGGCCATCCATATCCCATAAGTAATCGCACATAGGGACAACCCGGACAAGCCGACTGTCCAGGTGAAGAAAAGGAGCGTCCGATGAGCAAGATATCTGCGCCCACACCTCGAATCGATCATTTCTTCTCGGCCGTGGCCGCCCGCATGGATCGCTGGCGCGATCTGAACAAGACCGCGCAGACCTGGGCCGCAAGAGTCGGCAGCGGCGACGCGCGGGCGCTACAGTCCGGGTGCGCGGCGGCGCTGGAAGAACTGCTGCCCTTCGAGTCCTTCCAGGCCTACCCCGGCGCGCGTCTGCTCGCAGCGATCAAGGAGCGTGCGGCCGGTGGCGATGCCGTGGGCACCGCGCGGCTGGTGCAGCGGGTGTCCACGGCGCTCATGTCGCGCAGCTACCGCAGCGATGCCGTCGAGTGGGAGCTTGACGACGACGTGACCGGCGCGGAACGGGTGATGCCCACCGCGATCGGCGAAACGGCGGCCAAGCCCTACTTCGAGGTGCTGTTTGTGACGCCCACGCCGCCATCGCGCTGGCCCGCGCATGCCCAGCAGGTCAGGAAGCTGCGCCGCCCTCAGGACGAGTTCGTCTACGAGCCCGTGTTCGTCGGCACCTTCGAGGACGCGGTCCTAGGCGTGATCCTCAACGCCAACCTCGAGGCGGTGGTGATTTATGACGGTTTCCCGTACCCGTCCGGGCACGACGTGCCGTTGCTGAGGAGCGTCCTTGCCTCGAGACTCTCCATCGATCCTAAAGACCGCGCGCCGCAGGACTACGGTCTCCTGCTCGCGAAGGTCGTGAAGCGCATCCGGCCGGAGCTCGACCTGTTCCTGCTGGCCGACCGCAAGCCCGAGGACATCATCTTAGACCCCGCCGCCCTGGGGCTGCGCCGCGTCTTCTACGAGGTTGAGGAGCCGCTCGAGATCCACCTCTCGATCCTTGCCGGCGTGGCCGAGCGCTACGAGACGCCGTATTTCAACAACCTCAAGAGGTACGCCCAGAAGCCCGTCGGCACCTTCCACGCGCTACCGGTGGCGCGGGGCAAGTCCATCTTCAAGTCGAACTGGATCCGCGACATGGGCGAATTCTATGGCCCGACGCTGTTCCTCGCGGAGTCTTCGGCGACCACCGGCGGGCTGGACAGCCTGCTCGAGCCCACCGGCAACATCAAGAAGGCCCAGGACGCCGCGGCACGCGCCTTCGGCGCGGACCGGGTGTTCTTTGTGACCAACGGCACGTCGACCTCCAACAAGATGGTCCACCAGGCGCTGCTTACCCCGGGCGACATCGTCATCGCCGACCGCAACTGTCACAAGTCGCACCATTACGGGATGGTGCTCGCGGGCGCCCAGCCCTACTACGTCGAGGCCTTTCCCATGGTGAAATACTCGATGTATGGCGCCGTCCCACTGCGCACCATCAAGAAAGCCCTCCTCGACCTCAAGGCCGCGGGGCGACTGGACAAGGTGAAGATGGTCACGCTCACCAACTGCACCTTCGATGGGCACGTCTATGATGTTCGCCGGGTGATGGAGGAGTGCTTGGCCATAAAACCCGATCTCGTCTTCTTGTGGGACGAGGCCTGGTTCGGCTTTGCGCGGTTCTCGTGGCTGTACCGCCCGCGCACCGCCATGGGGGCGCGTGCCGCGCTGAAAGAGGCCTTCGCCGACCCGGCCTCCCTCGAGAAATATCTCGCGCAAGAAAAGGTGCTCGGCAAAGACCTGGATCCCAAGGACAAGCGCGTGCTCGGGACGCGTCTCGTGCCCGACCCCCGCAAGGCGAAGCTGCGTGTCTACCAGACGAACTCGACGCACAAGTCGATGTCCGCGCTGCGCCAGGGCTCCATGGTGCTGGTCGGCGACGAAGACTTCCATCTCCACGAGCAGCCATTCAAGGAGGCGGTGTTCACCCACGCCTCGACCTCGCCCAACCTGCAGATCATCGCCACGCTCGACCTCGCCCGCCGGCAGATGGAGCTGGAGGGCTACGAATTGGTGATGAACGCCATCCAGCTCGCGATCGAGATCCGGCGCGACGTGAAGAACCATCCGCTGCTGTCGAAGTACTTCCGCGTCCTTTCGCCCGAGGAGATGATCCCGGCCGAGTTCCGCGCCTCGGGGCTCACGGATTACATCACTGAAGGCGTCACTTGGGCGGATGCGGCGCGCGCCTGGCGCGAGGACGAGTTCGTGCTCGATCCGACCCGGCTCACGCTGGTGTGCGGCACCGCGGGCTACGACGGGACCCAGTTTAAGAACCTGCTGGCGTCCGAGTACGAGATCCAGCTCAACAAGACCTCGCGCAACTCGATCCTGCTGCAGACCAACATCAACAACACGCGCAGCGACGTGGCGAACCTGCTCAAGGTCCTGGTCGAGATCTCCCACGGCATCGAGGCGCGTTTGGAGACAGGCGGCGCGGAGGCGAAGAAGGCGTTCGCCGCGCGTGTGAAATCGCTGATGGAGGACGTCCCCGACCTGCCCAACTTCAGCCAGTTCCACGAGCGCTTCCGCGACGACCCGAAGGGCGACACGCTGGAAGGGGACATGCGCGCGGCGTTCTACATGGCCTACGACCATGACGGCTGCGAGCACGTGAAGCTGATGAGCCCCGAGATCGACAAACGGCTCGCATCCGGTCCCCCGCTGGTGTCGGCCCACTTCGTGATCCCGTACCCTCCCGGCTTCCCGATCATGGTGCCCGGGCAGGTCATCAAGGCCGACACCATCGAGTTCATGCGGAAGCTCGACGTGAAGGAGATTCACGGCTACGACGCGAGTCTGGGGTTGAAGCTCATCAGCCCCGCCGTATTAGGCGACCAGGTGGCGACGGCGAAGGTCGCGACCGCGACGGCCGGGAGGAAGCGCACGTAACCGCTACACCACCGCAGGGGAGGCATGTCCATGGAAGCGCTTTTCCAGTTCCTCAGGGCCAATCCGTTTCTCTTGTTGTTCGTCACCGTTGGGCTGGCCGTCTGGATCGGGCGGTTCTCCTTCAAAGGATACGGCCTGGGCATGGTGGCGGCGGCGATCGTCGTCGGAGTTGGCCTGGCCACCTGGGCCTCGACCTATGGGGTGAAGCTCCAGCTCGACAACTTTGCGAAGTCGCTGATGTACTACCTGTTCATGTACGGCGTCGGGTTGCGCGTCGGCCCGTCCTTCTTTAACAGCTTGAAAAAGGACGGCCTGACCTTCACCGTCCTCGCTGTTGTCTGCAGCATCCTGGGATTATTCTTGGTCGTCTGGGGCAGCGGGCTCGTGGGTCTACCGGCTGGGGCGGTCGGCGGAATCCTCTCAGGTTCACAAACCATGTCGGCGGCGATCGGCACGGCCGAGATGGCGATCAGCCAGGGGGCGTACAAGGTGCCGGAGGGATCCAGCGCAGAGGCGGTCACCGCGATGATCGCCCTCGGTTACGGCATCACCTACATCTGGGGCACGGTCGGCATCATCCTGATCTGCAAGTACCTGCCGCGGTGGTGGGGGCTCGATGCCCGCAAGGCGGCGAAGGAGTACGAAGAGCAGTTCGGCGTGCCGAACCTCGACGACGCGGGGCTCACCGGCTACCGGCCCGCCGGGCTGCGCGCCTACCGTTTGGAGAACCCGCAGACCGTGGGGAAGACGATCGCGGGATTCCGCAAAGAGCATCCCGAATACCGCGTGCTCAATATTGTGCGCAGCGGGACGGCGCTCGGCGCCGATCCCGGACTCGCGTTCCAAAAGGGGGACGTGATCGCCCTCGGCGGCCGGCTCGAGGCGCTGACGGACAAGATGGGGCTGATCGGTCCGGAGGTCCCCGACGCCAAGGCGCTCAACATCCCCCTCGATCAGGCCGAGATCCTCGTCACCGAGAAGGCCGTCGAGGGCAGGGCGCTCAAGGAGTTCCGCCACGAGGATTTCGCCGGCCAACTCCAACTGTTGAAGATGGAGCGCGGAGGCGTGCCGATCCCTATGGGTCTCGACACGACCCTTCAGCGGCTCGACGTGCTGTTCGTCGTGGGGCTCAAAAGCGCGGTGGACAAGGTGGCGGCGCTGATGGGCAAGGTGGCGCGGCCGAGCACGGGGACCGACCTGCTCACCCTGTCGGTCGGCATGATCGTGGGTCTTTTGATCGGGGGGATCAACGTGCCGGTGGCCGGCTTCTCCGTAGGCCTAGGCAACGCCGGCGGCCTGTTGCTCTCGGGGATCTTCGTCTCGTCGGTGGTGTCGCGCCTGCGGTTCTTCGGCAGCACGCCAAACGCCGCGCGCAACATCCTCGAGGACCTGGGTCTCGTCGCCTTCGTCGCCATCGTGGGCATCAATGCCGGGGCCTCGCTCCTGGCGCAGCTGACCGGCGCGATCGCACTCAAGATCTTCCTCGTCGGCTTCGTCGCCAGCACCATCCCGCCGTTCGTGACCTGGGCGATCGGGTATCACTTCTTCAAGATCAACCCGGCCGTGCTGATGGGGGGCGTGGCGGGCGCCCGCTCCCACTCCGGGCCGGCCCGGGAGGCCTCCAAAGAAATCGGCAGCTCAGTGCCGTGGGTCGGGTTCCCCGTCGGCTACGCCGTATCGGGCGTCCTGCTGACGGTGTTCGGCTATTTCGCCATGGTGCTGTCGCAGTAGGTCCGGGGGCAGGCAGCCATGCAGACCCTAGCGCTGTCGGAGCTTCACACGTTCGTTGTCGGCCTCGTGGCGCTGTCGCTCGGCACCGCGTTGTCCCGGCGCGTAGGCCTGCTGGAGCGACTCAACATCCCTAACCCGGTCGTTGGGGGGGTGCTCGTCTCCCTCGGCGTCGCCGCCCTCCGCGCCTTCGGGGGCGTCGAGGTCCGGTTCGCCTCCGGCCTGTCAGACTTGCTGTTGCTGGTGTTCTTCACGACCGTCGGCCTATCGGCCAAGTTCTCGGCGCTAATGGCGGGCGGCCGGCCCCTGGCCATCCTGTGTGGCGTGACCGTGCTCATGATCGCCGCCCAGAACATCATCGGCGTCCTGATCGCGTTGATCTACGGGGCCCATCCCATCGCGGGGCTGCTGGTGGGCAGCATTTCCTTCGTCGGCGGCCCCGGCACCGCGGCCGCCTGGGCGAAGGAGGCCCAGGCGTTGGGTCTCGCCAGAGCGCCCGAAGTGGCCGTGGCGGGGGCGACCCTCGCCGTCATCGTCGGCGCCGTCGTGGCGGGCCCGATTACGGGTAGGCTGATCGAGCGCCGCGGCCTGCACGGTGCGGGCGGGGCGTCGCCCGCGCCGTGGGTCGCGCCGGAGACGCCCGCACCGGCACGGTCCTTGCCGCCGATCGAACAGGTGATGCGCTCCATCCTCCTCACCATGCTGGCGGTCGCCATCGGCCAATGGCTCAACGAGTGGGGGAAGGCCGCGGGCCTCGTCCTGCCGGGGTTCCTCACGGCGATGCTGGGGGGCGTCATGATCACGAACGCGGCCGACGCCCTCGGGGCAAAGATCGATTTCGGTCCCATCGAGCGCGAGGGCGAGATGTCGCTGCAGGCGTTCCTGGCCATGTACCTGATGAGCCTCAAGCTGTGGACCTTGGGAGCTGCGGTCGTCCCTCTGGTCCTCAACGTTGCGGCACAGGTCGTCGTCGCTACCCTCGTGGCGGTCCTCGTGCTTTTCCGCGCGCTCGGGCGCGACTACGACGCGGCGGTCACGGTGGGCGGCTTCCTCGGGTTCGGGCTGAGCTCGATGCCGGTGGCGATGGCGACGATGGACAAGGTGGCCTCGCGCTACGGTCCGTCGCCGAAGGCCTTCCTGCTCATCACCCTGGCGGGCTCGTTCTTCGTGGACCTGGCCAACGCCTTCATGGTGCAAGCCTTCCTCGCGCTGCCATTGTTCAGGCTTTGAGCCATTCGGCGGCGCCAAGACCCCCTGACGGCGATAGACAGCATGGCTCATACGACACTCGCCCTGGTAACCATGAGCGCCGCACGGGCTGACCGCCCTCTTCGGTTTCCCGCGAGGCTTGCCGTTGGTGTCGCCGTCATGGTCCTGCTCCTGCCGGTGCCGAGCCTAGCCGACAGCGATGAGGCGCTGGTCCAGGAGGCACCTGCGCCGCTGCCGAAGCCGCCGGCGGCGGTGCTGAAGCAGGCGATCCCCGGTCTCGAGGAGGCCATGCGAGACCTGCCGCCCTTCATCCGAGACACCGATTTGAACCTCCATTTCCGGACCTTCTACTTCAACCGAGAGAACACGAACGACACGGAGAACGAGGCCTGGGCAATCGGGGGCTGGCTGGAGTATACGTCTGGCTGGCTCGAGGACACATTTCGGATCGGGGCCGTGGGCTATACCTCCCAGCCACTCTACGCACCGGACGACCGGGACGGGACGTTGCTCCTCGCGCCGGGACAGGAAGGGATCACCGTCGTCGGCCAGGCCTACGGCCAGCTCCGCTACAAGGAGTACGCGCTGCTTACGGGCTATAGGCAGCTGGTGGACGATGGGTACGTGAATCCCCAGGACAACCGGATGATCCCGAACACCTTCATGGGCGTGACCCTGAAGGGCGCAGTCGAGTGGGTCCGCTACCACGTCGGCTTCCTGTGGGATATCAAGCCCCGGGACTCGAACGACTTCATCTCGATGTCCCAGCAGGCCGGCGCCACGGGTGAGGACGAGGGCCTGTTGCTGACATCGGTGACCCTCACCCCTGTGAAGCCGCTCAACGTCTACCTGGGGAACTACTACGTTCCGAACGTCTTTAACACCGCGTTCGGAAAGGCGACTTACACGCAGCCGCTCACCCAGGACCTCTCCTTACAGATCGGGGTGCAGGGCACGGACCAGCGGAGCGTGGGGGACGAGCAGATCGGCGACTTCAGGACGTGGAATGTCGGGCTCGGATTTCGATTCCAGTACCGGGGGCTCTCCGTCGGCGCGGCGACGAACTTCACAGGTGACGACGCCTCGATCCAATCGCCATACGGATCATGGCCTGGCTATGTCTCCATGATCGAGGTCGACTTCGATCGGGCCGGCGAGAAGGCCTGGGGGGTTGGCGTCAAGTACGACTTTGGGGAGATGCTCCTCCCCTTTCGGGTCCCTGGCTTGAGCGTGTACCTGGCTTATGCCGAGGGGAGGGGTCAGCAGGACCCCGCGACCGGGAACGGCCTGCCGACCACCCGCGAGGGAGACCTCGACATTATCTACAACGTGCCCGTCGTCAAGGGCCTCCAGTTCCGGTTCCGCAATGCCTACGTGGACGACGGGGGAGAGCAGGTGGGATACCAGTTCCGGCTGATCGTCAACTACGAGGTGGACGTCCTGTGAGGTCTGCTCGGGATGATCGCGCGGCGCGTTTCCGAGTATAGGGAGCGGTTGACACCCTGCGGCAGGTTTGATAGTAATGCGACTCCGCGGGTCTTGTCGGCACCACGTTGATTCAGCAACTTACTCAGTTCCGTTCGATCCTCGCAGTACGTGAATTGCTCCAGTGCATGCCGCTAGTGATCGCGCGAGATTGGGCGGGGCACGAGACGAGATGGATCAGTTGTGCCCGGCGGATGCCGCCGGGGGAAGCAATGACGATGCGGAAAACCAGCACGAGAGCTTTGGCGGGAATTTGGCTTGCCTTCGCCCTCGCTGCGTGCGGCGAGAAAGCGGCGCCGCCCCCCCCGCCGCCCGAGGTGAAGGTGGCGACCGTTCTCCAGCGCGACGTGCCCATCTACGTCGAAGCCATCGGCCAGACGCGCGGTTCCAAGGAAATCGAGATCCGGGCCCGTGTCGAGGGCTTCATCCAGACCGTCGACTTCCAGGAGGGCAGCCCCGTCCGCAAGGGCCAGCTCCTCTACACGATCGACCCGCGGCCCTTCCAAGCCGCGCTCGCCCAGGCGAAAGGCGTCCTCGCCCAGTCCAAGGCACAGCTCGTGAGGGCTCACCAGGACGTGGTCCGCTACAAGCCGCTCGTCGAGAAGAACGCGATCTCGCGCGAGCAGTACGAAACCGCCGTGGCCCTGGAGCAGGCTGCCGAGGCGTCCGTGGAAGCGGCAAAGGCGGCCGCCGAGCGAGCGCAGATCGACCTCGGTTACACGAAGGTCGTGGCGCCGGAGCCGGGTCTCGTCGGCAAGACCGAAGTCCACCCGGGGACGCTGGTAGGCCGAGGTCAGAGTACGCTCCTCACCCAGATTTCGCAGATCGATACCATTCACGTTCGGTTCAGCATCCCCGAAAAGGACTACCTCTATTACGCCCGCAGGCGTGAGGAGCGGGGTGCGGACAACGTTGGGAATGCGCCGTTCGAGTTGCTCCTCGCCGACGGCACTGTGCACCCCGAGACGGGCCGGTTCGTCTTCGTGGACCGCAACGTCGACCCAAAGACGGGGACCATCCTGATCGAGGCTGCCTTCCCGAACCCCCAGGGAATCGTTCGGCCCGGGCAGTACGCCCGCGTGCGGGTGGCGGTGGACGTGAAGAAGGACGCCCTTCTCGTGCCGCAGCGGTCGCTGCAAGAGTTGCAGGGAATCTACAACGTCGCGGTGGTAAAACCCGACGACACTGTTGACGTCCGCATGGTCACGCCGGGCGAGCGCATCGGTGCCCTCTGGGTGATCGACTCCGGGCTCAAGGCGGGGGAGAAGGTCGTGGTGGAGGGCCTCCAGAAGGTGCGGTCCGGCATCAAGGTTCAGGCCCAGACCGTGGCAATCGAAGACGGCCGCACGGCGCCCGCGCCCGGCGCTGGCGCCTCGGCCGGTCCGGAGGACAAAAAGTAGGCCATGGCGAACTTCTTCATCCGGCGACCGATTGTCGCCATCGTCATCGCGATCATCACGGTTCTCCTGGGACTGAACAGCCTGCGCGGCCTCTCCTTCGAGCAGTACCCGTTCCTCGCCCCCCCCACCATCCGCGTCACCGCCACCTACTCGGGCGCCTCTGCGGTGGCGGTTGAGCAGTCAGTCGCGACCCCGGTCGAACAGGAGGTGAACGGCGTCGAGGACATGATCTACATGAAGTCGTCGAATACCAGCGACGGCCGGATGCAGCTTGATGTCAACTTCCAGGTGGGTACCAACCAGGACATAGCCAACGTCCTGACCCAGAACCGGGTGTCCGCGGCCCAGGCTCGCCTGCCCCAGGAGGTGATCCAGCAGGGGATCACGGTGAAGAAGCAGAGCCCCAGCATCCTGATGCTGATTTCGCTCTATTCCCCGAACGGCAGTTACGACGCCAACTTCCTGATCAACTACTGCGGCATCAACCTCCGCGACCCGCTCCTGCGCATCCCGGGGATCGCCCAGGTGGACCTCTTCGGCGGAACCGACTACGGCATGCGCATCTGGCTCCGGCCCGACAAGCTCGCCAAGCTCGGCCTCACACCCGCCGACGTCATGTCCGCCATCAGGGAGCAGAACCTCCAGGCCCCGGCTGGCCGCGTCGGGATGCGGCCCTCCCCCAAGGATCAGGAGTTCACGTACACGGTGAGCGCCCCGGGGCGGCTGGTGACCGAGGACGAGTTCGCGAACATCATCATCCGCGAGACCGAGACCGGCGCCCAGATCCGGGTCAAGGACGTGGGCCGGGTGGAGCTGGGCTCGCAGGACTACAACTCCTTCGGCCGCCTCGACGGCAAGCCCGCGGGCGCCATGGCCGTGTACCTCCTGCCCGGGGCCAACCAGCTCCAGGCTTCAGAGGCGATCTACGAGACCATGCGGCTGGCGAAGCAGTTCTTCCCCTCCGACATGGACTACCGGATCGTCTACGACACGACCCCCGCAGTCGAGGCCTCGATCGAGTCCATCGTCCACACCTTCTTCGAGGCCGTGGTGCTCGTCACCCTCGTGGTCTTCATCTTCCTGCAGAACCTGCGGGCCACGATCATCCCCCTGCTGACCGTGCCGGTCTCGCTCATCGGGACGTTCATCTTCTTTCCAGCGCTCGGCTTCTCGGTGAATACCCTCTCCATGTTCGGCCTCGTGCTCGCCATCGGCATCGTGGTGGATGACGCGATCGTGGTGGTCGAAGCGGTCATGCACCACATCGAGCACGGGATGAGCCCGAAGGAGGCGACCGTCCAAGCCATGAAGGAGGTGTCGGCCCCGGTCGTGGGCATCGCCCTCATCCTCTCCGCGGTCTTCATCCCGGTGGCCTTCATCCCCGGCCTCACCGGGCAGATGTACCAGCAGTTCGCGCTCACGATCGCGATCTCCGTGCTGCTGTCGGCCTTCAGCGCGCTGTCGCTGTCGCCCGCCCTCTCGGCTATGCTGCTCAAACCCGCGAAGCCAGGCACTGGGCTGCTCGGCAAGTTCTTCTCGGGCTTCAACAAGGTCTTCGAGCGCTCGACGAACGCCTACATCAAGGGCGCTCAGATGCTGGTGCGCCGCTCGATCCTCACCATCGTAGCCGTGGCAGTGGTGGCCGTGGGCGCCGGCCTCTTCGGCGGGGCGCTCCCCGCCGGGTTCATTCCCGAGGAGGACCAGGGCATCTTCGGCGTCAACGTGACCCTGCCGCCGGGCGCCTCGCTCGAGCGCACGAGCGCCGTGCTCGCCCAGGTCGAGGAGATCATCGGCAAGACCGAGGGCGTCGAGTCGTACCAGACGATCGGCGGGTATGGCGTCGTCACCAGCACCTACCAGCCCAACTTCGGAACGATCTTCGTCCGCTTGAAGCCCTGGCACGACCGGCACGGCGGCGAGATGCATGTGCGCGGTTTCATGGCGCGGCTCCAGGCCCAGGTCGCCCGCATTCCCGACGCCATCATCTTCCCCTTCAACATTCCCACCATCTCGGGCTTCGGCGCCTCCGCCGGCTTCAATTTCCTGCTCCAGGACCGAAGCGGCAGCCTGAGCGTCGAACGGCTCGGCGAGCTGGGCCGTCAGTTCCAGGAGGCGGCGCGGAAGCGGCCGGAGATCGGGAACATCTTCACCTCGTTCGACCCGCGCTACCCCCAGGTGAAGGTGGACCTCGACCGGGAGAAGGCCCGCAAGCTGGGAGTCCCCATCAACGAGGCCTTTCAGGCCCTGGCCTCGAGCCTGGGTGGGAGCTACGTGAACGACTTCAACCGGTTCGGGCGCCTGTTCCGCGTCTACGTCCAGGCGGAGGCCGACTATCGTCGCAAGCCCGAGGACATCGGCCAGATCTGGGTCCGCAGCAAGACTACGAACGACATGATTCCTCTGGCGACCCTCGTCACCATCACCCCCCAGGGGGGAACCGAGCTGACGAATCGCTTCAACCTGCTGCGCTCCATCGAGTTCAACGGCGTGCCCGCGCGCGGCTATGCCTCGGGCCAGGCGCTCGCCGCGCTCGAAGCGGCGTTCAAGGAGACGATGCCGCCGGAGATAGGCTTCGCGTACTCGTCGCTCTCCTACCAGGAGAAGATCGCTCCGCCCGCCGGGCCGACCTTCGTCGCCGCCATCGTGTTCGTCTTCCTGCTGCTCGCCGCCCTCTACGAGAGCTGGCGGCTTCCCTGGGCCGTGCTGCTGGGCTCGCCCCTCGTCGCGCTCGGGGCCTTCTTTGGTGTGTGGCTCATGGGATACGACAACAACGTCTACGTGCAGATCGGCAACATCATGCTGATCGGCCTTGCCGCCAAGAACGCCATCCTGATCGTCGAGTTTGCGAAGGCCAAGCACGAGGAGGGCATGGGGATCGAGGAGGCGGCCCTCACGTCGGCCCGCCTGCGTTTCCGCCCGATCCTGATGACCGCCTTCGCCTTCATCCTGGGCGTCGTCCCGCTCATGCTCGCGTCCGGGGCGGGGGCAGGGGCCCAGAACGTCATGGGCACGGCGGTGTTCTGGGGGATGCTCATCGCCACCGCTCTCGGCGTGTTCCTGATCCCGGGCAACTTCGCCTTCGTCCAAGGGCTGGGCGTCCGGCACCGCGCCGCGCCGAAGACGGCGTTAGCCGTCGCCTCGCCTGAGGGAGTGCACTAACATGCGGCGTCGGCTTACGCTCCTCGGCTTCTCGTCCCTCCTGGCGGCCGCCTGCGCGGTTGGCCCGGACTACAAGCGCCCCCCTATCGTCACAGCAGAGGAATGGCGCGACGCAGCTGTCGAGGCCACGACGATCGCCAACATCCCCTGGTGGGAGCTGTTCCAGGACGAGCAGCTGCGTGACCTGATCCGGACCGCCCTCGCCGAGAACAAGGACCTCAAGATCGCCGTGGAGCGCATTGCGGAGAGGCGCGCGCTCTACGGCTTTACCAAGGCGGACCTCTTCCCGAAGGTGGGCCTATCGGGGGACGCGGGTCACATCCGATTCGGTGCAGGAAGCCTCGTCCACACACCCGAGGGGGACGTGTCCACCGGGGGGCCCATCGAGACCGACATCTATGCCCTGACGGCGGACCTCTCCTGGGAGATCGACTTTTTCGGCCGCATCCGCCGCGCGACCGAGGCGCAGTTTGCGCTGCTGCTCGGCTCCGAAGAGGCGCGTCGGTCGGTGGTGATCACGCTCGTGGCCGACGTCGCGCGGGCCTACGTGGAACTCCGCGACCTGGACCGGCGCGTGGAGATCGGGCGCCGGACGCTGGAGTCGCGGCGGGAGTACGTGGAGCTGGCGCGTCTGCGCTTCGAGGGAGGAGTGACCTCGGAACTCGACTGGCGTCAGGCCGAGGCCGAGTTCTACCGGGTTCAGGTGCAGGTCTACGAGTTCGAGCGGCTCGTCGTGCAAAAGGAGAACGAGCTCTCGGTCCTGCTCGGCCGCAATCCCACGGCCATCCCGCGCGGTCGACCGGTCGACGCCCAGCCGGTGCCGCCCGAGATCCCAGCCGGGCTGCCCTCCGAGCTGCTCGAACGCCGGCCCGATATCCGGGAGGCCGAGCAGCGGTTGGTCGCCAACACCGCGCGGATCGGCGAGGCCAAGGCGCAACTCTTCCCGAAGATCTCGCTCACGGCCGCGTTCGGCTACGCGAGCACGGCAGTCGAAGATTGGTTTGTGCCGAACGGCAGGGTGTGGGGTGTCATTGGCAGCTTGATGCAACCGGTCTTCGAGGCCGGCAAGAATCTGCGTCGGGTCGATGCGGCGGAGGCCCTGGAGCGCCAGGCCCTGTACGAATACGAGCGTACCATCCTGCAGGCCCTGCGCGACGTGAATGACTCCCTGATCGCCTATCGTAAGGCGGGGGAGCAGCTAGTTTCACAACGAGCCCGGATTCAGGCCGAGCGCAAGGCGCTCGAAATTTCGGACCTGCGCTACCGGGGAGGGGTTGCCGCCTACCTCGAGGTCCTCGACGCCCAGCGTTCACTGTTCGGCGCTGAACTGGACGAGGTCCAGGCCATCAGCAGCGAGCTGACCGCAGTGATCCGTCTCTACAAGGCGCTGGGGGGCGGCTGGCAGAGCGAGCCACCGCCGGCAGCTCCCCCGACACCTGGGACAGAGCCTCCGACCGGTCCGACCGCACAGACAGGGACGACCCTGGCGGTCACGCCCGCGGCTTCTGGAGCCGCTGGCGCCCTTGAACCGCGCTAGGCCTGGTCGCCGCAACCCACGCGGGAGAAGTGAGGAGGCTATGGTTCCAGCGGAACGTCTAAAGAATGTCTACCTGTTCCGAGGGGCAAACCCGGACGACCTCGTCGCACTTGCGGCGATCACGGAATCCAAGGACTTCCTGCCCGGCGATTTCGTGTACCATACGGGTGACCCCGCAGATGCGATGTTCTACATCGAGATGGGCACCGTGGAGATCGTCAATCCGCGAACTCAAAAAGTGTTCGCCACCCTAGGGTCTGGCCAGACCGTGGGCGAAGTTGCCTTCTTCGACAGCGGGAACCGAAACGCGGCCGCGCACACTCATGAACGGACCCGGGTTCTGCGCATTCCTTTCAACAAGCTCAGTCCGCTGCTCACCGAACGCCCCGGGCTGGCGCTCGTGGTCTATCGGAACGCGTCCGCGTTCCTCGCCAAGCATCTGCGCCAACTGGCCCTCGAGATAAACCACCGCTACTTATGAGGAGATTCCTCGAAATCTGGCCTGTTGCTTCTCTATATCCGACTGGGAAAAGGAGGCTTGCCGTGAGAAGGACCAGCAAGATTATGCTCACCGTACTCTTCGCCGGGATCCTGGCGCTCGGTGCCTTTCTGGCCCTGGCCCAAGAGAAGCCGGCGGACAATATGCAGATCGTTCGCGACAAGGTCGCCGCCGACAAGAAACTCTTCATCGCTGAAAACATGGGGCTGACAGAATCCGAGGCCAAGGCCTTCTGGCCGGTCTACGAAAGCTACCAGGGTGAGCTGGCCCAGATCGAGGCCCGCGCAGGCAGGCTGCTCGAAGAATATGCGAGAACCTACCGGGCCATGTCCGACCAGGTTGCCAAGAAGCTGTTGGATGAGTTTCTGGCCATCGAGGCGGACCGGCTGAAGCTACGGCAGGCCTACCTGCCCAGGTTTCGCAAGGCCCTGCCGGACACGAAGGTGGGGCGCTATTACCAGCTCGAGAACAAGATCCACGCGGTGGTGAGCTACGATCTCGCGTGGCTGATCCCGCTGGTCAAGTAGGATGCAGAAGCATCTGAAAAGGATGACGGCGGCGGCGAAGCTGAGAGCTGGGCCTGCAGATCACCGATGTCCACGCTTCCCTAGACGCACGATGGACTTGGCAACCAAACGAAGGTGAGAGGAGGTGTAGACAAGAAGTCTACAAGAGCGTGGAGATCATCGACTAATTAGATCTGGATAGAGGAGGACCGCGATATGAAACGAACACTGGTGGTCATTGTGGTCGGTGCGATAGCAGCGCTCGGCGTCGGGGCTGCGTCCGCAAAGGAATGCAAGGGCGTCGCCTTCCCGGAGCAGATCCAGGTTGCGGGAAGCCCCCTAAAGCTCAACGGTCTCGGCCTGCGCCAGGCGACGATCATGAAGATCAACGTCTATGTCGCCGCGCTGTACGTCGCGAATGCCTCCACGGATGCGAACGCGATCCTCGCGTCGAACACCCCCAAGGCGCTTGTCCTCCATTTCGTGCGTGACGTGGGCGGCACCGACCTGAACAAGGCCTGGGAGGAAGGATTTGCCACCAATGCCAAGGACCGGCTGCCGGCGCTCAAGGAGCGCATCGGGAAGCTCAAAGGCTGGATGGCGGACATGAAGACCGGCCAGCGGCTCACCTTCACCCACAAGCCGGGCGCTGGCGTCGAGGTGGACGTCAACGGGACGGTGAAGGGCACGATTGCAGGGGACGATTTCGCCACGGCGTTCCTCTCCATCTGGCTGGGTGCCCAGCCGCCGAATCCGGGGTTGAAGGCCGGGCTCCTCGGCGGTGCTTGCGGATGAGCGCGACACGCCCACTGGTGGGGCCGGTGAAGGGACATATCTGGTTGGTGGGACTGCGTCGACACCCTCGTCGAGAGTTTCAGGGGACGCCGAGCCCACGGGAACCCGGCGAACCGACAGGAGGAGCCGCTGAGTGAGAGTGGCCATGGAGGATCCGCTTGACGCAGTCCTGAGTGCTGCAGGGGCCGCTGACCGTCACCGATCCGGACTGAGGTGGGTGTCTTGGAGGCCTAGGGAGGGATATGGAGCAGGTCAATATCATCAACCTTATCGCCGTCGGCGTCGCAGTGGGGCACCGTACGGGAGGACTACAGCGCCGACGGAAATGCCTGTGACTAGTTCCCCCACGACCAGGCGCGCTCCCGGCCTATCACTGGGGCGAGGACGGGCTCGCGGGGAGGGTGGTCGATGACGATGGCCCGACTCACAACCCTTGCGCTGGCCAGCTTGCTGGTCCTGAACTCGACGTTTGCCGCGGAAGCGGCGGGAGAAAAGGACGCTCTGACAGAGCTGGCCAAGCAGGAGCAGAACCCGCTCGCCCGCATCATCCGGTTGCAGCTGGAGGACAACGCGCAGTTCGGCTTCGGCCCCGACAACCAGGTCCTGAACTTCCTGAGGATCCAGCCGATCATCCCCTTTGATCTGAGCGAGGACTGGAGCCTCATCATACGGCCGGTCATTCCGATCGTCCACCAGCCCTGGCCGGAGTCCGCGGATGGGCTGAGCGACATCGCCCTGCAGCTCCTCCTATCGCCGGAGAAGAGCGGCAAGTTCATTTGGGGCGCCGGGCCGGCGTTCCTCTTCCCCACCGCCACCGGCAAGATCAAGTTCATCAGCACAGAGAAGTGGTCGGCGGGTCCG
The DNA here is from genome assembly GCA_050732295.1 of Methylomirabilales bacterium (SeqCode). Lineage (GTDB taxonomy): Bacteria > Methylomirabilota > Methylomirabilia > Methylomirabilales > CSP1-5 > CSP1-5. Next base: position 57,453 of record JBOHQS010000003.1, read on the forward strand.
GCAGTGGTGGGTGTCTACACGAGTGGACCATGGGTCGTTGGCGCCCTCGTCAACCAACTGTGGTCATTTGCCGGCAACGACAGCCGGCCGGACGTCAGCGCCATGACACTGCGGCCCATCATCAACTACAACCTGCCCCACGGCTGGTCTCTGGTCAGCGCGCCCAGCATCGGAGCGAATTGGGAGGCGAATAGCGATAACCGGTGGCTGGTACCTCTCGGGGGCGGTGTTGCGAAGCTCTTCCCCATCGGCTCGAAATGGATGAGCATTTCGCTGGAGGGGTATTACCACGTCGAGTCGCCGGAGATCGGCCCGGATTGGCAGTTGCGGTTGCAGCTCACGTTCCTGTTTCCAAAATGAAATGAGAAGAAGGAGAAAAAGCGGGTGGGAGCAGTGGCAATTGCCAGGAGGGACGGACGATGACAAAGGAGCAGGCGCGGCTTCAAGAGGAGCGGGAGCGGGGCGTGCCCTGGAAGAAGTGGGGCCCGTATCTCTCGGAGCGCCAGTGGGGGACCGTCCGCGAGGACTACAGCGAGAACGGCGACGCCTGGGACTACTTCACTCACGATCAGGCCCGGTCGAGGGCCTACCGCTGGGGCGAGGACGGGTTGGCCGGCCTCTCCGACGACAGGCAGCGGCTCTGTTTCGCCTTGGCCCTCTGGAACGGCAAGGACCCCATTCTCAAGGAGCGGCTGTTCGGGCTCACGAACAGTGAAGGGAACCACGGCGAGGACGTCAAGGAATACTATTTCTATCTCGACAGCACGCCGACCCACTCCTACATGAAGTACCTCTACAAGTACCCGCAGGCGGCCTATCCCTACGCCGACCTGGTGGAGACGAACCGGCGGCGCACCCGCGACGAGATGGAGTACGAACTACTCGACACCGGCGTCTTCGAGCAGGATCGCTACTTCGACGTCTTCGTGGAGTACGCCAAGGGCGGCCCCGAGGACATCCTGGTCCAGATCACCGCGGCCAACCGGGGGCCGGAGGCGGCCGAGCTGCACGTGCTGCCGACGCTCTGGTTCCGCAACGACTGGGCGGCGTGGCTGGCCAGACCTGCCGAGAAGCCGACGCTCAAGCAGATCGAGGGACCAGCGGGCACGAGCGCGATCGCCGCGTCGCATCCGGTACTGGGAGCGTACTCCCTGTACTGCGAGGGCGATGTGCCAGTGCTCTTCACCGAGAACGAGACCAACAACGCTCGGCTCTTTCCCCAGTACCCGAACGCCAGCCCGTACGTGAAAGACGGCATCAACAACTGCGTGGTCCAGGGGCACCAGGAGGCGGTGAACCCCGACCGGCGCGGCACCAAGGTCGCGGCGCACTACCGGCTGGTGGTTGGGCCCGGCCAGTCGGCGAGGGTGCGCCTGCGCCTCACCGACCAGGCCCCCGCCGGGCAGGGCCAGAAGACCAAGAGCGATGGTCGGCTCTTTGGCCGGGCGTTTGACGAAACGCTGACCGCCCGCTCGCGGGAGGCGGAGGAGTTCTACCGCTCCGTGACCCCCCCCTCCGTCTCTCCGGATGCGGCGAACGTGATGCGCCAGGCTATCGCCGGCATGCTCTGGAGCAAGCAGTACTACTACCTGGACGCCGATCAGTGGCTGGCAGAACACCGCGCTCACCCCCTCCACGCCGGAAGCCGCCATTTCCGAAACCGGGAGTGGTTCCACATGATCAACGAAGACATCATCTCGATGCCAGACAAGTGGGAGTACCCCTGGTACGCGGCCTGGGACCTCGCCTTCCACACGCTTCCGATCTCGATCGTGGACCCCGACTTCGCCAAGCAGCAGATGGAAATGATGCTCCGCGGGGTCTACCTGCACCCTAGCGGCCAGCTCCCCGCCTACGAGTGGAACTTCAGCGACGTGAACCCCCCGGTCCACGCCGCGGCGACGCTCTTCCTCCACCGCACCCTGGAGGCCCGCGGCGAGGCGGATGTCGACTTCCTCAAGTCGGCCTTCAACAAGCTCTTGCTGAACTTCACCTGGTGGGTCAACCGCAAGGACCGGTTCGGCAAGAACGTGTTCGAGGGCGGCTTTCTCGGGCTCGACAACATCGGCGTCTTCGACCGCAGCGCGCCGTTACCCACGGGGGGCCATCTGGAGCAGGCGGACGGCACGGCGTGGATGGCGCTCTTCACGCAGAACATGCTCGAGATCGCCGTGGAGCTCGCCGCCTACGACCGCACCTACGAGGACATGGCCTTCAAGTTCGTGGACCATTTCTTCTACATCGCCGCGGCCATGAACCAGCCCGGTCAGGACGGCATGTGGGACGAGGAGGACGGCTTCTACTACGACCTGCTGCGGCTCCCCGATGGCAGCGCCACGCGGCTCAAGGTGCGCTCGCTGGTGGGGCTCCTGCCCCTGTGCGCCACGACGGTGATCGAGAAGTGGCAGCGCGAGCAGGCCCCGCGGGCAACCGCCGGGGTTATAGCCCGGATGCGCCAAATGCCCGAGGTCCTGAAGTCCATTCACCCCACGGGCCCGGGCCACACGGGGGTGGCCGAGCGAGGGATCCTGGCCCTGGTCAACCCGGAGCGGCTCCGCCGGATTCTCTCGAAGATGCTCGACGAGGGCGAGTTCCTGAGCCCCTACGGCATTCGGTCGATCTCCAAGTTCCACGCGCGGCACCCGTACGTCTTCCACGCGGGCGGCCAGGAGTACCGGGTGGATTACCTGCCGGGGGAGTCGAACACCGGCATGTTCGGCGGCAACTCCAACTGGCGCGGCCCCATCTGGTTCCCGGTCAACGTTCTCATCCTCCGGGCGCTCCTGAACTTCTACCTCTACTACGGTGACAACTTCAAGATCGAATGCCCCACGGGCTCAGGGAAGATGATGAACCTCTTCGGGGTCGCCAGGGAGATCGCAGCGCGGCTCACCCGAATCTTCCTGCAAGCTCCTTCGACCCATTCGACAAGCTCAGGGCAGGCCCATTCGACAAGCTCAGGGCAGGCCCATTCGACAAGCTCAGGGCAGGCAGGCTCAGGGCAGGCGGGGCGGCGGGCCGTGTACGGCGGGATGGAGAAATTCCAGACCGACCCGCACTGGCGGGATCACATTCTCTTCTACGAGTACTTCCATGGGGACAACGGCGCGGGGCTCGGCGCGAGTCACCAGACCGGCTGGACCGGGGACGTCGCGTTCCTCATCTGGCTCTTTGGCGTTCTGGATCCCGAGCGGCTCCTGCAGATGGGCAAGAGGGCGGCATTCACAAAGAGCGCCGGGGCCCGGGACCTAGGGGACGGATGAGCCGGGAGACCCCGACCCTGGCCGAGAATGGCGTTTAGGTCGGCTACGCTCTCGCCGCCGACGAGGGCGCAACAATGAAAACAACCACACTCCACAAAACGGTCCACACGGCCCTGTTGGCGGTGAATTTGTGAAAAGGAGGCACCATGAAACACAGCATCCTGAAAACATTGAGCCTCGCCGTCGTCATGGCGGCTGCGTTCTGTATAGGCGCGGTTGCCGACGCGCGTGCGCAGACACCCGCAACCGTGCCGCCCGGGGAGGCCAAGGCCATCCTGATGCGCATGGCTGAGTTCATGGCAAAAACCCGGAGCTTCAGCGTGGATGTGAGGGACAGTTACGACGTCTACCAGGAGTCGGGACAGAAGATCGAGTTTGGCGAAACGCGGAAGATCACCGTGGTCCGCCCCGATCGCCTCCGGGTCGAGATCGAGGAGAGCGACGGTGACAAGAGCGTGGTTCTCTACGATGGCAAGAACCTCACAATGTCGAGCCCGGGTCACAACGTATATGCCCAGACCCCGAAACCTGGCTCTATCGACGATGCGGTCGTCTATTTCGTCCGTGACCTCGGGATGAAACTGCCGCTCGCCCTCCTCCTGCTGACGACCGCGCCGAACGAACTCGACCGGCGCACGCAGACGCTCGACTACGTCGAGAAGACGAGCATTCTCGGCGCGCCGGCGCATCACCTGGCTGGGCGCACCGAAAGCATCGACTACCAGGTATGGATCGCCGATGGCGACAGGCCGTTGCCGCTGCGCCTGGTGCTGACCTACCGCAACGAGAAAGGCCAGCCGCAGTTCCGGGCCCAGTTCTCCGACTGGGATCTCGCGCCGGAGGCGCCCGCTTCCCTGTTCGCGTTCGTGCCGCCCCCGGGAGCGCAACAGATCTCCTTTCTTGCACAACTACCCCGGAGCGCCGCGCCGCCCGCCGTGAAGCCCGTCACACCCAACAAGTCCAAGAAATCAGGAGGTCAATAATGAAATCCAAAGCAGTCATGAAGCCCACATCACTTTTGATTGCGTGCTGCGCAGCCACTGCGCTGGCATTCCTGATCGGTGTCGTCGATGATTCGTACGCCCAGCGGGGCGGTGGCGGCAGAGGCGGTGGTGGAGACTTCTCGCGCGGCGGCGCCGCCTCGAGCGGCAGCTTTTCGGGCGCTGCTGCTGGTTCGGCGGGAGCCGGGCGGGCCGGCGTGGGTGGCCAAGCCGGGGTCGGCGGCGGTGCGGCTGGTGCGGCAGGAGTCGGCGACGCTGCGCGCTGGGACAACGTCGCTGCGCAGGGGACGGCGGTTGTGGTACTGCCCTGCTCGGCCACCGTCATCACTGTCAATGGAGTCACCTATTATAGCTGCGGCACGACGTATTACACGCAAAGCTATAGTGGGGGATCGGTCGTGTACGTGCCGAGCGCGCCGCCGCCGGGCAACTAGGGACAATTTGCGCGATCAGCATCGACTCCGCGCTCCCGAAGTTACACCGGTTCTAAAGGGCCAGTTCTTGACTTTGCATGCGGCGCACGGTGACGCCCAGATCAGCGTGTGGATTTGGCACGGCCGCTACGCTCGTTGCTTGATCAGCAGTCACCATTACGTGCTCATTGAGACCGGCACACCGCAGGCGGGCGCTCCGCTGGTGACGATCCCGGCGCGATAGATTAACGAAAGTCAGGCAAGGAGAATCATGGTGGGTCGAATACAATGCGTCTGCATCAAACTTTTCGCGGCGCTCGCTTTGTCGCTAGTTGTGCCCGGGGTCTTTGCGGCGGACAAGCCCAACATCGTGCTCGTCATGGCCGACAACTTCGGCTATGGCGAACTCGGCTCTTACGGCGGCGGTATTACCCGCGGCGCGCCGACCCCTCGTCTCGACGCCCTCGCCCGCGAAGGCACGCGCCTCACCAACTTCAATGTCGAACCGTCGTGCACGCCGACCCGCTCGGCGCTGATGGTCGGCCGACATCCGATCCGCTCCGGCACCTACACCGTACCGGTGGACGGCAAGCCCTACGGGCTGGTGCAATGGGAGGTTACGATCGCCGAACTGCTCTCCGAGCGCGGTTACGCGACTGCGCATTACGGCAAGTGGCACCTGGGCGACAGCGAGGGACGCTATCCGAACGATCAGGGCTTCGACGAGTGGTACGGCATCCCGAATTCCTCCGACGAGAGCTGGTGGGCGCAGGACAAGGATTTCGATCCGGCGGTCGCGCATCTCGAGTACGTGATGGAAGGTCGCAAGGGCGCGAAGACCCGCAAGATCAAAATCTATGACGCCGACGCGCGCCGCGAGATCGACGGCGAAGTCACCGATCGTACCATCGAATTCATGCAGCGCAACGCAAAAGCGGGCAAACCCTTCTTCGCCTACGTGCCGCTCACCCAGCCGCACATGCCGACCCTGGTGTCAAAGAAGTTCGCGGGCAAGACCGGCAACGGCGCGTTCGCCGACATGCTCGCCGAATTGGACTACAACGTCGGACGGATGCTCGATGCGATCAAGGCGCTGAAGATCCAGGACAACACCATCTTTATCTTCACCAGCGACAACGGCCCCGAGGAACTCATGCCGTGGCGCGGCTGGGCGGGTCCCTGGACCGGCACCTACGTGACCGCGATGGAAGGCTCCTTGCGCGTGCCATTCATCGTGCGCTGGCCGGGCAAAATTCCTGCCGACCGGGTCAGCAATGAGATGCTGCAGGTCACTGACCTTTACACCACGCTGGCCAAGCTGGGCGGAGCCGCCATCCCCACGGATCGTGCGGTCGACGGAATCGACCAGAGCGCGTTCCTGCTCGGCAAGACCGAGAAGTCAGCGCGTGAATTCATCCCGGTCTTCCAGGGAAACATCGGCGGATCGGAGCTCTACGCGAT
>JBOHQS010000004.1:0-59096 GCA_050732295.1 Methylomirabilales bacterium (SeqCode)
GCTTGACCGTCTGGCCCTTACTGACCTGGTTCCGCTGGTTATGCCCGTAGAAGGTCTTGAAGCCGTAGCCGTGGGTGAGGACCAGGGCGTGGCCGTAGCCCGGGAGGGTGCCGGCGAAGGTGACGATTCCATCGGCCGGGGCGCGGATGGGGGTCCCCGGGGGGGCGGCGATGTCGATCCCGGTGTGCTGCTGGGGCTGGCCGGTGAAGGGGGACGTCCGGGAGCCGAAGGGGGAGGTGACATGGCCCTCGGTGGGCCAGAGCGCGGGGGTGGCGACGAGGCGGTCTTTCTGTTTCGTGAGGTACTCGGTCACCACCTGCAGGCTCTCGGCCCGCAGCGCAATCTCCCGCTCGAGCCGCTCGAGATCCTGGTAGAGCCGGGCGAGGAGCAGCACCTGCTCCGCCTGCTCCCCCTCTTTGAGGGCCTTGGCGAGCTCGAGGGTGCCGCCCCCCACCGCGAGGGTGCTCCCCCCCTGGGCGGCCGGGCCCGCCTGCATCCCGGCGAGGCGGCGGATCTGAGTGTCGAAGGTCCGCAGGCGGGTCATCTCCTGGGAGAGGGTCTCGAGCTGCTGGGCCATCTCCTGCTGGGCCTGGACCGCGTGGCGGAGGCGGATCAGTTCGAGGTAGTCCACTTCGACGGTCAGGAAGTGAATGCCGAAGTACCCAAGCACCAGCAGCGCGAGCACTCCGCCGATCAGAGCCCCGCCCAGCGCCCGCTGGCTGAGCCGCACTTGGCGGGGGCAAGTAGTGGCGTCGGTCAGGAACAAGATGGTCAAGAACCTCGGCGCCATAGGCTCCCCTGAGCTAGAGACGGGGGGTTCGGCTGCGGTCGGGCTGGCTGTCTACCTCCTCGGGTGTGCGCTCAGTAACGAGCAAGGCCTGCGACTGAAACGTCTAAGGAATCGAACGATGTTTTGGGGCCGGGTTAAGAACAGTTTTTGGACGCTAGCACGGGGTCGGGAGAGGTGTCAAGGTTTTTTTGCCCCCAGTCCCGTTCCAACCTGCTGGGCCTAACGTGATCAGCGTGCGGTTATTGCACAGGTCGTGGGCGTGTGTGGCAGAGCAGTTGACACGAATAGTTGCAACGCCACTAATACAAACGCATCCCATCGTGTGACGATTGAAGAATAGAACACTAGACCGCCATGGGGCATTTCACTTCCACAATCACTCTATGGCTCCATTGCTCCAACGGAAACGCCCTGTGTGCGTTTACGTTAGTCCGACTCCATCAAGACAACCGTCAGGCCGTGGGACGCGACCCGCGTCGCCGCCTGCGTCGCCGCCTCGCGGCTGCTGTAGCTTCCCACTCTGACCCGGTAGAAGGTCTGTCCCTCGGCCGCGACGGTGCTGATGTAGCCCCCTGCGGTCACGGCATCCAGCCGGGCCTTCAGGGCCCGCGCGTTTCGTTCGTCGGCAAAGGAGCCGACCTGCAGCGTATACGCCCGTGGGCTGGCGACGAGGCGCGAAGGGGGAGTCCGAAGCAGGATGATGTGGACCGGGGCGAGTCCGTCCTCCACCATGTCCAGGACCCGAGCCGACGCGTAGGAGAGATCGATGATGCGGCCGCCCACGAAAGGCCCGCGGTCATTGATCCGGACGGGGATCGACCGGCCGTTGTCCAGGTTCGTGACCTGCACCCATGAGCCGAGGGGAAGCGTCCGGTGTGCGGCGCTGAGCTGATGCATGTCAAAGACCTCCCCGCTCGCGGTCCGGCGCCCATGAAACTTCTGCCCATACCAGGAGGCAATGCCCGTTTGTCCTCCCGGCGGTATCGACGGCCGGGAGCGGGGCGCGGCACAGGCCGCCATGAAGAACAGAAGACAGAGGCCCCATTTCAGGCCGAGCAGACGTAGTCTCTGACGGGGGTCACCCCCCGATTCCTGCACCGTGTCATCCTCCCGGGATTCCGAAATCCCCCTACTGTACCGACGCCAGCCACTCCATGTCAAGGCGCGAAGGAGGTCTTGGATTGGCTTTTGCATTACGCGCACCACGAGGACGTCGTGGCATTTAACATCCTCGCCCCTGCCGCGTCTAACGGAACAGGGGGGAGGTGAGACGGCCCATCGGAGGGAGGCGGGGTGAACGAGGCGGATCGTGCCCTGATTGCGCGGCTTCGGCAGGGTGACCCCTCCGCCCTCGATACCCTGGTTCGCCAGCACCAGAAGGAGCTGTACCGGTTGGCCTATCGCATGACGCGGAACGCCGAAGATGCCAAGGATATCTCCCAGGAGGCCTTTCTCCGCGCCTACCGGGCCCTCGCGAGCTTCGATGGCCGCTCGAGCCTGAGCACGTGGCTCTATCGGATCACGGTGAATCTCTGCTTTACGCATCTGAGGCAGCAGCGGTCTGGGAGGGAGGGGGAGATGCCCGAGAACACGGCGGACCCCTCCGCCAAACCCCTCGATGAGCTGGAAGCGCAAGAGCGGCTCCGGGCCGTGAGCGAGGCCGTCCAGGCGCTGCCACCCCAGCAGCGAGCCACGCTCCTGCTGCGGGTCCATCAAGGCCTCCCCTACCGGGAGATCGCCGAGATCCTGGAGAGCTCCGAAGGGACGGTGCGGGTGAACTACTTTCACGCGGTGGCAAAGCTCCGATCGCAGCTCAAAGGCCTCCGCGACGATGGATGAGGACCCCATGGTGTGTGACGTTTACCGAGACAAGCTGATCGAATACCTGGACGGAGAGCTGGCAGTTGAGATGCGGGCGAATCTGGAGGCCCATCTCGATCAGTGTTCGGGGTGTCGAGCGGAGCTCCGGGATCTCCGGGAGACGCTTACCCTGGTCGCGAGGATCCCGGCGCCCGAGCCATCGGAGGCCTTTTGGCAGCAGTATCTCCGGGAGATCCGACAGAAGGCAGAGCGCGTTCCGTGGTGGACGTCCGCCCTGCGGCACTGGTTCGCCCCCCTCGTGCTTCGGCCGATTCCGGCCGTCGTGGTGGCGGCGGTGCTGGTCCTGGCCGCCGTCGTCACGTGGCGCACTCTACCCGAGCGACCGCCGACGCCCGAGCTGACGTCGCTCGACCTGACCCAGCAACTCCTGGTCAGCGAGGATCTCGAGGTGCTGCAGGAGATGGAGTTGCTCGAAGAGTGGGAGCTGCTCGAGGAGTGGGAGCTGCTCCGCTCTCGGGTTATCGAGGGGTCTCGAAGGGCGGCGTGAGATGTCACGGACGTGGGTCTGGGTGCTCCTGCTGCCCTTGTTCGTCGCCGCAGCGGCTCCCGCCGAGGCACAATGGGGCCAACGCTCGAGAACGGCCCCCCGCGAAGAGCAGGCGGACGACGAGGCGATCATTCAGGACCTGGACGTGTTGAGTGAGCTGGAGATGTTACAGATGCTGGAGATCCTGCAAGAGATGGAAATGCTGAACGAGATCGATCCGGGGGTCCTCCCGGGATCCGAGCGAGAGGAGACCGTCCGATGAGACCGATTGTGACCATCCTCGTCACCGGGATGCTCCTGCTCTCGGTGCCGAGCCCGACCCGGGCGGAGCGACCCGACCTGCGCGGGTCCGGAACGCGGCTGGCCGCCCAGACGTCGTCCCGAGAAGAGGACCTCCGGCGGTGGTGGCAGAACCTGTCTCCCGAAGAGCGGCAGCGCCTGAGAACACTCCGCGAGCGATGGCAGGTCCTGAGCCCGGAGCAGCAACAGGCGGTGCGGGAGCGGCTTGAGACCTTTCGGCGGCTTCCACCCGAGGGGCAGGAGCGGATCCGCGAGAACTACCGCCGGTGGCAGCAGCTGTCACCGGAGGAACAGGAACGCCTCCAGGAACGCTCCCGGCGCTGGCGCGAGCTGCCGCCGGAACGGCGCGAGGCACTCCGGGAACGTCTCCGGGAGTTCCGGAACCTCCCGCCCGAGGAACGGGAACGGCTGCGGGAGGAGTGGCGGCGCTTCCGGGAGCTTCCTCCCGAGGAGCGTGAGCGCCTGCGCCGCGAGTGGCAGGAGCGACGGCGGCTCGAGGGGGCGCCGCATGACCGACCGAACGACATGCCCCCGCGACCGGTCCCGAGGCCGCGAGCACCCCGCAGTCGATAATCGCCGCCCCTCTCACCCCTCCAATGAATCTCCGGGTGGCCTCGGTCTCTCCTCATGGCATCAGGGCGTGGCCGCCTGCCTCCCTTTTCGGTGTGCATCCCCGCCCTGCCCCTTTGGTGCTACAATTGAGGCCACCGGGTGGCGCCCATTGCGCACCGGCGAGGGGAATAGCCTGAGGAAGGCCGAAATGCGTTTGCCTGCGTCCGAGAAAAAAAAGAGCAGCACCCTCGGCCCCTCACTCCGGGCCTCCCGCGACGACCCTGAGCGGCGGCTTACGGCCTGGGTCCCTCCGTGTTCACGATCCCTGCAAAGAGGCCCGGCACGGATCGCGCCTCGGTTTCCCAGGCCGTCGCCCGCCGAGGGGCCCCGCCGCTCCCGGCAATGTCGCTCGGGGCCTGCAGGTGCTGCCTCAGCAAGCACGACGGGTGTCTCAGGGAGGGCGAGGGGAGATGGGCCTGGACCCGGCGGAACCTGGGGGTAATATCGCGTTGACCGCGGACCGATCACCGATGACAGAAAGAACCTCTTGGTCTTGACGGTCGTCGGTCATCCGTCATCGGTCAGTCGGTCGGGAGCGAGGGGCCGAGGGTGCTGTTGCAACAGAATCAGGACTTCTGCCAGAGGATCCATGGGAACAGGGAGGTAGAAGGGGTACCATGGTCTCAGAAACCGTCCAGGTCAGTGGGCACATTCTCGATTCGTTGATCCTCCCGAAGATTCTGGATGAGATCATGGATCTCGACGGGACCTTCGAGATTCTCGAGATTGCCGTCGGCAAACGCAAGACGGATCCCTCGACCGCCCGCCTGAAGGTCAGTGCGACGTCCGAGCAAAAGCTCCAGGCCATCCTCAAACGGCTGGCCCGGTTGGGGGCCACGCCCCTCACCCTCCGCGAGGTGCAACTCGTCCGCGCGCGTCAGGACGGCGTCTTTCCCACCGATTTCTACTCCACGACGAATCTCCTCACCTCCGTGCGGTATCAGGGGCGTTGGCGGTCGGTGGAGAATATCGAGATGGACTGCGGGATCGTGATCGATCCCCGGACCGCACGGGCCTCGTGTGTCCCTGTGACCCACGTCAGAAAAGGGGATCTCGTCGTCTGCGGCACGACCGGCATCCGGGTGACCCCCCTCGAGCGGTCGAGACACAAGGATGTTTTTCAGTTCATGGGAAGCGCAGTCTCGTCCGAGAAGCCCAAGGGCCTCCTGATCGAGGGCGTCGCCGAGGCGATGCGGTCCGCGAAGCGGGCGGGGCGAAAGATCCTCGTCGTCGGAGGCCCGGCCATCGTCCATACCGGGGGTGGTCGGTACCTGGAGCGGCTCATCGAGGCCAAATACGTCGATGTGCTCTTTGGCGGCAACGGGCTGGCCGTCCATGACATCGAGTCGGCCCTCTTTGGCACCTCCCTCGGCGTCTCGCTCGATCGCCGGGGCCCGACCCGGGACACCCACGACCATCACATGCGCGCCATCAACACGATCCGCGGCTGTGGAGGCATTCGCCAGGCAGTCCGCCAGGGCGTCTTGACCAAGGGCATCATGCACGCCTGCGTCACGCACCGGATCCCGTTCGTCTTGGCCGGCTCCATCAGAGACGATGGCCCCCTCCCGGACGTCATCACCGACGTGCTCAAAGCCCAGGATGAGATGCGCCGCCATCTCAAAGAGGTGGCGTTGGCCCTCATGATCGGCTCCACACTCCATGCGATTGCCACCGGGAACCTGCTTCAGGCCACGGTCAAGACCATCTGCGTCGACATCAATCCGGCCGTCGTGACGAAGCTCGCCGATCGCGGTACCTTCCAGGGGATTGGGATCGTCTCTGACGCGGCCTCGTTCCTGCGGGAACTCTGCCATGCGCTCAAGTTATCGCCCCGGTAGTCACGGCACGCCCCCATCCCTCGCCCTCCTGATGTGCCGCCCGCGCCACTACACCATCGCGTACGAGATCAACCCCTGGATGAGGGTCACGAGGCAGGTGACTCAACCGGTGGCCGCTCGCCAGTGGCAGGCCCTGTACGACCTGTTGACGCGCAGGCTCCGGGTGCCCATCACGCTGGTCCGGCCGGTGAAGGGATTACCCGATCTGGTCTTTACGGCGAATGCGGGCCTGGTGGCGGGCGGCACGTTCATCCGGACGAACTTCCGCCATCCCGAGCGCCGCGGAGAAGAGGCGATCTTCGAGCGGTACTTCCGACAGCGAGGCTATCGCGTGGTGACGCTGCCGAGACAGTACAACTTCGAAGGCGAAGGGGATGCGCTTTCGGTGGGCGAGACATTGTTCCTGGGCTTTCGATTCCGCTCGGATGCCACCGTCCATGAGCGGCTCACACAGATCCTGAGGCGTCGGGTCCTGCCCCTGGAACTGGTTGATAAGCGGTTCTACCACCTCGATACGTGCTTTTGTCCCCTCAACACGACGTCGGCCCTCTGGTATCCCGGAGCCTTTGATCGCTACGGGTGGAAGGTCATCGAGAGCAACGTCCCCGACCCGGTGCCCGTCTCCACGGCCGATGCGCTTATATTCTGCTGTAACGCGATCGTAATCGATCGACGTGTCATTCTCCACCGCGGGGTGTCCAGGCCGCTCAGCAAGGAGCTGGAGCGGCGGGGCTTTGAGATGGTCGAGCTGGACCTCTCCGAGTTCCTCAAGGCCGGAGGCTCCGCCAAGTGCCTCGCCCTCCACCTCCCCCGATGAAGGTATCGCTTCTCACGGGCGCACGGAGAGCAGGGGCTGGGATTATTCCGTGCCGAGGCGGTGGATGACCTGCGGGATGATCATGGTGGCGAGGTCGGTGCGGGAGCCTCCACCCAATACGGTGAGCAACTTGCCGCATGAGGCATCCTGCGCAGCCGCGACCATGAAATCGGCGAGGTCCACAAAGCAGCGAAGGGAAAGTCCCATATCTCCGTAGTCTCCCCGGTGCCCGTCAAAGCCGAAATACCAGATCGTAAGATCGGGCCGAAAGTCGCGAACTCTCGAGCCAAAGGCAGACTCCGCCGTCTTCAGGTACGCCTCGTCCGGGTCACGGCCTCCCCAGGGGGCGGGGACATCGACCTTGGTCCCGTCCGGAGAGATATAGTTCATGCCGCAGATGCAGACGTGGAGAACATCCGGGTCTTCCTGGACAATGTCCCGCGTCCCGTCGCCATGGTGCGCATCGGTGTCGAGGATGGCGAACCGGCGGACGCCGTAGGTGTTCCGGAGATGGGCGATGGCGATGGCGACGTCGTTGAAACAGCAGTAGCCGCCGAAGAAATCCCGCCCGGCGTGGTGCCCGCCCGCCCCGATGAAGGCAAAGGCGCGATCCACCTCACCGACGGAGATCTTTTCTGCCGCCGCCACGACGCCTCCGACGGAGGCCCTGGCGGTGCTTCACAGCGGGTCTGCCTCGACCTCCGGAATGAGCCCGGGCACATGGACCTGGAGGATGAGTGGATCGTCAACCTCGGAGCATCGGTAGAGGCGGAACCGATCATCCTGCAACAGTTCGTCGAGGGCGGCAGGGAAATCGGCCAATCGCCGGCCGACGGTCAGATAGCTCCGCCGGCTGAAGCTTTCATGATAAAAAATGCCCACTCGTGTCATAGGCTGGCTTATGGTTGATGGTTCATGGTTCACGGCTCACGGCCCAAAGCAACCGCGGACAATTTCGTTCTTTCCATCAACCGTGAACCCTGAACCATCTGGGGCGGGTGTAGCAAGCGAAGTGCCGAGCAGTCAAGCTTTTTTGCGCAGCGGTGGCCGTCTACTCTGGTATGCTCCGCAGAACCTGGCAGGCAACTCTATTTCCATCCCACTCTCGCCAATAGCCTATCCCGCAGCTTCTCGCCCAGCCCGCTTTCGCGGACTCTGATGTTCCGAATGCCCGATTCGAACGCGGGTAACCGTTCATCAAATTCATCCGCGCCGGTCGCAAGGTTCACGACCCATAAGGTCCTGCCGCTCTTGACGATGTACATGATCTGCTTGATATGGGCACCCCCCAAATTGGCTTCGAGCACCACCCGTCCGGCTTGATAGGAGCCAAGGGGGACCACGCCCTGCTCAACCACACGAAAATCCTTGGTCAATTTTTTGCTCACCAAGCCGAGGTATGTTTCGAGTGTGACAGTAGACGGTACACGCTCAGTGACCACAGTCACATTCGTCAAGCCCCCAGACTTTCCGATCTGCGAGTCGAAAGCCCAGATAGCAAAAGCGGATCGATTGCGCTCCATGGTTCGGGCGATCTCCTGATAGTCCGGCCCCAAAGCCCTTACCCTTTCTACGACCGCGTCCAGATCCTTGCTCAGGTCACCGCCTTCGTAACTTGCCGGCAACCACAACTCGGCACCGCCCCCCTTGAACATCTTCCAGCCTTCGACGACGGTCCCTGCGGCGTGAGATGTCTCCGTCTGCCCGCACCCCGCCAATAGGCTGAGGAGCAACAGACAGCTAATGCTCATGGTGTGTAGCTTACGCATCCGTTCTTGTCCCTTTCTTTTTGCTTACGAGCCCTCGGCCCCCACCCAGAATGCGCCAGTTCGTTGTGCCCGATGCTCCACCGTGCAAGACCGAGGCCACCGTGGGCCGCAGCTATTCTTCTCTTCTCTCCGCCTATCGAAAACACCAAACGCCCTCCCGGCAATGCTATATCCGGGAAGGCGTTTCAATGTGCGTCGCGCCGATCATGTGGCTGCGAGGAGTTCGGGGCTTCGGAGGGCCATTCAAGGGCGGACGTTACCGGTCACTGTAGACCGGATAGCCCTCCGCCTTCCAGGCGGCGGTCCCCCCCGCAAGCACCTTGGCGTTCGCGTACCCCTTTTCCCTGTATTCGGCTGCCCGACCGGCAGCGCTCGCGTCCTCAGGTCAGCCTCAATAAAAGACGATCTCTGTTTCCTTCGGAAGAGACGGAAGCCTTGATTGAAGCGACTGCAGTGATATCGCCCCTTCGAGCCGGGCCCGTTTGAACTTGGCCTCGTCCTCGTAGGCGCAGACGAGTAAGGTCCCTCTCCCGGACTGCAGACGGGCCCGAACCTCTGCCGGACTGATGCGTGTGGGCTCTACCATCCTTCACCTCCTTTTCATTCCATTGAAGGTTCGCAGTTCATGGTTCGTTGTTCATGGTTCATGGTTTGAACCCCCGCGTCGGGGTCAAGGTTTCATTCTTTCGATGAACTATGAACCCTGAACTATGAACCAGGGCGGGCGATGCCCTCGACCGTCACGCGGCCCGGCTGCCCCACCCCCCCCTCGACCCTCACCCGTCCAGGAAGAAACTGCTCTACCACCCACTGGTTCGTCAGCAGGTGCTCAGTCACTCGCGTCGTCGTCATCGAGGATGAGCCGGGGGCGAGGGCCATCGGCAGCAGGAGCTGATCGGCCAGGTACGGATCAGCGACCCCCTCCCGCTCGAGATACGCAAAGACCTGATCGCAGGCCTCATCCGACACGCGTTCCGCCGGTTTTCCCCTTTCGCCCAGACTGCTGAATCCAGCCCGTCCCCCCTCACACCTGATCAGGAGAAAGAGGACCGTCCCCGGACTTGGCGCCTGCACCGAGCTGGTTTCGATCCGACAAGGGACCGCGAGTGAGCTGAGACGCGCGAGGGCATGCTCCCGCTGCCTCTCTGCAATGCCTATCGGAACCCCGGCCACCGCCGAGAGGCCCACAATGTCCGTGAGCGATCCCCGGCGGGTGAGAGTGAGCGGCTGAAGATTCGAGGGCTCGATCGTCCCCTCGACCATCCCTCCCCCCTTCGGGTAGAACCCCCACCGCCCGAGTCTGAGCGACACCCGAAGGCCCATGCCTTTCAGGGTGGGGAGGAGGACCTGTTCGACGTAGGGAAATGGAGGGCTCCACGGGACGTGTGTCCCCCCGGTGATGACAACATGCGAAGCAGCGGGCGCGGAGGCCAGCGGGACCAGGATCGCCTGCAGCACGAGGGAGATGGCCCCGGCGGTGCCCACATCCCACCGATAGGCTCCGTGAGCAATCTGCGTGGGGACGAATCGGAGCGAGATCGACCCGAGCGTCGCCCCCTCGACCTCAGCCCTGGTGATCTCGGCCAGTGCCTTGACGCCGGCCAGGTGCTGTGCCTGAAGTCCCGGGTTCCTCCGTCCAGCGCGGATCTTTTCGATCAGCACCGGCCGGTCCAGCACGGTACTCAAGGCCAGGGCAGTTCGGAGGATCTGCCCTCCCCCTTCCCCGTAAGATCCGTCGATCGTCAGCATCGTCGCGCGATCGAGAATCCGCCCTCACGCCCTGGCCTGCCGCTCGGCATACGCAGGGGTCACGCCACCCTGCCCTACCCCTTTGCCTTCTCGGCCACCTTCTCCAAGAAGCGGCCCTTCGTGACGATGAAGCGTTCGTGGGTGCACTCGCTGATCTTTTCCCTTTCGTCGTAGGCCTCGACGGCGAAGATCAACTTCCGCCCATCGATCTCCTTCAAGGTAGCCGTCACCCGGACCATCATCCCGATCGGAGTCGCCACGAGATGTTTCAGGTCGATGCGTGTCCCGAGGGTGATCATCCCTGCATCCAGCTGATCCTGGACCGCAAGAACCGCCGCCTCCTCGCTCCATTCACAGAGAAGGGGGGTGGTAAAGACGTCGATCCCGGGATTCCCATGCCTGTCCGCCGAGTGTTCCGGCTCCACCCGCCGCTTGATGGTGTAGCTTGACCCGACCTTCGGTGCCATGTCTCCCCCTCCTGTTGTCCCGATGAGGGCTCCGCGCCACGCGCCCGTTTCTACCACCCAGGGTGAGGCCTGTCAACGGCGAAGGCGCCCGCACCCGCCCCAAATGCCTTGACAAGCACAGGACCAGCTTTTACAGTGTGGGCGCCCGGAATCAGGTCCCGCTTTCACCATCCGAAAAGGAGGGGCTCCCCGTGAAGCCGAAGGTGCTCATCACCCGGATGCTGCCGCAGCCCGCCCTCGATATCGCCCTCAAACAGTGCAACGCGGACCTGAACCGGCGCGACGTCCGATACGCGAAGAAGCAGCTCATCCGGCGCCTGAAGGGGAAGGTGGGGATGATCTGCCTTCTGACCGACACCATCGACGCCGAGGTGCTCCGCAAAAGCCCCCATTTGAAGGTCGTGAGCAACGTGGCCGCCGGGCTCGACAACATCGACGTGCAGGCGGCGACACGACACGGCATCATGGTCACCAACACCCCGGGTGTCCTCACCGAGACCACCGCCGAGTTTGCCTGGGCCCTCCTCTTGGCCACGGCCCGGCGGGTGGTGGAAGCCGACCGGTTCGTCCGGGCCGGCAAATGGAAAGAATGGATGCTCATGGGGTTTCTCGGGCGGGACCTGTACGGCAAGACGTTGGGCATCTGTGGCCTCGGGCGGATCGGGTCGGCGGTGGCGCGGCGGGCCCGGGGGTTCAACATGCGGATCCGGTATACCCAGCGGTACCGGAACGAGGCCAAGGAACGGGAGCTGAACGCGACCTACATGGACAAGATGACCCTCCTCAAGGAATCGGACTTCCTCGTGCTGGTGCTCCCCCTGACGCCCGAGACGCGGCACTTCATCGGCCCGAAAGAGCTGAAGGCGATGAAAGAAACGGCCATCCTCATCAACGTGGCCCGGGGCCCGATCGTGGAGGAAAAGGCCCTGCTCCACGCCCTGAAAAGGAAGACCATCGCCGCCGCGGGCCTCGATGTTTTTGAGCGGGAACCCAAGGTCGAGCGGGGACTCCTCCGGCTGCAGAACGTGGTCCTGGCCCCTCACATCGCCAGCGCCTCGATGGAAACCCGGACAAGAATGGCCTGCATGGCCGCGGAAAACTGTGTGGCCGCCGTCACCGGCCATCGGCCGCCCAATCTGGTCAATCCCGAGGTCCTCACTCCTCGCTAGTTCAGAGTTCAGGGTTCATCGTTCAGCGTTGATCTTCCCAAACCTCACTTTCCCCCGCCGACCGTGAACCATGAACCGTGAACCATGAACCGGAGGTAACAGCGATGTCGAAAAAGATCGGTTTTGTCGGACTCGGCATCATGGGAAAGCCCATGGTCCGGAATCTCCTGAAGGCAGGGCACGGTCTCACCGTGTACAACCGCTCGCACCCGGCGATGGAGGAGCTGAAACGCGGGGGGGCGGCCCTGGGTTCGTCGCCCAAGGACGTGGCTGCCGCTTCCGAGGTGGTCATCACGATGCTGCCAAATTCGCCCGATGTCGAGGCGGTTGTTCTCGGGCCGAATGGCGTCCTCGAGGGTGCCGCGTCGGGCACGATCCTGATCGATATGAGCACGATCTCCCCCCTGGTCTCGCAGACGATCTACCAGGAGGCGAAAAAAAGGGGGGTCAAGGCCCTGGATGCTCCGGTCAGCGGGGGGGAGAAGGGGGCCATCGAGGGGATCCTTTCGATCATGGTCGGTGGGGATCAGGAGGTCTTTGAGGCGGTCCGTCCCGTCTTGCAGGCCATGGGCAAGACGATCACGTACATGGGATCTGCGGGAGCCGGGGGATTCACGAAGCTGGCCAATCAGGTGATCGTCGCGATCACCCTTACGGCCATCGGTGAGGCCCTAACGCTTGCGGCGAAGGCGGGGCTCGACCCCGAACGTCTCATCCAGGCCTTAGGGGGCGGCATGGCGGGCAGCCGATGCCTGGAGATGAAGGGTCCCCAGATCATCCAGGGGAATTTCCAGCCGGGATTCAAGATCGATCTCCATTACAAGGATCTCGGCCTCATCATGGAGGCGGCCCGGGCGCTGCAGGTTCCCCTCCCCACCACCGCCATCGTCCAGGAACTCTTCGCGGCCCTGAGGTCCAAGGGTCGGGGAGGCCTCGACCACTCGGCCGTCATCACCCTCATCGAGGACCTTGCCGGGGTCCAGGCGCGGGTCTCGAAATAAGGCAGTCAGCAATCGGCTATCAGCAGTCAGCAATAAGAACGGATTGAGGTCGGTGACCAGACTTCGCGGTTTTCATGGCTGATCCTGGGCGCCAATCATGCTGACAGCTGACTGCGGACTGCCGACAGCTGGCTTTAGTTGAGCGGAACGCGCACCGTAAAGCTGATCGGTTGCCCATCGTCACGCTGACCGAGGAACGTCAAGGCCTCGATCCCCGTGAGGCTGGGCGTATCCTCCGGACTGGAAGAGGCCAATCGCGCTTGAACCACCACCTCCTCCTGACCCCCCTCCTTCACCCTGAAATTCAGGGGTTGATCTCCCGGCCAGCTCTTTCCCCACAGGTTCTGGACCGTGAGACGCAGGCGGTCCAGACGAAACCCGATATCGCTGGGATTGGCAATCCTGACCCGGTACTCCCAAGAGAAGCCCGCCCCACTCGGGGGCGGCAGTTCGTCGGTGCGCAATGGACGCCTCTCCATGTTGGTCACCTTCACGATCAGCGGGCTCGCCCCTTCCACTTCGACCTCAGGGAGTCTCGCGAGGGGAGGGGGGCTCGTCGGCCCCGCGCACCGCAGGCTCACCAGCGCGACGAACACGATCAGTCCCAAGACCCTCCAGTATGGGTATCGCATACATGAACCTCCTTGCTGTTCAACTTCATCCCTGCCGCTCATTCATCCTCGGTGAACCCACGATCTGGATAGCGTGAGTAGCGCCGCTCGGGTACAATCGGACGATCCTCACACCCACGGGAGGCCACAATGCGACTTCGAGAAAAGGTCCTCGAGCGACGGGTGGTCTATGCGGGCAACTACCTCACGACGCACCTGTATGTCGTCCGTCTGCCTGACGGGACGACCGCCACCCGCGATATCGTCCGGCCGCCGGATGCGGTAGCGGTGGTCCCCCTCGATGACGCCGGAAACATCTATCTGGTGCGGCAGTACCGACCCGCGATCGGCCGGATTCTATACGAACTCCCCGCCGGAGTCATCGACCAGGGCGAATCCCCTGTGCGGACGGCCCGGCGGGAGTGCGCCGAGGAGACCGGCATGCGCCCGAAGCACCTGAAGAAGCTCTGCGTCGCCTACCACGCCACCGGCTTTTCCACCGGATGTATCCACATCTTCCTCGCCACGGGGCTGACGGCGGTGAAGCGCCCGGGTCCCACGGCCGGTGAATTCGTCGAGCCGGTCCGCCTCTCCTTCCATCGAGCGTATCGGATGGTCCTGAGGAACCAGATCGTGGACGCGCAAAGCCTCATCGGCCTCCTGTGGACCAAGCGCCTCCTCGACCAGGAGGCCATGTGACAGCGCGTCGCGGCCGACGCATGATCGCGCGGTCAGGTCACACGCACCCGCTGGCCCACCCGATGCTCCGTCCCTGCCCAGAGCCGCTTGATGTTGTCCCGGTGGCGGACAAAGATGAGGAGGGCGGCCAGGAGGGAGAAAGCCAGATACGGACCGGCGCCGGTAAGGAACAGGATGACGGGCGGGATGCAGACGCTGGCGATCAACGCCGCCAGAGAGGTGTAGCGAAAGATGAGGACGACCACCATCCAGGTGAGGAGTCCCAAAAGGGCGGGAAGCGGCGTCATGCCCAGGAGGGCGCCAAAGCTGGTGGCCACGCCCTTACCGCCGGCGAACCGGAGATAGACCGGCCAGTTGTGGCCCAGCACCGCCGCGAGCCCGACGCCGGCCACCCAGAGCCCTGATGCTCCTAGAGAGAGGGCGGCCACAACGGGGAGAAACCCCTTCAGGAGATCCCCGAGCAGCGTGAGGGCCGCCGCCCGCTTGCCCACGATCCGGAGGACGTTGGCCGTTCCGATATTCCCGCTTCCGTGCCTTCGGATGTCCACCCGCGCCACCGCCCGCGAGACCAAGAGCCCGAACGGGATGGAGCCGACGAGGTACGCGATACAGACGAGAGTGAGAGCCTGAAGATCGGGCATGCCTACCTTCCCTCTGAAGCGAGATGCGGGAGCGAGTGCTTCACATGGCCGGCCTGCGCATACCACACGACGGTCTGGAACACCATCGCTCCCAAGGGGGTAAACGAGAGTTTGAGCTCCCGTTCCGCCTTGGCGCTGTCGTACCTGCTGCCGTGCAGGATGGTGCGGATGAGTTCGGTGCAGAACCTCGGCCGGCGTCCGCTGAGGCGGCCACCCCACTCCATCCCCGTCCCGAGGATCAGGGCAAGCCTGGGACCCACCTGCCAGAGCTGCCGGTGGACGCCGGTCACCTCTTGCAGGGTCTCGAACAGTTCACGCCTCGTCACCGATGCGCCGCTTAGCAGATACCGCTCCCCGACCCGCCCCATCTGTGCCGCGTTGAGATGTGCCTCGACACAGTCATCGATATAGACGAAGCTGAACCAGTCGCCGCAGACGACAGGCAACCGGCCGTTGAGATAATCGAGAAAGATCCGCGCGGTTCCGTGGAGCCGACCCGGTCCCTGGACGGAGGAGGGGTTCAGGACCACGACCGGGAGTCCCTGGCGCGCGAGGGCCAGGGCGACCTGCTCGGCCTCGTGCTTCGACCGCTCGTAATGTGACAGGAACGTGCCCCGATGCGATGTCCCTTCGTGCGCCACCTGGCCGTACGGCTCGCCGATCGTCACGGCAGAGCTCGTGTACACGATGCGCTTGACCCCCGCCTCCCCTGCCGCCTGCAGGAGGGCCCGGGTGCCATCCACGTTCACCTCATAGAGGGGCCGGGGGTCTGCCAGACAGAAGGCGTTCAGTCCGGCGGCGTGGATCACGAGATCGGACTGCCGTAACGCCTCCTGATAGGTGGCAGGGCTGCGCAGATCTCCGAGGACCGGATGTGCCCCCTTGGCCGCGAGCTGGCAGGCCGCCTCCTCGCGGCGCACCAGCGTCAGGACCCGTTTCCCTTCCCGCAGGAGACGATTGAGGATGGCGCCACCGATAAAGCCCGTGGCGCCTGTGAGAAACGTGACCATCGGCATTCCCCACTTTGAGGCATGCTATCAGAGCAGTTGGTCCGAGGCAACGCGAAAACCCCCGGTGCTGCAGCACGATCCGGGCGTCGGGGCAGCTCTGGCCAGGGGGCGAGGTGAAGCGGAGTCGGGGAGGATCTACGCGAGGCCTTCCGCCTGAAGCATCCGCAGGGCTTTTTCAAAGGCCTGAACCGAGAACGCGATATCGTCTTCCGTGTGGACGGACGAGATCCACCCGTGAAACGGGGGGATGTCCACCCCATTGAGGATCATGGCCAGGCGCAGTCTATGGTGGGACTGCACGTTCGTGGCTTGGAGAGCCCGATGGTCCGTCCGTGAGGAGACCTCGCCTGCCCTGAGGCCGACCCGCGAGGGACCGACGAAATAGTTACACACCGAGCCCTCGCCGTAGACGAGGAGATCGGCGCCGGTCCTGACGATCGCCTCGTTCATCCCCTCCCGCAACCGCTCCCCCATCCGGTTGGCACGCCGCTGCGCCTCTCCATCGCCGATCCGCTCCAAGGTAGCGATGCCTGCGGCGGCCGCCAGGGGATTCGCGTTGAAGGTCCCGGCATGGGCAACCCGTTCGTGACGGTCCCACTCGCGGTCTCCCCGAAAGGCGAGCAGGTCCATGATCTCGGCCCGGCCGACGACCGCACCTCCCGGCATGCCGCCCGCGACGATCTTTGCCAGCGCCGTCAGATCCGGCGTCACCCCGTAATACTCCTGGGCACCCCCCGGCGCATGACGGAAGCCCGAGATGACCTCGTCAAAGATCAGGGGCACCCCTCTTTTCCGGGTCATCTCCCTGAGCTGCTGCAGGAACACCGGATCCGTTGGAATGGTCCCAGAGGTTCCCCCCGCCGGCTCGAGGATGACCCCCCCGATCTCGTCATCGAGAAGCTTCTCGAAGGCGCCAATGTCGTTGGGAGGGCAGAGGAGGATCTGCCCCGCGGCCTCTTCCGGAACCCCCCGAGACACGGGAACCTGGTACGGAGGCCTGACCCCGACCGTGGCATAGTCGTGCCAGCCGTGGAAGTGGCCCTCGAATTTTAGGATCTTGTCCTTTCCCGAGGACGCCCGGGCGAGACGAATGGCGAGCTGCGTCGATTCGGTCCCAGAGCCGGTAAACCGGACCCGCTCCGCCGACGGGACCATCCGCTGCACCAGCTCGGCCCAGCGGACCTCTAACGGATGACACGCCCCAGGATGCGTTCCCTTCTCGAGCTGCGCCCTGACGGCCCGGGTGACTTCGGGGTGCAGATGGCCGAGGAAGAGGGACCCATGTCCCATCCAGTAGTCGACCAGCTCCTGACCATCCACCGCCCATTTTCGCGTCCCTGTGGCCCGCTCGATGTATAGGGGGAAGGGGGCGAGGTATCGGATGTCATGGGTGATGCCGCCAGGGATGAGCTGGCGCGCCCGCTCGAACAGCTTATAGGAGGTGGGATGAGCGTCGAGGTACAGGGTCTCGATTCGGGAGGACTCACGCTCCACGGGGTTTCCTCACAAGGATCCCCGGCCCCCCTACCGGCCGCGACGTTGATGAGACCGTGTTGAAGGACCGAGTGCTGGCAGACGTTAACACACGGACCGGAGCGTGTCAATGAAGCCCGGCCCGCCCCGGCTCTCAGGGGTGGCGCTTTCAAGACGCGCGCGTGTAGGATCTTACACCGCGGGCGGACCTGGGTCTTAAACCTCCGTAAACAAGCCTCTCGCGCCTATTGGCACATCCGTTGCAAAATAAATCACCAGGCGGAACCGCGGGGGAAGCAGCGCGGGTCCAGATTCCAGCAGCATGGCATCCACGATCTGATGCGTGAGGAAAAGTAGATACATGCCCCCGCTCGCCCATCCTGGAAAACCTCTCCCGCGTCTTCCCTCGAGCGCCCGCCCGTTCGTTCCACCAGGAGTGCGGGCCATGACGAAAGATCTCGGCCGGGTGAGCCGCAATGAATCCGAGGAGATCCGCCTCACGCTCCGCGAGGTTCGGGGTGAACTCTGCCTCGAGCTGCGGGTCTACACCCGCTCGGCGCACCATGGCGGGATGCCCGTCCCGGACCCGGAGGCGATCGTGGTGCCCGTTCGCATCCTTCCGGACCTGCGCCACCTCCTCGAGAACTCCCACGGTCGACTCGTCAAGGAAGGGCTGGCGGCTCCACCCTCCCCCCCCACGATCGTCACCATGCAGCCCACCGAGCCGCTCACCCTCTGCCTCGGGGACCTCCAGGCGGCCACGCCCAACACCCGCTCCGAACTCGGCACCTCCGTCAGGTTGCCCGTGGAGTGCTATCTCCTGGGAATTTCCCCAAACACGTTGTCCGTGAAACCGCTCCCTGAGCGCGTGGCCGGCGAGATCAGGAACGTGAGCGGGGGCGGCGCGCAGGTCTGGCTCCCCGAACAGTTCCCCATCTCCAGTCGCCTCGCCATCCTCATGAGGATCGGGGAGATAACCTTTCGAGCACAGGCAGAGGTCGTGGGGACTGCGCCCCATCCGAAGGACGGACACTACAGCCACGACCTCCAGTGGCTGTCCCTGAGTCCCCAAGCGGAGGCGGCCTTGTCCAAGCTGGTCGCGGGCCTCCAGTGATCGTGGACGAGGCATCCCAGGTCTCCGCATGACCGACGCGAGAGAGCGTATCCTCGTCATCTGCCCCACCGCACGGGACCGGGCGCATTTCTCACGCCCCGAGATCCGAAAGACTCACGACCTGGAGTTCCGGGGGACCGACGAAGAGACCCACGAGCCGGGCTTCGACGGGTTGCAGTTCCTACATGAGACCATCCGCGCGATCGAGGGCCGGCTGAGTACCTACCGCGCGGTCGTGGGCATCGATGACTTCCCCGCCTGCCTCATGGCGGCGCTCATCGCCGAGGCCATCGGACTCCCCTCACCGTCGTTCGAGTCCCTCTTTCTCTGCCAGCACAAGTACTACTCGCGTCTGTACCAGCGAGAGGCGGCCCCCGACGCCATCCCGCAATTCCATTGCCTCGACCCGTCGCGCAGTCTACACCCCTCGGACATCCCGATGGCCCTGCCGGTCTTTGTCAAGCCGGTCAAGTCCTACCTGTCCATCCTGGCACGCCGCATCGACACGTTTGCCGACCTCTCCCGCACAGTTGAAGAGGCCCGTCTTCGGCTTCCGGGAATCGCCGAGATGTTCAACGGGTTCGTCGGGGCATCCCGCCTCGACGAACGGTTTCGTGACATTCCCGGCTCCGCCCTCCTCGTCGAAGAGCTCCTCTCGGGCCATCAGGTGACTCTTGATGGCTATGTGTATGAGGGGCACGTGGTGCCGCTCGGCGTCGTGGATTCCTTTTTCACCACGAACGGCCTGAGCTTTCAGCGGTTTGAATACCCGTCACGGATCCCGGCCGGCGCCCAGGAGCGGATGGCGCGGATCGCCGAGCGGTGCATCGAGCGCATCGGCCTCGACCGGACCTTCTTCAATGTGGAGTTCTTCTATAGGCCGGAGGACGATGCAATCCGCCTCGTCGAGATCAATGGGCGGATGGCGTCGCAGTTCGCGCCGCTCTATCGGATGGTGGACGGCATAGACCTGTATGCGATGCAGTTGGATCTGGCCCTTGGAAGGAATCCGAACGGCACACGAACCTGGACCCCGGGGAGGAGCCGCGGCGTGGTCGCAGCGAGTTTCGTCCTGCGGCGATTCGAGAATGGGGTCGTCACCCACGTGCCCGGGCCGGAGGACCTCGAGCGCGTTGCCCAGCGGTTCCCGGAGGCATGCGTCGAGGTCCTGGTCAAGGAAGGGGAGAAGCTTTCGGATGAACTCCAGGACGATTATAGCTTCCGCTACGCCTTGGTGGATCTTTGCGCGAAAGACCGGGAGGCCCTGCTGGAGCAGTTCGACGAGGCCCAGACTCTCCTCCCGTTTGCCTTTGAGCCGATTCTCCCGGGACGCTGAGGGCGAGCTCCCGAAGGGTGGCGGGGTGAATCCCATGCTCCTATCTTTTGACCGTTATAATGGGTGATGCGCGCATCGGTTGCCGTTTCCGGTACGCCAGCGACCGCCAGACCCACTCCATCGGACCAAACTGGAACCGCCGTAACCACCACACGCTCAAGACAACTTGGATAAGGAAGATGACCACAGTCAGGCCCACACCGACGGCAGGCCCAACCCTTCCATAGAGTCCCAGCCCGTAGCTATAAAATATGGTTGTGCAGATCAGCGACTGAAACAGATAGTTGCTCAGCGCCATGCGTCCGACTGAAGCAAGTGGAGCCAGCCGTTTCTGCCATCCTTCCCTCTGAACTAGGAGGAGAATGGCAGCAACATAGAAGACGGAAAGCGCCGGGGCACCTATCGCAAAAAACACTGCCTCCACGAGCCCCGCTACAGAAGGGACGACGGGATCCGACCAGTCTGCCGTAACGACGAATCCTAAATTCCCGGAGAGTCCTAACCCCAACCCCCACCACATCGCTTTGCGAAAGATGGGGACGTGGGTAGAGATCTGTTGCAAGAACCCGCGGCGTCCGACGTACAATCCCATCAAGAACATCGCGAAGACATGAGGGGCCCACACGAGCCATCCATCGAGCGGATCCAAGTAGTAAAATCCTAAGTCCTGTATCCGCTGGGCCGTGACTTCGGCGAAGGTTCCGTCAGAGTAAACCTGGAACGATTGTTCAGCTAGGGCTTCATAGTTTCCTCTTGTCTCTGCAAACCACCATTCAATCTGTTCGGCGGCTCGCGGCACGGATCTGCCGTACTCCACGAATCCTAACAATCCAGCGTAGAACAGAACCGGGAGCGCCAGACAGATGAGAGTCCAGACCATAAGGGTTTTGGGTGAGCTTGCCCGAAACATAAGCAGGGGGACACCGAGCATAGCGTACAGAACGAGAATGTCGCCCGCCCATATCAGGAGAGCGTGCCCCAACCCCATGAGCAACAAAACAAATAACCGTCGTCCATATACCGGACCAAAGCGAGCCCCCCGTGATGCTGCCCGCGCCATCTGAAGGCTAAATCCCAAGCCGAAGAGGAATGAGAAGAGGGTGTAAAACTTGCCCACACCAAAGAAGCTGATCAGCCACGCAGCCAACTGGTCTGCCGTTCCCGTCTCGCCTGATCCCTCTGTAGGATAGGCAGGCGAGTTAAAAAACTCCATATTGACGAGGAGGACCCCGAAAATGGCAAAGCCGCGAAGGATGTCAAGGAGCGCAATCCGTTCTTGGGGAAGGAGTGGGCCCATCACGGCCGTCGGTTCGGCGGTCAGGATAGTAGGCTTTCCAGACATCTCTTCGTCTTTCGGGGCGGCTATCGGCCGGAGCCGGACCGGCCGTACAGCGCCCGGGCCTTGCGAAGGTGTCTGATCGCCTCGGATCGCTTCCCGAGCGCCTCACAGAGGAGGCCGAGGTTGTAGTGGGCGTCGGCGAAGTCAGGGTCGCAACCGATCG
This sequence comes from Methylomirabilales bacterium (SeqCode), assembly GCA_050732295.1. Taxonomy (GTDB): domain Bacteria; phylum Methylomirabilota; class Methylomirabilia; order Methylomirabilales; family CSP1-5; genus CSP1-5. The sequence continues at coordinate 21,270 of JBOHQS010000004.1, forward strand.
CCTGGCGATAGGCCCGGATCGCTTCGTCGGCGCGCCCCAGATCGTCGAGCAGCACGGCGAGGTTGAAGTGGGGGATCGGATCGGCGGGCGCGTGGTCGATGGCAGCCCGGTAGTGCGCTTCGGCCTTCGTCGGTTCTTTCGCCTCCTGGTAGAGTCGGCCGAGATTCACATGGGCATCGGACAGGGTCGGGTCCAGCTCCAAGGCCTGGTGATAGGCCTGGGACGCCTCCTCCAGCGAGGTCGCCTCCAGCTCGACCGCGAGATTGACCCACTGCTGTGGCGTGAGGGCAGGGGTTGCGGCTGTTGCTGGCGGCAGCGGCAACGCCACCTGCTTGGCGACGGCCTGGACCTCGAAGTTGAAAAGGAACTGTCCAGAGTCCGGCTGCCAGCGCGCGGCTCCGTCCCAGGCAACGATCCGGCTGCCATCGGCATAGATCGTCAGGCTCGTCAGGTGCTGGTCACCGGGGAGCTGGCGCTTGAGGGAGGCCAACATGCGGCGGATCCGCTTCAGGGGGACACGGGAGTCGAGGAGGCCCTTGGTGGTCTTCAGGAGCAGGAGATCTTGGAAGGTGAACTGGAACCGCCGCCCGGGACCCCGGATCGGCGAAAGGAAACCCCCCCGGACACACGACCGTATCTGCTGCTCTGGCAGGTCGAGGATCTTCGCCGCATCGCGGGTGGTGAAGTGCGTCACTTCTTGACAGCCTGGGCCTTCTTCTCTGGCTTCCCCGGCGTCGCCTCGGCGCCCCTGGCCTTCACGGCCGGCTTCTTCTCCTGTGGGACCCGCTTCGCGAGGCTCTCCTTGAGTGCCTCCATCAGGTCGATCACCTGGGCGCGCTGGACCTGGGGCCCAACCGCAGTCACTTCCTTCCCCTCCACCTTGAGGTTGACCAGGTCCAGGACGCGCAGCCGGTATTCGTCCTGATACTGCTCGGGCTTGAAATCGCCGTTGGACAGCTCGTCCACCAGTCTCAAGGCCAGCTCCAGCTCGCCCTCCTTGATCTTGGCTGATTGCCCCTTCTCGATTTCGCCGAAGTCCCGGACCTCATCGGCGAAGTACATGGTGTGAAGCATCAGGCCATTCTGGGCCGGCCTGATCAGCACCAGGCTCTCCTTGCCGCGCATGACGAACTTAGCGAGGGCGACCCGATCGGTCTTGGCCATGGCGTCGGCCAGCAGCCGGTACGCCTTTTCACCCCCTTTATCGGGGCCGAGGTAGTAGGTCTTCTCAAAATAGATCGGATCCACCTTGGGAAGCGGCACGAACTCGGCGATATCGATGACCTTCGAGGCCTCGCCCTCCAAGGACTTCAGCTCCTCGTCCGTGAACCGGACGTATTGCTCCTTGGTAAACTCGTAGCCTTTGACGAGGTCGCTCCGTTCCACCGTTTCGTTACAGACCGGGCAGAACGTCTGCTGCTTGATTCGGTTGCCGCACTTGGCGTGGAGCAGATTGAAGGAGGCGCCACCCGAGGAGGCGGCGGTGTATAGCTTGATCGGAATGGAAACGAGCCCAAAGGAAATCGTACCCGAGCCGATCGAGTGAGGCGGCATTGCGCATCTCCTCCTGACAAAGGGGATAAGGGAATTTGCACCATACCATGAAAGCCCCTATACTGCAAAGCGCATTGTGTGCCGCAGGATAAGGCCCAACAGCCCAGGAGAGGTCCAGGACTTGTGATCAAACAGCAAACTCCGCAACTCGACCCGTACCGGAAGAAGCGCGATCCAGAGCGGACGCCCGAGCCGTTTGGCGGGGGCCGGGTTGCGGGCCGGCGTCTCTTCGTCGTCCACAAGCACGCGGCCCGGAGCCTCCATTACGACCTGCGCCTGGAGATGGACGGGGTCCTCAAGAGCTGGGCCGTGCCCAAGGGCCCGTCCGTTCGGCCCGAGGAGAAGCGCCTGGCGGTTCATGTGGAGGACCACCCCATCGAGTATGCCGACTTTGAGGGGGTCATTCCACCGGGCAACTACGGCGCCGGGGCGGTGATCGTCTGGGATCGCGGGTGGTACCGACCGGTAAAGGAGGGCGACCCCCTCGAGCAGCTCGCCAAGGGAAAGCTCGAACTCGAGCTATTCGGCTTCAAGCTCCGCGGCCGGTGGACGCTTGCCCGGATGGCCAAGAAGGAGAAGGAGTGGCTCTTGCTCAAGAAGGCGGATGCCGCGGCGGCCGATGCGGAGCTCACAGAGCGCTACCCGCAGTCGGTCTTCTCGGGGCTCACCGTAGAGGAGATGCGCGATCTTCCCGCCAAGCGGGCAGGGCTCGTGGCCCGGCTTCACGCCCTCAAGGCTCCCCGGCGCGATCTATCGCCGCGGAATCAGCCGTTCATGCTGGCCACACTTGCGGAGCGCCCGTTTTCAGGCAAGGAGTGGCTCTTCGAGGTCAAGTACGATGGCGTGCGGGTGCTGGCCTCTCGTCAGGGGGAGGCAGTAGAGCTGTACGGCAGGAGCGGTCAGGTGATCACGGGGCGCTACCCGGACCTGGTCAGCGCGCTGCGGGCCTTGCCGGTAGACCGGTTCCTCATCGACGGCGAGATCGTTGCGCTCGACGAGAGCGGCAAACCGAGCTTTGAGCGCCTGCAGGCGCGCATGGGGCTCACGAACCCTCGCGATATCGAACGCGCGGTGACTGCCGTGCCGGTCATCGGGATCTTCTTCGACTGCCTCGGCCTGGATGGTCACGACCTGCGCCGCCTGCCGCTCGTACAGCGGAAGGAATGCCTCAGGCTTGGCCTGCCGCCCCTCGGCCCCGTCCACTATGGCGACCACGTTTTGGAGCACGGCGAGGCGTTCTTTGAGGTGGCGTCTATTGAGCGGCTTGAGGGGATCGTGGCCAAGAAGGTGACAAGCCTCTACGTCGGCGCGCGGTCGCGCGAGTGGGTCAAAGTCAAGTGCCAGCGCCGTCAGGAATTCGTCATCGGGGGATACACCGATCCTCAGGGCGGGCGAAGCTACTTTGGGGCACTGCACGTCGGGATCTACGATGGGCCCCGCCTCGTCTACATCTCCAAGGTCGGCACCGGATTCGATGAGGCGGGACTGAAGGTGATCTGGGAGGCGCTGCAACCGCTCGGGCGGCCGACCTCGCCGTTTACGGTCGGGGGCCCGACGGGCCGCGGCCACCACTGGGTCGAGCCCACGCTGGTCTGCGAGGTGCGTTTTACCGAGTGGACGAAGGATGGCGGGATGCGCCATCCAGCGTTCCTCGGCCTCCGAGCGGATAAGCGCCCCGAGGAGTGCCGGCGCGAGGTGCCGGTGGAAATCGTGACCTCAGCGCCTTTGACACCACTGCGAGCCGCGCACGCCGAGGTCAAGATCACGAACCCTAAGAAGATCTTCTGGCCGGATGAAGGCTACACCAAGGCCGATCTGATCGCGTACTATGAGGCTGTGGCACCGCTCCTCTTGCCGTATCTCCGGGAACGGCCGGTCGTCCTGACGCGCTATCCCGACGGGATCACGGGCAAGTCCTTCTTCCAGAAGGACGCGCCGGAGTTCGTCCCGGCCTGGGTCCGTACCGAACGGATCTACTCCAAGGACGCCGAGCGCGAGATCGACTACTTCATCGTGAACGACGCGGAGACGCTCCGCTACATCACCAACCTGGGGACCATCCCGCTCCACCTCTGGAGTTCACGCCTCGGCTCCCTCGAGCGGCCGGACTGGCTGATCCTCGACCTCGACCCCAAAGGGGCCCCATTCGGGGACGTGGTCAAAGTCGCCCGACGGCTCCACGAAATCCTCGACGAGCTGGACCTGGCGAACCATATCAAGACCTCGGGGGCCACCGGCCTCCACATCCTGATCCCGCTCGGCGCCCGCTATACCCACGAGGAGGCGCGCACCTTCGGGCGCCTCCTGGCGCTCCTGGGCGTCGAGGCCGCACCCGAGATTGCCACGATCGCCCGGCCCATCCGGGCCCGCGGTGGCAAGGTCTACATCGATTTCGCCCAGAACGGCCATGGCCGGACGATAGTGGCCCCGTTCTCGGTCCGGCCGCTCCCTGGCGGCCCGGCCTCGTGTCCGCTTCGGTGGGAGCAGGTGACTGCGCGCCTGGATCCTACGCGATTCACGATCAAGACGATTCCCAAACAGTTCGAAAAAACGCAGGATCCGCTTGCCCCCGTCCTCACTGGCACCATCGACATGGCCGCCGCCATCGCCCGCATCGAATCCCGCCTCTCCCGTCTCCGCTGACGGATCTTTGTCGGCACCGAAGAGGACCAAAAAGGAGCTGGAGGGACGAGGGATCGGCTAGGCCGTCAATAGTGCCCGAAACTCTTGGGCGAGGGCGGGGCCGATGCCGGATTCCTCATGCTTGAAGTAGATGAAGGTGTCCTGCCATCCTGTGCCGACCTGCTTCACGGTTTGACTCCATTTCCTCAGGTCTTCCGCTACGTACCCTTCATCACGGAGACGGAAGTAGCCGAAATCGGCCGTGGGGATCAGTGGCGTGGTGCCCTTCTCGGTGTCCGCGATGCAGAGGGCCGCATTTCGGGTCCTGAGGAGCGCGTATACATCCTCGGCGAACCATGACTCATGCCGGAACTCGAAGGCGTAGCGGATACCGGAGGGCAACAGGAACAGCGCGTCTCCTAATCGGTCCAGATCCTTCTTGAAGAAGGGCGGAAGCTGGAAGAGGAGTGGGCCGAGCTTCGGGCCCAACTCCCGCACCGTGTCGAGGAAGTAGCGGAGCGGCTCATCCACGTCCTTGAGGCGGGCGTCGTGGGTGATCCGCCTGGGCGACTTGAGCGCGAAGGTGAATCCGGCCGGGGTCTCCCCATTCCAGCCGGCGATCGTTTTGGCGTTCGGCATCCGGTAGAACGTGTAATTGATCTCGACGGTGGACAAGCGCTGGGCGTAGTAGGAGAGCATCTTGGCGGTCGGGAACTTCTCGGGGTAGAAACTCCCCCGCCACTCCGGATAGTTGTACCCCGATGTGCCGACCCGGATCGCCACAACGTTACTCCGGATTCGCCACGTTTGCCTCAGCCAGGGGTCAGGCGACCCGGTCGCGCGGACCGCGGCCGGCGAAGATGGCGTCGAGGTTGTCCAGAGCCCGGAAGCCCATGGCGACGCGCGTCTCGCGCGTGGCGCTGCCGATATGGGGCAGCAAAAAGGTGTTGGGGAGCTCCCGGAAGGCGGGGTTGATATGGGGTTCGTTGTTGTAAACGTCCAGGCCGGCCGCCGCGAGTTTGCCGGACCTCAGCGCGGCGATCAGCGCCTCTTCGTCCACGACACTGCCCCGGGCAGTGTTGACCACGATCGCCCGCTCAGGCAAGAGCGCGATCCGCACCCCGTCGAGGAGGCGATGCGTCTCCGGGGTCGCCGGGCAGTGCATCGCCAGGAAATCGCAGTGTGGCAGCAGATCCTCCGCCGTCTGGTGGTAGATGGCGCCGCCCTCGAGTCCCGCCGAAAGGCGCCGGCGGTTGTGATAATGAATCGTCATGTCCAAGCCGCGCGCGCGGCGCGCCGTCACCTGCCCCACACGGCCCATCCCGATGATGCCGAGACGCTTGCCCGTCACCTGGACGCCCACCATGAAGCTCGGGCTCCATGAATCCCAGGCCCCCGTCCGCATGAGCCGCTCCCCCTCGCTGGCCCGCCGCGCCGCACCGAGCATCAGCAGGATGGTCAGCTCGGCGGTGGCGTCCGTGAGGACATCGGGCGTGTTCGTCACGATGATCCCCCGCGCCCTGGCCGCCGCCAGATCAACGTGGTCCACGCCGACGGAGAAGTTCGCGATGGCCCGGACGCTCTCCGACAGGCGCGCGATCAGCTGGGCCGTCAAGCGCTCGGTGTGGCAGGGGAGGAGGGCGTCGGCCCCCGCGGCCAGCGCGATCAGCTCGTCGCTCCCGTACAGGCGGTCCTGCGGGTTCAGCCGCGGCTCGTAATCCCGGCGCAGCCGATCCTCCACCGCCTCCGGCAATTTCCGGGTCACCAGCACCACCGGTCTCTTGTGCATCGCGTGCCCTCCATATCCCTTTAGAGCCCTATCCACGAAGGCGACGGAGGGCTCAGCGCCTACAGGCCCCGAGCCCTCCCTCCCCCGTTTTCACTCCGCCGGTGGGTGAAAGATCATCTTGCGCCACCGCCGGATTTCGACCCTCTCGAAGAGCCCCGTCCTCACGTAGGGATCGTTCCGCACGTACTCCTCCACCGCCCCCCGGTCCGGCATGTCCACCAGGATAAAGCTGCCGGTCATGGCCGTCCCGTCGTCGGAGAGGGTCGCACCGGCGGCCACGATCTGTGTGCCAAAACCGGCGATGTAGTCGAGATGCGCCGGGCGGGCCTGCTGCCTGATCTGGGTCGCATTCGGCTTGTCGGTCGCCACGATGATGAAGTACATGTCTGCTTCTCCGTCCCTCCACCCCGTCGCTGTGATCGCGGGTTCGAGTATCTCCGGCGGCGGCCAGGGGTGTCAAGGGGTCCGATTTCCGGTCAACCGTCCAGAATCCGCCCCTATGAGACAGACGCCTGTCGCCTCACCCTCTTGAATTTCGGCAACTTTCAACGAGGCAGGTCTTGGCACATGGATTGCGACCTGCAGTCTCGCAGAGACCCACTCCTGATCATCACGCCATCGATCGAAGCAGATCGCGCCGTTCAACCAACACATCACAGGGGAGGCGAAAATGATGAACAGACCACGGCGTTCTGGGTGGCCGGCCCTCCTCACCACACCTGTGGCGGTTGTTGATCGTCGAGAATATGATGTCCTGATTGCGGACAGAGAGTTCCTTTCGTCGGCCTTTGTTCGGCAGAGAATCTGGACGATCCTCGGGGTCTTCACCTTCGTGATCACCGCAGCGCTTGTGGGGTTCGTCGGAGGCTTTTGGGTCGGGCAGCACACCAATGACGAGTCGTTCAAAGCCGCGTGCTCGCGGGTCGTGGATGAGGCGTTGCGAAGCGCCAAACCCCAGCGGACCAGGGTGGTGCATGTCGAAGATATCGCTGCCGGCCCGGTGCACGAGGTGAGCCAGTGAGCGCTCGCCGCACCGTGCGACGGCACCCGTCCAAAAGACAAGAACGCCTTCGCGGGCGATGCTCCGCCTGCGAAGGCGTCGGAAGTATCTGACACGCGGTCGGAAACACCGGACGTGGGGCGTGGTAATGATCAGCGGTTCTTCAGCAGCGAGCCCACGAGTCGCTCGGCGAGGGCCTCCGAGGCCTGCTGCAGTGCCTTCTTCCCAGCAATCTCCCCCGACAGGTCCACGGCGACCTCGGTCTGTCGGTCCACCGCGACCACCGCATGGCTTGCCCGGTCAACAGCCTTGATCTCGACCCGCCCGCTCGCCGAGACCAGATTTCCCCGCCGCGAGCCTATCTCGCTCAGCGCCTCTCCCGTGATCTGGATGTCGGCGCGCACGTTGGGGTGCGAATTGACGAGCGGAAAGCCAAGCGCCACGAGGATCCGCCCGATCTCGGTTTCGGCGGCCGGATCAAGAGCGGCGCGACCGGAATGACGCTCTGGGATCGCAACGGACACCGACGGCAGCTTCTTTCCCTTGGTCATCCGTGCGAGACGCTCGATGCGGTCTTCCGGAGCAGGCCGAGGCGAGACGAGCGCGTTCCAGCGTTCCGGCAGAGGCGACATTAGCCTGTCGGCCAGCATGTCTGCGAACCGGCTGGGCGGCTCGTTGGCCGCCAGGGTGACGCTTTCCGAGTAGACCCGGCCGGTCTCCGTCCCGATCATGCGCGCGACGACGACCAGGTCGTCACCCGAAGAAAACAGTCGACCCGTGACCAGGGCTTTCGCGCCGATCAGGCGTCCGATCGTGGCCGCCGTATCGGGTCGGACCGTCCCGGAGATCCCGAACTCGATCTCACTCAGCACCTCATTCAGCCGCTGACGCTCGACGAGGATCAGGTTCGGATGCGTCGAAAGCCTGGTGGTGAGGAGCTCGGTCACGTGCTTCGCCGTCGCCTTGGTCTGCGGATTTTCGGATTCGAAGTCGAGGACGGCAACCGCGAGATGTCGCTCGTCACCCGACGGGGCGGCAGCGGCGACCGGAGCACAGAGCAGGAAAAACGAAAGGACCAGCAGGGCCGGCATGGCTCGAACAACGCGGTCGGACGTGCAGTGACTCATCGGTCATTCCCTCCCATTGACTGTTGCTCGTTGTTGAGGACCTCGAACAGCTCGAGAAAGATCTTCTGCGCGAGGGGATCGGCGGCCAGGCGGTCGAGGAGACGCATCTCGACGGTGACGGCCATTCCTTCACCCTTGCGCTGGACCAGAAAGCGCGGAGTGTCTGTCTCTCGCTCGGCAAAGAGGACGATCGCTTCGCCCTGCGCCAGGGGGACGAGCGCCCGCTCGCGAAGCGCCCGGGCGCCCGCGTAGAGAGTCACTCTTCGATCATCGCGGACCCCCTGGGTTTCCCCACCGGCGACCGGGATCTGCTGCTGGCGCAGGAACGCGATCAATGACCCCTGATCGTCCTTCACCCGCAGCGGGTGAGCAGTCGCCCACTGGCGGACGGGACTCAGCAGATCACCCGGATACACCCGCAGGGGCACGCGGCCGGCCGCGTGCCAGACCCCATCGCGACCCCGGCGCGTTCTGAACCGCAGCTCGAAGTCCGTCTCTCGCTTCACCGCCGGCAGCGGGATGGAGAGCTCGACCTCGACCCCGGGACTCGGAGACGCGTTCGTCGGGAGCGGCACGTCGAGCGGGGCGCCGACCGGCACCGCGAAGCCCGAGGCCAGTTGCACGAGCTCTGCGTGCAAGGTGAGCCCTTGGAGCTCAGGCGCATGGACTAGCAGGGGCACCGCCACGGTTCGGTCCGCGAAGAACCGATACGGCTCGACTCGGCTCGCGCGCGGTGTGACCGACGCGGGACTCCCCGGCGAACGGGCCGCTGCTCCCGAGCCGAAAGCCAAAACCAGGGCCAACGCGGCGGCCCCGACTGGCTTGTTGGGCGCTGCCTGTCTTCTATAGGACGTGCGCATGTGACACCTCTACTCCTGTGCGGAAGCCTGGAGGGGTACCAGCTCCTGGATACGCTCCACCTCTTCGGCGCTCAGATGTTTCTCGCAGGCACGCATCTTGGCTTCGACTTCGCTCTTCCGGAAGTTCTTCGAACCACCAAGACTCAACCTGCTCAACTCGAGATACGCGTGATCATATGCTTCTTGGGCCAGGTACGTGTTTGCCAGCCAGAGCCGAGAGATATCGGCCAAGGGCTTCTCCCGTGTGGCCTGCAAGAATTCCGCCAGCGCCTGATTGTACCGCGCGCTGTAGTAGTAGCCGAGACCCCGCATGAAATGCAGATTGGAGAGCGGCGCTTCGTCGATCTGATCCGCACGCAGACCAGGGAGTCCCCTGCCCAGGTCCCGGGCCACCCGGCGATACAAGTCGCTCACCAGCCGGCCGATCTGACCGGCCGGACCGCGGGCCTCCGCCGTGGCGGTGACCATCCCCGTTTCAACATCGGACGCCCGCATGGTGATCAGCAGGTTCGGTCCGTGCTTCACGAAGCTGCCACTGATCATCACGGTCGCACCGAGGAGCTTGCCGACCTCGTGTCTGGTCTGCGGCGCCGTCAGCCCCTCCAGCGTCAGGGATTGCTCGGCCAGCACCTGGTTCAGGTGCTGCCGATCCACGACGGCGTGCCGGTCGGATTGGGAAATGGCCACAGCCAGCAGCGCCGGGATCGCCTCTTCCAGGTGTGCACTTGTCGCATCGGCCTCGGGATTGTCGAACGGCAAGATCCAGAGGCGTGGCAGGCGATCGCCTGCCCATGCGAGGTGGAGTGCCGTCGCCATAAGCACAAGAGCACACCCATGAACCGTCCAGCGCCTCATCTATTCAGTGAACCTCCGATACAGAGCGCGGGAGCTCGTGGCCAAGAGCATCGGTCGTTGCTGCTCGAAGTCGAAGAGGGGGCGGATGCAGATGAGTGATGCGTCACGCACAAAGCACTCCGCCTCTTCCGCGTGATGCATGACCTGGAGCTCGGAGCCGATTGGGCGCAGGTCGCGAGAACGCGACGCCGTCAACCACTTCGCGAAGAGATTGTTGAAGGCCACAGCGATGCCGATTTGTCGTTCCGAAACGGGGAAGGCCCACAGCCCGCTGGGTTGACCGGGGAAAACGATTGTGCCGGCCGCGTGCCACTCCACGCCATCCACGCTGCGACTGACGCGCACCTCCGTGACGTGCCTGTACGGTTTGCCGTCGACCACGAAATAACCGTGGAGCCAGTCGTCCGGTGTGTAGGGCTGCCGCTCGTCCGATGAGTGCTCGTACACCGCCCAGAGGGTCCCGTCGCGCGTTTTCACGAGACGATTGCGATAGAGGTCCTGCGGGATGACCTTCTGCGGCGGGCCCCAATGCTTGAGATTATCGGAGGTCCGCATGAAGCCCTGTGCCAGCAACATCGCGTAGCCCCGGGGGATGGCGACCACGTTGGTGGTCCGCTCAAGCGGTTCCGCCTGCGCATAGGTGTAGCCGATATTGCCGGGTGGGTCCTCGAAGACCATGCGCTGCGGCGTTTCCCAGCGCAACAAATCAGCGGAGAATGCCACGAAGCGCCTCGCGTTGCTCTTGCTGGTCCCGCGCGCCCAGAGGAGGGCATACCGACCGTCGTGGGTTCGGACCAGTGACGGGTCAAATTCCGGGTCCCTGGTGTTGATCGTGATCGGTATGTCAATCGTGAGCTGCGGGTCGCGTCGGTGGAAGATCCGAATGTCGCCGTCCATGGCGTACACGAGCCAGTCTTCCGCGTAGACATCCAGGGACGGGTTGCCCGCGTAGACGACCGTCTGCGGCTGTCGGACCACCAAGGCGCTTTCCCAGCCGGCCGCGTACCGCTCGACGAGTTTTTGCATCGGTGCGCCGAGGGATGTCGCGACGTCGGAGTCCGTCTTCGCCGCCACGCCCCCTTTCGGGGAGAGCACAAACGACACCTGCCACGACACGATGTCTCGGCCATCCTTGGGCCCAAACCGTTGATGGTGCAGCACCTCGGCCAACGTATTCTCAAACAAGCCGGGGCCCCAGCTGGTCCCGATCGAAAAGAATTCCGCACCCGAGGGCAGGGCGACCGTCCGCTCGTAGCTGCCTCGCGTCGAGAACTTGAACTCCGTGAGTCGCTTGGAGAGGGAATACTGCGGCGGCCACCCGACGGCATGCGGTAGGTAGAATGCGAACGCCGCGATGCCCTCGACCTTTGCCCGCAGGGTCACCGCATCGATCTGATGCCCCGCGGGCGCCGCGAAATCGAAGTACTCGTAGCCCCGGTTGTCATATCGCGAAGCCGTCCTGGCACGCGGGTCCGGACGGCGTTCCCTGAAGTCGCGCGTGAAGACGAGCCCGTTCTTGACGACATTGAGTCTGTTGATGGCGTTCAGGGCATGATCCCGGATCAACCGGCCGGTCTTCGCGTAGTGGTGGAGCAGCATGAAATGGGCTTCCGTCCGGATGACATCACCGAGCCTCCCGTCGGAGAGGGGGTGTCGGGTCAGGAAGTCGCCCTCTGTGAGAAGCTCCTGGTACTGATCCAGCGCCCGTTCGGTTTTTCCCAGGCGTGCGTAGGCACGGGCCAGCGTTCCCTGCGCCCGAACCTTCCACATGAGCACCGAGGGGCCGGGCACCGATCGCTTGACCCACTGGCCGTCGTGGAGTACCGAGATGCCTCCTCGTGCCTGCTCTTCCGCTCTGCGGTGGAGCTCCGTGTCAATGTCGCCGGGCCACATCCGATACCGGATGCTGTGATCCGCCAGGATCTTTCCGAAGGATTCGACCTTTCCCGATTCGTGGAGTTCCTGAATCTTCGCCAGGATGGACTGCTTGGTCGCCGCAATCTCTCCGGTCTTCTCTTCATGCTGCTTCACCAGGTGCAGGAGCTTCTCCAGCAGATGAATCGCCGATGGGGTGTTGTTCAGAGGATCGAGGCTCTGCTGGGCGGCGGCAAAGTAATACTCCAGGGCGCTCGGGACGTCGCCCGCCTGTTCGTAGGCGTGGGCAAGCTTGTGGGCGAAGAGGACGCCATGTTCGCTCTGGCCGAGCAAGGTGTACATCTCGAGCACGGCGGGATACACCTTGACGAAGTCGCCGGCCTGCCGGGCTGCATCGAGATAGTGCGCCAACGCTTCGGGATAGTGGCCATCGTCGAACGCGCCCACCCCCGTGTAATAGGATTTCGCCACGTCAATCGTCCTCGGGATCGCCTTCTCGATGCCTCCAAGCTGGGCGGGATCGACGGGTTGCCCCAGACGCGCGAGGAGCGCCTCGCTCAGGGCCTGTGGGGCGGCGAGGACGTTCGTATGCCGATCCGTCCAGACGGCCTGGGCAAGGATCTGCTGATCTGCGACCCGCATCAAACGCACTTGAACGATCACTTGATCCTGTTGGCGGGCAAAGCTTCCCAGCAGCAGCAGCTCGGCCTTGGCTACTCTGGCCTGGCGGATCGCGGTGTCCATGTCCACCAGCCCGCTCGCCGCCAGGCCGTGTTCCCGCAGGATGTCCCTCAGATGCTGGCGCTCGACGACCCGATACGGGCCGATCCGGTTCATGGTGCCGATCATCATATCGGCGAGGCCCCGCTGGAGCCAATCCACACTGGCATCATCCCCCAGCCGGTTGAAGTCGAGGATGCACAGGGTCCCTGCGGAGGGCGCTTCCGGGGTGCCTGTCGAAGCCTCCACCTGGGCACCCGCAATGCCCGGTACTGCCGCCAGCAGCACCAAGAGCCTGCCAAGAGAGAGCGTCATACCCTTTAGACTGTGAACGGTCACCAAAGTTCCCTTATTTCTTCTCCTCGGCAGGTGCGAGTTTGTTGTGGGTAACGTAGCAAAAAGCATGCCTACCGGCGGATCTCTGAAAGCGGGGATGGAAAGGGAAAGCCCCCTCGGGTCGTGCTCTACCCGAGAGGGCTTTTCAGTGTGGGGTGCGCCGTTGATGGTGCCGGAGGGAAGGGCCGGGCCCTACCGTCCCATGAGGGTACGGACTCGCACCGCTTCTTCTTTAGGCAGGACGTCCTGCGCCTGGAGGGCTGTGTACGCCTCGACCACGGTTCCAGCGAGCATCGCCTTCGGTGTACCGGAGACCTGATCTTTTTTCAGGATAAACGTGCCTTCCTGGTCTTTCTTGAGCTTCGGAACGTTGATCCAGGCCACGTCTTGCGAAGCCGGAAAACGGACCACGATCCTCTGGCCAGGTTGAGCACCTTTGAGTGCAGAATCGACCTGAACAATAGCCTCTTGCCAAGCCGGATCGTGCTCTGTGATGCGTCTCGGAGGCGCCACCTGGGCCTGCGTCGTCGCTGGTTGTATGTCTACCACGCGACCCACCACTACTATGTCGGCAGCTTGAATCCTGGAACGCAGCTCGGCGTCGCTGAGTTGCTTGCGGATCTGTCCCAATTCCTTCCCCTTCTCACTGACCGCGCCCGCTTCCAGCTTTACCGGGGAGAGCTCGTGACCAACCTCGCGTACCGCCAGGCCCTCTCCAAGAATCCAGCCCTGCCCATAGAAGATGGCCTGCACCCCCTCCCGGAACAGAGATGGATCCTTCACCTCGACCGTAACCTTATCGCCCTGGGCAAGTGGTACGGCCGCTGGCTTTTCGAGGATCGCGTCCACCCGCGCTACTAACGTCCGCACCGAGGCAGGAACTCCGGCAAAAGACGCGGCGCCGACATCGGTGACCGTCCCCAAAAAAACGATGTCTGACTTCAGCAACAACTCTGACCGGGAAGCCTGACCCATGGCCGGAAGCGTGGTCAAGGTCACGAGGAATAACACGATCAGGACGCACTCCATAGCTCGTGGTTGATAGCGCATTGCTTGTTTCCCTCCGTGGAGATCGCCCCCACTGGCGCTCAATCTATCACGGGTCCACCGGCACCTTGAAGTAGAATGGATCAATGGAAATCGCGACGGGGCCACCAAAGAGATCTTCCAGTGTTTTGGTGGTGAAATTTGCCTTCCTTTGATACCTCACGCCCTCGGGGAAGTTGGCCAGATCGGGCGTGTTGTTTGCCGAAAAGACCCCTCGGAATTCTCGCCGCACGGCAAGCAGAAAGGTGTAGTCGCCGATGTACGGCAGGAACTGCGGTGCTGGGGTGTTGGCCGGCACCGTAGCCAGGATCGTGTCCTGAATGGTGGCAAACGCATCTCGTGTCTGCTCCAGGTGCGTCACCCAGCGGCTGGTGGGGCCGGTTCCGGTGACTTGTTGATACAGGAAACCCACCGTCCCATTATCAGCCACGGCCAAGGACGCGTTGGTGCCATTGGTAATGGTCCGCAAATCTCCAGACCACGTCACCCCACCGTCCGTGGACCGTCGAACGTGGATGGTGTAGATGTCCCCCGTGCCCACCCGGTCCGCCCAGGCGACGTACACCCTCGCACTATTGTCCGGGTCTACAGCAATAGAGAGAGTCGATCCGATCCTCTCCTGCCCCAGCGTCGGCGCATTTGACCAGGGGATGCTGATGTTTTGCACCACGCGCCGACCTTGAAGCCCATCGCCAGGATCGGTGAGCGCCTGGAACGGGTTCGGCCCGACGCCACCGTTGTCATCACGCACCACCACGACGTCGCTCGTGGCGATGCCACCGGCGAAGTTCCGCCACCCGAAGTAGGCAGCATAGACTGTCCCGTCACGGGCGACGGTAGGCCGGACCGAGGGCCCGTCCTGCCCCGCCGTCGCGCGCGGCTCTATGCGGACTGAATTCCAGGTCGTCCCGCCGTCCGGAGATACATCGACGGTTGCCGTGCGGGGGGCCGCGTTGAAATCGTTATTCCCGACATAGATACGATCGTTGACTCCGGCAGTGCTGACCTGAGTAAAGGGTTGGTCCACCAGGCTGCGCGAGCCCAGGACGGTCATCGGGGAAGGTGACAAAGCGTTGTTCGTTACGAGCTCGTTGAGGAGGAGAAAACCGGGGAATCGCAAGATTCCCCCGTACAGGTCGCCACTGGCTTTATCGAAAGCGTGCGTGATGTCCCCTGTCATGGAAGTGCTGGGGACCGTGTTGTTCAAGGTCCATGTTTTACCACGATTTGTAGTCACATAGATCGGGGCCGTTCCGCTGGCAGGCCCAAAGGGGTTAAGCGTGAACGCCGAACCGGCCATGACTCTGCGATTCGTGGGATGAACGGCGAGGAACGGTTCACTGTCCTGCCATGTTTCCCCACTTTGCCACAATGGAATCATATTGACCACGCGGGGCCGAGCGCAGCTGGTAAGGAAAATCACGCAGAGACTCAGTATCATGAGACTCATCCGACGCATGTGGACCTCCCGCCGCTCAAGCTCCAACCGTTCACGATCAGGCCGCTGCAGCAATCCTTGCCCACTCCTTCCTTGCCCAAACCCGCTCTCCCCATAGGGCTACTGGCGCGACAAGAACAGCCTCTCGCCTGACGCTGGTCGTCCCTAATTTCCCTTGCGACTATCGGGACAAGCCGCCGGCGAATAGGCCGATGAGGAATCCGAGGAGGACTACGGTAAGCGAAATGGATGTGAGCTCTGCTCCATTCATTGCCGGGCCTCCTTCACCCCTTGGTTTCCTTCCCCTTGTGGACCAGGTCCGCTGCCGCCTTCCAAAAATAAAGACGCCTTCGCGGGCGTTACTCCGTCTGCGAAGGCGTCAGAAGAATCCGATACGCCGTCGGAAACGCCGGAGGCGGGCCGTGGTTACGAACCCCCGGTGTCATCTGACGACTACCTCAGGGGGAGCGTGCTACTCCCCTTTCTATGGGTGATCTGCGCGACAACCCGAAGGGTTGTCTGGGGGGTAAGATTTTTACCCTATCCATTAGCCTTTGTCAAGCCCAAACTCTATCTCTCCCGCGGGCGATCTAGAGGCAAGTCCGAGCTCTGAACCCTTTCCGGTCAGCCGCTCAAAAACCGACCCCCTGAGACGGAGGCCCGTCGCCGTATTCGCTTTGATTTCCGCAACTTCCAACGGGAGGCTCTTGGCACACGGATTGCCCCCCAATCATCACGAACCGGGGGGGACCGAACCCCCAAAGCGACGCATCAAGGGAGAGCGAGAATGATAAACGGAGAGCAGGATTCTGGGCGAGCCGCCCTCCTGACGAAACCTGTGGTGGTCGTTGATCGTGAGGGATACGAGGCGGTGATCGCGGAGCGAGACTTCCACTCGACGGCCTCTGTTCGGCAGAGAGTCCGGATGATCCTCGGGGTCTTCACCATCGCCATGACCGCAGCGCTTCTGGGATTTGTCGGAGGCTTTTGGGTCGGACAGCATGCCAATGACGAGTCGTTCAAGGCCGCGTGCTCGCGGGTCGTGGATGAGGCCATGAAAGACGTCAAATGCCCGGGTGAGAACGTGGGACAGATCCAAGATGCCCCTGCCGACCCGGTGCAAAGGGTTCGTCGCTGACTTCCCCTGCTTGACACCCGATCTGAAGAGGGACACCGTCCGTGAAGGCAGGACGAAGACGTTGAATGCGGAGGCGTTCCGTCCTCGATTCTTACAGGGCATGTTCGAGCGATTCATCAGTCAGCTGAGTCAGGCTTGCCGCGGCGTCCTTCATCGCTCCATGCTCGACGGCGCGCGACAACACTTCGGCCTTCGTCGCCCCTTTCTTCTTCCCAATGAGCGGCTTGATGATGAGGTACACCACGTCCCGCACTGGCATATAGCGGAGGAAACGACGGAGCAATCGAAACGTTTGCACCGGATAATGCAGCAGCTTGTAGAGAAACAGCCGCCGAAACCCGGCCCGGCGTATCTCGTTAATCACCGCGCCAGGGAGACAGGTCGGGTCGATCTCCGAACATTTGAAGTACTTGTACCAATCGGTCGGGTCACTGACCAACCCACGTTTCACGTATTCCTGCCATAGTGGTGTCCCGCGATAGACGCAGAGGCGATTGAACCCGAAGGTATCGAGCGGCAGCTTTGCCGCGAAATCAAAGGTAGCCTTCATGTCCTCAGCCGTCTCGTCAGGGTTGCCGACGACAAAGAATCCGTGCACGATCTCGATGCCCGCTTGTTTGGCGTTCTTCACCGCCGTCTCCGCTTCCGCCAAGGTCTGCTCCTTCTTCAGCCGATCGAGCACCTTCTGACTTCCGCTCTCGATACCAAACATGACGGTACGACAGTGGGCCTTGGCCATCGCTGGGAATAGATGCTGGACAGTCGAGTCCACCCGACCCTCACAGCCCCATTGGATCGTAATTCCAGCGTCATTGATACCCTTGCAGATAGCCTCGATGCGCTTGGGCTGCAGCAGGAAGTGATCATCGACGAAGTAGACAGAACCGTACCCGAGCTCCTGAAGATATTTGAACTCGTTGACGACGTGCTCTGAACTCCGGGACCGCCACTTGCCTTCGTTGAAGATCGGAATGTCACAGAACACGCAGGGCCACGGACAGCCGCGCGACGTCTGCATGGTCGTGAACCGTTCCAGAGACAGCACGGCCGGCACGTCAAGCGGCATGGATTCGACAAAGTCCAACGGCAGGCTTTCGCGGTCGGGGAACGGCCACTGATCGAGGTGACGCTCCATCGTCCGGCTGGGATTCTGAATCACACGACCATCCCTTGCCCAGGTGAGGCTCTCAACTCCTGTCGGATCGTCCAGGCGTTCAACCAAGTCGAGAATCAGCTGTTCACCATCACCACGGCAGACAAAATCCACCTCGGGACACTGGAGTTTGACCAACTGGGCGTTCAGGCTGGCAAAGACCCCTCCAAACGCTAACTTTACGCGCGAATTGGCGGCACGAATCTGGCGGGCAAGCATCTTTGCATAGGGGTAGCTGGTGGTACTGAGAAAACTCAAGCCCACAAGAGCCGGCTGACGCCGCTTGATTTCCT
Source organism: Methylomirabilales bacterium (SeqCode) (assembly GCA_050732295.1). GTDB lineage: Bacteria > Methylomirabilota > Methylomirabilia > Methylomirabilales > CSP1-5 > CSP1-5. Next base: position 39,077 of record JBOHQS010000004.1, read on the forward strand.
CCATGATAACGTCATTCGGCGTCTCGGGATTCGCCTGGTCGAAGATCATGCACTCGTGGCCGGCGCGCTTGAGTACAGCCGAGAGCGACATGATGCCGATGGGGGGAAATCCCATCACCCGAATATGTCCGTTCTTGCTGCGAGTCTTCGCTGGAAGGGCGTAGAACTGGGGGTCACGGATGTGAATTAAAACCACGAGCATAGTAGCCTCCTCTTTGCTACTCCCCTCTTCTATGGGTCATCTGCGCAACACCACGAGGGGTTGCCTGGAGGGTAAGATTGTTACCCTATCCATGAGCCCTTGTCAAGGCCGAACTCCGCTTCTCCCACGGGCGATCCAGGCGCGGGGTCAAGAGGATGAGCCAATTTGCAAAGTCGGGACCTGACCCTTGACAAGATCCTTTCCCTCTCGCGCCAGGCACCCGCGAAAAGGTACCGGACACGTTTCACCCTCCGCGGAAGTGCCTCCGGAGCTCCGACGAGTAGGTTAGACCGATCTCATCTCTGTGCCGTTCAAGCCATTCGCTGAAGCGAGTTGACCCATTGGGGGCCTGCCCCGAGGTGAGCATGCCCTGCATAAGGCCCTGCAACTCGTCGCTCGTAAGAATAACGTCACGCACGGCAAGGCCTATGACTCGACCAAGACCTATCCCGATAGCGGGTGGGATGTGAACCAGCTTCACGCCCGCCTTTATCTGTGCAGAAACCAGCCGGACGAACTCTTCGAATGTAAACGTTTCTGGGCCGATGGCATCGAGAATGACTCCTTGCTGGTCGCGGGCGCACGACACTGCAATCGCCGCAACATCCCCCACGTAGACGGGCTGCAACGTGTACCCGCCGTCACCGAAGATCGGGAACACCGGAAATGTGCGGATCAGCCAGGCAATGTTGTTCACAAGGATGTCCTCTTTCCCGAAAACGAGCGTCGGCCTGACTATGGCGTACGACACCCCCGAGTCGATGAGCGCGTGTTCTTGAAGTGCCTTGCCGCGATAGTACGGGAGTCGAGATTCCACGGAAGCATTTGTCACGCTCATGTGAACAATTTTGCCCACTCCGGCTTTTTTCGCGCACGCAAACAGCGTGAGTGTATTCCGCACGGCGTGCTGAAACGTTGCCCCACCGTATTCGAATCGTATCCAATACGTGTTGTACAGCGTTGAGCCCCCGCGCAGAGTCTCTACCAACTGCTCAGGATCATCGAAGCTGTAAGGAAAGGCCTCTACGGCGTCCCCAAAGGGGTTGGGCTTGTTGGGATGGGTTGTAATTGTTCGAACCGCCTCCCCCAAATCGAGCAGGTGGCGGGCGATGTATCGTCCGATATAGCCGAAGGCGCCCGTGACGATATTCATAGAACAGAATAGCGGTAATCGTACAGCCTATGGGTCAAGTGGAACTTGCCCGCGCTTGACCCCTTGCCCGCGCTCCAAGACTGTTCATTGGTCGGCCCGTGTTGCGCGCGCGTGTCGCCCTACCGAGCGGCCACTACGCTTACGGATACGGATGTTGATCATCTCGACGCCTACGGCGAACGCCAGCGAAAAGTAGACATATCCCTTGGGCACATGATGGTCAAAGCCATCCGCGATGAGCACCACCCCGATGACAACCAGGAAGGAGAGGGCAAGCGCTTTGACGGTCGGATGCATAGACACAAAGTTCCCAATAGGACGGGCGAACGCGATCATCAACGCGACCGACACAATCACCGCGGCAATGATCACTTCGAGTTCATCGATCATACCGACCGCGGTGATAATCGAGTCGAGCGAAAAAACCGCATCGATGAGTATGATCTGCAGGATGATCCCGGCAAAGGTGGCCCGCATACGCACCGCAGCCTTCCCTGTTTCACCCTCAAGCATGTGATGAATCTCCTTCGTGCTTTTCCACAGCAGGAAGATGCCACCGGCGATCAAAATAAGGTCACGACCGGACATCTCTTGTCGGAACACGCGGAACAGCGGCTCGGTCAAGCCCACGACCCACGAAACGAAAAACAGCAGGGCGATACGCATCAGCATCGCCAGCGACAGGCCGACGACTCGGGCGAACTCACGCTTTCTTTTCGGCAACCGGTCCACGAGAATCGAAATAAAAACGATATTGTCGATTCCGAGCACCAGCTCAAGCGCAGTCAGCGTCAGGAAAGCAACCCACGTCTGTGGATCGAGTATCATCTCAACCATGACTCGCCTCATCCGAAAAGGTACCGGCCACCTTCACCCTTCATTCACTTATTCCAGCCCGACCGCCATTTCCCGTGCGGCCTCCCCACACTGCACCCGGGCATGGCCGGACAGGAGAAAGACCGATGCAGCAGCATTGATCGCTACCATGAACACGACGACCGCCACATTAGTGCCAGGTCCGCGAAAGAACACGAGACCCGAAGCATAGTAGATCGTGATATACGCCGCGAGGAAAGCTGTGGCACGACGGCCGCTCGGGCGCAGCCGCCACAACTGAACCGCGGCGAAAGGACCGACCAGAAGGGTCAAGAGCCAGCCGAGGACCGTCAGAAGACCGAACACCCCTGTTCCGAGCACGGCAGCGATTCCACCATTTGTCGTGAACCGAAGGACAATAGGCAGCGTCATCAAGACGGTCAATGCCGTGAGTCCAGCTATGATTCGCAAAGCTAACCGCACCATCCGCCCCCCTCATCCCCTAACCTCACTTACCGGCCCACGCGCGGGGCGCGCACGTCGAGGTGCGCGCGCGTCGGCGGGCCCGCGACCCAGTGCACGTCCCACGGCCCGTCGACGGTGATGAGGACCGTGTGATACCCGCCCTCACCGGGCGTGAGCCAGGCCTGGTGCACCATGCGGGCCGGGATGTAGTTGAACGAGCCCTGGGGAAGCTCGACGATCTCGCCATCCCCGTGCTGAAACGCGGCGGCGCCCGAAAGCACCGTGTGCGTCTCGTTCGCGGAGTGCCAGTGCGGCGGCACGTGCATCGGTCTGCGCGTGCGGATCATCAGGTGGGTCGCCTGCGTGACCGGGTGCACATGCAAGATGGCAATCTCCGGCGAATCCTCGCCGAGGTCCGGCATCATCCGCTCCCACTTTACATTTTCCGCCTTGAGGTTCACCGCCTCGCCGAGCGGCGCCGGCCGGCCGGGCTGCCAGCCAGCCTCCTGGCATGCACCCGTGCCCAGGAGGAAGAGCCACAAGAGCCCTCCCATACGAAAGCGCGCGGTCCATGAAGAGCGCATCAGCATGACCTCCCCTTCGAACAACATCTACAGAACGATTTCAACCCGGGAGCGAAAAGGGTAACGGAACAACCCCGGCTCTCGCCATCCCATTATTCACCTGATGGTACGCATATTGCAAACCGAATTCGCACACGGAGTTTGCACCACGTCGGTGCCAAGGAGGTGCTATGAAAAGAATATCGATTCTCATCTTCGTCGTCCTCATCGCCGGGTGTGTCACCCCACCGCAGACACCTGAGGAGGTACGCGTGGGGGTCAAAAAGGGTGCGGCAATGACAAAAACTGAGCAAACAACAGTCAACCGCCCTTTTGCCGCCACGTTTCGTGATATCAAGACCCACGCGGACAAATGTCTGAATGTCACGGTGACAGGGTCAACCCCGGGCCGCTATGGACCGATGGTAGAATCGCTACGGTACCGTTCAAGCTCCAAGACGACCAATGAGAGAACTGGGGAAACGGTTGTTCAAATGGACAGCCGAGCAACCGGAAAGATGCCAGAGGGTGGATATTATCTCATGCTGGCAGATATCGAAGGTGTCTCTGCCAACAAAACCATGGTCACGATATATGGGCATTCAGTGGGTTATGGTAGTGTCTTTGAGGCAATTCTTGCCTGGGCACAAGGCAAAAAGCAGGCTTGCCCCAAGTTTCCAATGGGCGGCTTAGGAAAATCGTTTACGTATCACACCAAATGATCTCTGGCCGAACGGCCCGCCCTACTCCTCGCACGTGAACGGAACGACCTCGCGCCTCGCCATCCCCCCATTCACCGATTCAGCTCGACCACCTCCCTAGTTAGGCAAGTTAGGCAAGTCTGACACCGATCCCTCTCCCTGGGGAAAGCAGATCGTCGACCAACGGATACGGTTTTTTCATCTCGCTCCCGATCATCCGCACGCCAGGAATGAAAACTTAACTCCAACGAAATCAGTCAGTTACCTCCCTAAAGGTGTCCGGTACCTTTACTGTTCGCTACTCTACCTCTGCGATGAGAGAGGAGCCGGGAAGACGCCTAGCCAGTAGCACTCAGAACGATAGCGTTGTGCCCGGCATTTTTGTTGTGGTTGTCGGCTTCTTTCTTCGCATCAGGATGCTTGTCGTACCTCGAACTCTGCCACGGCAAGTAGGTTCCGCTGGCTGAATCCTTCACGTGCGGGTGCTTCCGCGTGTCGCAATACGCGTAGAACTTCTTGGCCATCGTCCGGTCCTCCTTTCGTGCGTTTGTGTTTGGGGAATTCCCCCCCCACCCTTTTCACACCTGAACGGCACGGTTTCTGACACCTCCCCCCCCTCCCCCCCCCGCGGTTAGATGGGACGCGGCAGATGTCCAGAGATCCCACCGGCCCGCACACGGTAGGTCACTCGGGCTTGCAGCTCACCCTGGTATGTTTTTGCACGCCGCCGTGGACCAAGCAAAAACGGAAGTTCCTCTTTTCAGCATTCCCGTAAGCTACGCTGCAGGTAGCCCCAACATCATGCGCAGTATTGCTCGTCCCATCCTTGCAAAGCGTGCGGACAATCGCTCGGTACCACCGCGATCTGGAGCCCTCGACTGTTCTCTTGACAGACCGCGCTTTCGACCCTTTGGATGTTTGTTTCACAGATCTGGCAGGACGTTTTACGGCTTTTCTTTTCTTGCTTGGCATCGCCTCCTCCTCCGAAGACTTAAGATCGACTGTTGTATGACCTTACAGGGCGGGGACATTTGGGCTATTTCACCTACGGAATCAAACGCGTCAAAGCCTTGAGCATCTTCGAGTGGCAACCCTTTACGCATTTGCGGTATTCCCTACCACACCTCTGCACGCACTTGACGTCGTCGGGACCGCAAGTTGCCACGCAGGCGTCACAGGCGTCTGCACACGCCTCGCAGCATCCGCAGTATTGTCTTGCGGCGGTCTTCAGGCTCTTGGCACGCACCAGCGCTCTGCCTCTCTTTTGCTTCCATCCTGGCACACCCCATTCTTGCATTTGTGCTGCGCACTGCGCCCACGTGCCGGAAAAGACGATCTGAGTAAATCCGGATTTGATGAGAATACCCGTCCCACTCTGACCAGGGCTGTCGCAGGCAACAGCGTACCTATCCGTCGTTGGGTTGCGGCCAATGTAGCAAGGGCCTTTGGCGCGTGCCTTCACAGGCTTTGCCGTCTTCCTGGCGGGCCGGGTTTTTGCCCTCGTCTTACCCTTTGCCGTCCTCTTTTTCAACATTACACCCCCTTTCTGCCATCCGCCCGCGATCGCGGCAAATGCCCCGCCGCACTCCTCGCACTTGAACGGAACAATCCTGACTCTCGCCATCCCCTGATTTACCTATTCACAATCGGCGAGAAGGAGGTTTGGGCAACGAGCGACTTGACCCCAATGCCATTCTTGAGGCTGCTCTTATTCCCAGTCAGGGAATCTGAATCTGTATTGGGAGAATATCAGTATAAGGCTCGCGAACTTGCGGGATGGGATAGGTCGCAGGGGAAGGTCCGCCCAACCATAACTCAAGGATGTACGGACCGGCTGGAACATTATAGAAGTAGTACATCCCATCAGGAGACGTGACGGCTGGAGCGGAGCGTCCGAGGTTCTGTGACAATAGAGTTACGGTGACAAAGGGGGCGGGGTACATACCTCGCTGGAGTCTTCCGCGAACCATTGCAGCAAAGCTGGTCGACTGATCAAATATAAGCACACAGAGAGCCAAGAGATATGGAATTGCTAAGTACACACTTTTGGAGCCAAGCAGCTTGGCCCTCACCGTATTGCCTCTGGCGTAGTCGCCCTTTCCCTAGTAAGGCGGGGCCCCCGATTCTTTGTTTGGGTTTTTGATCGACACCTTGTTCATAATGGTGACAGTTTTATTCTGCTGATCAAATACCAGACTGTAACGGGACTCGCCACCAAAAGTTCCTGGCTGACTGCTAATCCTGACGGCCTCTGCTGTGTAACCCTTCGATAGAATACCCTTAATCGGATAGACTTCAAGTAGCATCTCTTCCGTGTTGCCTTCCACGATGACTGGAACGTTCTTGATCTTAAACTTTCCGTCGGCATCAACCTCAAAAACAGGCGGCTTTACCCTTAGCAGAAGTTCGTGAAGGTGATCGCGAAGCTCTGGCTTGAGATCAGCATAAGTTTTCAAGTCCAAAGTTCCCTGGATTGTGTATAGCTCGGTCTTGGCACCATTGCCGCCTGGTCTACCCATGCCTCTTGAGCCAACGTCAACCGGCCCGATCTCGGGGGGGAAAAACTTGACGGGGCGCCCAGTGTAGACCGCATAAGTTAAAAGTCCCCCCAAATAAAGGACACAGAGAGTCAGAAACCATACAGGTAACTTACTCAAGTCTCCCATTAACTTGCTCAAGTTTCCCATGGGATTCTGCAGCTTACGCGGCCTTTTGAACGGTCATTCGCCTGATTGGCCAAATGTCAGCACATCTTGACGCACCACCCCATGGGAACTTGGAAAGGGCCGGTGGGTGGGTGAGAAAGCCAGCCCGTCAGCGGCGCCGGGAGGCAGCCTGGCCGACCTGCCAGAGGGGCCTGCCCACAAGGCAAGTTAGCGTACCAGCGGCGGGAGGGGAAGTCAATAGACAACCTTGGGAGTAAGCTTCTGCAATCACACAGGAGGCGGGCGCAGGAGCGGCAGATGCCTCCCTGGATCGTGGCGAATGCCGCGCCACACTCCTCGCACCTGAACGGGACAACCTCGCGCACCGCCATCCCTGGATTCGTCTATTCAAGCCTGACCCCCGTCCATACCCGCTGGAGGTGAGCGCTGGGCGGCCCCTACTCTCTCGGCTCGGTGTCGTCAATTATGGCACCAATGCTTAGCCCCTGTGCTATCAGTTCCTGGTGGGGAACCGATTTGATGACAGACGGAACGCCATCGGAGCGGATCCAGTACAGTACACGGACGTCGCCGTGGATGAGCTCGGCAACGACTTCCACGGCCGTTGGGTTCTCCGCAATCGTGCGGGCGACGACAGCATCCAGCTTCTTCAAACCCGAGGTCAGGAGAGTCTCAACATCCGCCTCAGTTGGGTCGGTGAGGACCACCTCCACCAAAACCCTTCGGCCGTCAGCGGCGACCACGGCCACTTGAATCGCCAGGAGCCGTTCTCGCCCCGGCCGTGGCTTCGCCGCCGCCTTCAACTTCTCCTTAAGCTTTTCGTAGAGATCCTCACCGAGCTTCCTCAGGAAGCCCCTGGCGATCGCGCCAACCGTGAACACTCCTACCGCGATGACGAGTGCCGACAGCGGCTCAACTGCCTTCTTAGCCTGATACCTTGGTGCCGCGTCCGACCCCGCGAGGGCCGCCAACTCGCGAAGGAAGGGGATTCCGATGTCCACCGCGGAAGGCAAGTCGTAGAGCACATCGAACGTGTGCTCCGGATCTGCGGCCTGCGCGAGCGAGCGACCATCGCCGACGAGCGCATTGGGCTGATCACCTTCATCCCATACTTCCAGCTCACCGTTGAGGGCGAAATGGCCATCGCCCATAGATTCCACCTTCGCGCCCACAATACGGCCGAGGGGAGGGTACCGGGGATCGTGACCCCGACCGACGCGCACATAGCAGGCATTGATTTGCCGCGCGGCCGATTCCAGGGCGGCCTTCGTGGCCCGCTCATGCTGGGTGTCGACCTTGGTCGACATAAATGTCACTTCATATCGGCGCATTTCCTTCCCTCAGTAGGTCCGCCCGGGCGGCGCGGGGCATGGCGACGCGGAGCACTGGGGAAAGCAGATCGTCGACCAACGGATACGGTTTTTTCATCTCGCTCCCGATCATCCGCACGCCAGGAATGAAAACTTAACTCCAACGAAATCAGTCAGTTACCTCCCTAAAGGTGTCCGGTACCTTTACTGTTCCCTTTATACGGGACCAAACCCCAGGATCAACAGGGTCAGTCCCCGGTCGCGGCGAATTCCCCGCCACACTCCTCACACCTGAACGGAACAACCTCGCGTCTCGCCATCCCCCCATTCACCTATTCACGCCTGACCCCCGCCGCCGCCCCCTCATCGAGCAGACCAACAATTTGTCGGCCTTCGCTTATGCTAAGCCAGCGCTTCTCGACCGAGATCGCACGATGAATAAGCCTATGGCAGTTCGCGCAAAGTAAAGCCGTGTCCTTAAGGCGCGTCTTTCGTTCCATTGTCATTGATACGGGTATCACGTGATGTGCTTCGAATGTTGCATCCTCAAATTTCCGATCGCCGGACGTCGAACAACTACGGCACATATCACATACCAATCGTCCCGTCCTGCGCCTAGATGCCAGGAGGCGCTTCCTAACGTCGGGGGCTCGCTCCCTCCTCTTGTGGATCTCGGTGAGAATCCGCCCCTCGGCGAATTCGTAGTCCTCATCGCCATCTCGCGCTTCGTGCAATGATGCCGCAAGACTTACGCCGTTTCGAATTAGCTCTGCAAGGTGCCGAACCCGGTCGGAGCGTGCGCCGAGCTCAGCCCATACCCGTCGATCCATCTCGGATACGTTGCCAAGTCCCTTGCCCGTCGCCACCTGACGAAGATTCTGAAGCTTGAAAGCAACACCATCCGGATTTCTGAACGAGTCCCTTCGCGACGCAGTGGGATGATATGGGAGGCGGCGAAGCAAACTCGAGAGTTCCTGTACCCGCTTGTCGTCACGTGAAGGTATGTTACCATGGCACTGAAAGTAAAGATCCAGCGCAAGGATTGTCTCATCGCGCGTCCATTTCGGATTGCCATGTCCGTGCGTGCGTGCCATACGTTGGTACCCTAACGGGATCGCTGCTAAGTCCCCGACCTCGCCTGAGTCAAGAACGCATGCCTGACACCGCAGCGGACCAGTCCGCCAGTTCGGGTGCGGTGTGTCATTGCAAGACCTGATCCCAGTCCTCCCCAGGTACGGCCCTTCTCCGCCGAACCTCGTCCGGACACCCCCAGCTTGTGACAACCTGGCCCTCCAGCCGGACGGCTACCGTTCGCAGACGCTCCGGGAAGTTCCCATCGTAGGACCAGGCAAGGTGATCCCTCGCGCCGACGTTGACGAAAATGCCAAGCGGGTATAAAACCATCTCAAACATCTCATCAAGCCTGGCGAAGTCATCCCGAGCTTGGCTTGGCGTCGCGCGCCTCTTCAAAGCCCACACGGCGAAGTTGTTGTCGACCACTCCCGCGCCCGAGTTTTCCGCAGGGACATGAAGAACGATGTCTGGCCGCTGACTAATACCGTGGCGGGCGCTCTTCTGGTACTCCATCTCAAGAATGAGTCCGCCCTGCAGTAGACCTCTTGCCTCAAGTACCCGCTGAAGAGCACAGTAGAACTGACCCTGGAAGCCCCGCTCAGTTCGCAGGAATCTAGGTTCAGCGACCTGCCGAAGCGCTTCATCCGTCGCAGCAACGATGTCATCGTTAATCATGCGCTACCCTCCGCCTCGTCCGGCGGCAACGCTACCCTCCCGGCATCACGATGGCCACACGTAACCCGCGGACGAGCCACGGGCTTCGCCGATTCCTCAGATCAAGTGACTCACGGTACCCCCTATACCACAGTGCGAACTCCTGCGCCGGGACGCCACGAGACGGCAACACGTCACTCATGCGCCGCATTTCGTACTCAGGATTGATGGTCGCCCGACCGGCCCAGCACCGAACTATCTTGCTCTGTGTGCCTCCGAACACTGCAAGGGTTGGCATTTGGTCAACGTTCAGTAGCCAAGTGTCGTTCATGAGGTGTGGTACATATTGGTGGAGCTTTGTCGCGGTGACATAAAAGGGGAACACATAGAACGCGCTGTCAGGCGAAAGCTGGCTAAGCTGGAACAGTAGGTTATGCTGGTCTCTCATCAACGTGTACCGGTACGGCACAGCATCAACAAGACCTCTGGGAGCCTTAAACTGGAAGGCAAAGAGGCGAGTGGTTGGGTCTAATTGCACGAAGAAGTCCGCCCCCTCTTGTGATTCTTCGCGCTGAGTAAGGCCTCGAAGATATGTCTTCGACATGCCCCAGCTATTTCGTATTAGGCCTAGCAGTTCGGCCCCGAGGTTCAGCTCAAGAGACTTCTCCGACACCTTCATCCGCCAGCTCCGAGCGCGGCTGCACGAGGCACCCCGGTGTCGCCGTCTCTTCCGGGGATTGTCTACCCTTCGAGGTGTCCGTCACATCGGGGGTAGCTCAACCTGACCCCGTCCCTTCCCCTTTGTGCACCTCTAGAGACTCACTCCCTTTCGTCTAAGATATCTCACTATCTTCTCTACAGACCAGGTCACGGGGAAGAAAATCTCATCGCGGCCCAACTTTCCTTTCTTCATTGCCTCTTGGATGGCTTTTCCCCCGACTCTTATTGCACGGTTCACCCCCTCCCCCAATACGCGAAACCAGAAGTCCATAGTCGACGGTGTTGGCTTACCTCGTGGCATCGCCTGTCCCTCCTTTCGTAGCCAATCGCAAGCCTGGGCCTCGGCCCTTCACCTAATTCCCCCGTTCCCGCTTCACGATATGTCCAAGATCGTCCACGGACAATCGCAAATCTTGAGTTCTTCCCTCTTCTCTCCAATTGCACTCAAAAGTAATTTCTCCTTTCCGTTCAGGACTACGGGGGAGGATCCCCCTGCCCCAATCGTCGCGATGATGAACTCTTTTCCGATCGCCCTTTCAAGAAGCCTCCCCTGCACATATTGCCGTACCAACTGATGGATTCCCTTCCCCTTTTCAAACTTTGGTTTTTGGCCTGCGCCGGTGATCTTTGCCTCAACGAAGACGAAGTACTTGCAATCTTCAATAAGGAGGTCGACCTCGGTGTTTGCTACGTGTCCGATCAGCTCATATAACTCATCGAGTGTGGAACTTGACAGTGTGGGGATGGCCTCTGGGAAGAGCCGTTTGTACTCCCGGAAGATATGTTGATATATCCATCCCCTTTCCTTATTTGCCCTCTCTTCGTAATAGTAATAGTACAGCGGATAGACATTGGTCTCCCGTCTAGGTTCCTCAATCCTGAGGTCGTCACGGTTGTATCCTAGAAGGATCTCAGTTATTACAGGCCTCACACGCTGAGATTTTGCCGAATCCCACGGGTCCAGCTTGCGTCGTAGTCGACTAGCTTCCATCTGGTCGCGATCAATCAGCTTGTACTCAGTCATGCACCCACCCCTGGCCCACTAGTCATCGCAAAATGGGCGCTTTCCCCATTTTTCCCCGACTCCAGCGCACCCGTGCGATCCCGCCTGCGGTCGCGGCGAATGCCCCGCCACACTCCTCGCACATGAACGGAACAATCCTGCCTCTCGCCATCCTCCGATTCACCTGCTCACGCCCGACCCCGGTCCGTACTGGCCGGGGAGCGATGTGTCAGTCCTTCTTAATCGGCACCTTGAGCATGAGCGCACCCACAAAGTCCTTCTCGCCTAAGCCAGTATAATTGGTGTGGCACATGGCACACTCTTTCCTGAAGACGCTCAAGGGAACAGAGCGTCGATAGAACCAGGCACCAGCCACCTGCTGGACATCTGTGTAGGGCTGACCACGATCCAACGCTTGTTTGAGTGCCTTGCGCTCGAAGTCGTCTTGGGGCCGGTCGTTCGTGCTGAGAGGGCCCTTTGTGCCGACCAGCCGGAAATTCGTGTGCGAGTCGCTAAACACCAGCCCAATCGACACGTTGCCCTCCTCGACGTTTTGCGGCGTGGTCTCGTTGAATTCTTGCGTAAGCGCCGCGAGGAGCGTGGCCAACAGGAGGTCGCTGGTTCGCTGGGCGAAGGCGATTGCACCATCCGAGGGACGCTGCTTGTCACCTTGGGCGAGTCCGGGGCGGGAGATCGCAGCGACGGCGAGCACGACGGCCAACATGACGACGAGGATCATGTAACGCATAACCCCTTCCTTCTTTCGTAAAAAGGTTCGTGAAAAGATACCGGACACCTTTCACCCTCCTCCTCGCACTTGAACGGTACAATCCTTGGTCTCGCCATCCCTCCATTCACCTATTCACAATCGGCGAGAGGGAAGTTTGGACAACAAGCGACTTGACCCCAATTCCTGATACCCGCTGGAGGGGTGATGTATCATTGCAAGACCTGGCCCTCGTTGCTCCTGCTATTAGCAAGCAACACCCGTGGTGCCGCGCCGCCTCGCTTCCTTCCATCCTGGCACACCCCATTCTTTCATTTTTGCTGCGCACTGGGCCCACGTGCCGGAAAAGACGATCTGAGTAAATCCGGACTTGATGAGAATACCCGTCCCACTCACACCAGGGCTGTCGCAGGCAACAGCGTAGCCGCCCGTCGTCGGGTTGCGTCCAATGTAGCAAGGGTCTTTGGCGCGTGCCTTCACAGGCTTTGCCGTCCTCCTGGCGGGCCGGGTTTTTGCCCTCGTCTTACCCTTTGCCGTCCTCTTTTTCAACATTACACCCCCTTTCTGCCATCCGCCCTCGGGCTCGGTGAATGCCAAGCCCCACTCCTCGCACGTGAATGGAACAATCCTACCTCTCGCCATCCCCCCATTCAACCCGACCCTACCGTCCTCTGATCCCAGTCACAATTGACAATTGCAGACCTGACCACTTTGCTCTTGCATCCAGACTCCCCAGACCAGGCATAAGGAGAAGATCTTACGAGAATGCGGCAAGCGTGCTCCATGTCTAGGCCTTGCCTATTCTTTTCGCCAAACGGTAGGCGTCCACCATACTCCAGGCGTAGCAGATAAGAAGGAGGAACAGGGCCACAGTTAATAGCCCTATCTGCTTCGGGAGTTCCCCTCTCAGGAGGGCATCCATAGAAGGGAGCAACGCTGAGGTCATCCAACTAGAGACCAGGCCCGCGACGAAAAAGGCCACCCCCTTCCCGAACTGCCGGTTATAGAATTGTCCCAGTCCTGGAAAGATAGCCGACAGCACGAGGGCCACACCTGGATTTCTCGCTCGCATAGGGTCCTCTCTCGGCGCGTCCGGTTAGGCCCGACATTCTACGTAATTCTCGCGGTCAGAATACAGCCTAGGGGGCAGGCCTTGCAATCCTACAGGACGCGGGTGCAGGGGCGGCAGATGCCGCCCGCAGGCTCGGCGAATGCCCCGCCACCCTCCTCACACCTAAACGGAACAATCCTCGCTCTCGCCATCCCCTGATTTCCCTATTCACAATCGGCGACAGGGAGCTTTGGACAACAAGCGACTTGACCCCAATCCCCCCCTATTCGACCCCGACCCCGCCTCCTTGTCAGCGTGGACTTGCCTCAACCTTACAAATGGCGTTGCGAGTCCACGCAATTGCTTGTGTTCGGGTCCCTGCAACTGACTTGACGATCGGGACATCAAACATGGGACGTGCGTAGTCGGTCTTAACTGCCCAATTAACGTTTTGCGGGAGAGTCCCCGTGGCGGAAAGAAAGACTTGAACAGCTGCTGTCGATGTCAGAACCCCGACAACCTCGCCCCGCTCGTTGACAAGCGGCCCGCCCGAATTTCCCGGCTGCACTGGGACGGAGACTTGAAGCAAGGATGCCTCTCCCCCAGGCCCAGACAGCGAACTAATCGATCCCTCAGTAAATTTCGGTTCTTGGCCGAGGAGGTCCGTGGCGGGGTATCCCATCGTAAACACGTAATCGCCGGAGCGAACCGACCCGGCTGGAGCCAAGGGGAGAAAGTTTGGCGTGGGAGAATCGATTTGGAGGATTGCAATGTCGTTCCCTGCTGCGAAGGCGAGGAGTTTGGCCTCCCTAACGATCCCATCGTTTGAGCGAACATGGATGGACTTCGCACCAACGATCAAATGATACGCCGTCAGAATGACTCCATTTGGACGTACTGCGAAGCAGGTCCCGGTGGAAGCCTGACCTTCGGAGCCCGGCCTATAGACGCGAACGGCCCTCCATCCAAAAGCACGTAATCGATCTCCAGTAAAGAGGAATGGCGTCATCTCGTCATCAGTAGTTAACCCATCTGGAATCCTAGCAGTGCGATAATACAAGATTGTTACCGGAGTTTGGTCGCTCAGAGTTGTTCGTTCGAGGGGGTATACGTAACCTGGTGGACTAGGATCACCAAGTATATTGCGCACCTCCTGTTCAGACATTCCGATACGCACTCTCCCGATGTTTTCGTTGTACCTACTAATAGCGCTTTCGATTCTCCCGATTGAAGCAAGCGCGCATCCGGCGACACTGAGTAGCACTAGCAAACATATGAAGGAAGGAGTGCGACGCATTAGTTCTACCTCCCCATCCTGTTGACTGCTTACTAGTCACGTCCCTGCCAGAGGCTTCTCGAAGCAAATCCCCTTGGCAAAAAAGGTGTCAGACACCATTTCCTCCATAAGAGCCGGACCGGCTTCAGCTTGAACGCGCGGGTGAACCGCTTCCGGTGTCGCATGATGCACCTCCGTTGCAATGGTGATTAGGGCCTTCTTGAGATCAGACATAGATCACTTCCAGTTTAAAGCGAACGTTAGGCATTCCCGGTCCCTTTTTTCGTGGGCGAACTCCTTGAGGCTGTAACTTACATCTCACGGGCTCGGAGAAACGGATCCCCAGCCTGTGAGGCGTGTCGGATCTTCCGCTTCAATAAGTCCCGGAAGTCGAGCAACCCCTGAAGCACAACTGCCAAGTCTTCACCATCCATTAGAACAATCGCAGGTCGGGTCCCTCGGAAAGCAAGAAGACCTTCCTCTGTGAAGCCATTCAAGGATATGAAAAGACCTAGTGTGTTCTCAAGCTTCCGTTCTACCTTCTTCGAAAACGAGTCCAGCGGGGCCGCACCTACCGGGTCTTTCTCCCACCTAGCCTCCAAGAGAAACTGCGTCATCTCGAATTCAAACGCCCCGTCGATCTGTTCCCCAATAATCTTAAACGATCTCCGGGGATTGAGATCATAGGCATCGAAGAGATCACGTAGGAACTTCTCGAACAAGAGGCCGCGCTGCTGGTGATTGGCAATGCCAACGAGTTTGTAGAACTGCCCTTGCAGTCGTTCACGCTCGTCGTTTTTCCGACGGAGTGCTTCTGCTAACGCGTCCTTTCTGGTGGCCTGCTCTTCCTGCTCCTTGCGAAACGCTTCATCATGGCGATACACAATCTCGCGCAGGGCCTCGATGCTCCTCCGCGCAGCATTGACCTTCTCGGCCCCATCTTCAAGACGGCGAAGGTGATCAAAACTACGGATATTCAACAGAGCTTGGATGACACGTCGAATAGGGCCGATGCCGTCTTGGCCCATCGAAACGAGCTCGTCGAGAACTCTTCCAGCAATTCGAACTTTGTATTCCTGGGAGTCGTGCCAGCCTTGCTTTGCTATCAAGGCGGGTGGGAGTTCGCATGCCTGGAAGAAGAGCCGCAGATCGTCTTTGTACCAGTAAACGCAGCGAAGCGCCTCCCTCAGTGCCGTAACTACCTCGGGGGGATACACCGCATTACGTCTCCCAGTTGATCCACCACAAAAAGACAAAGCACCGGGGGTGCACGACCCGCCCGGTGCTCAAGTGCGTCCGGGAATCACAATTGCGATTGCGATATTTCCTACGGGCTCCTAAGGCACAGGCAGAACTTACGCAAGAAATTAGAGTATTTGGGCGGGCGTGTCAATTGCAAAAGCCGGTAGGGGTGGTGCGTGACCGTGAAGGGATAGGGGGAATAAGGAAAGTGGGGGGAGGGGTGGAAGGTCATTGGTGCTCGCGGATGAAGCGACGCCAGGCCTCCAGCACTGAGTCGTGGAAGGTCGCCGGATCTCGTATCGGGCCCGAGGGCTCAGGCGGAGGAACGAGGATCCCCCGCTGCCGCGCCGCCTCCTTTACGTAGTACCTCCAGACCTCGTCTTGGTCCTGATAACCCATCTGGATGAGCTCCACGCCGGCCGCCCATTGGACCACCCACCGCACGGTGCCCCCAGTCTGGATGGGACGCCTGCCCAGCGGGAGCCGGAAGTGGAGAGAAAGGTCAAGTCCGACAGGAAGAATCACCCGCTGCGTCGCGAGACACAGCCCGGCGGTCCCGATGTTGGTGATCCGCCCCATCTGGCCATGCGCATCCCTAGCCGTGTAGTCCACCGCGAGGTCGCAGGAAATGCGGGGTGAGAGTCGCCGATCAACCAGGTCAGTCATGACGCTGTCTTGGCTGTGGATGCCGTTTCAAAAATAAAATGCCCCCCGGGCTATGCTCCGCAACCTACCCCCCTTTCCCTTCCCGTGTCAAGTACTCTGATGTCAGACACCGCCTCCAAGTTAGCCGCACCCCCAGGGTTAGGAGACTCAAGATTCACGGGCACCACCACGATCTTCACCACAATCAAGAGCGCGAAGATCGTCGCAATAATATCGAGCGCGGTCATTCTTCTCACCTCCGATTGCCGCCTTCCCGTCTCGGGCTTGACACGACTGGTGCGGGTGGGCGATGCTTAAAGCCTGCCCTACCAACACTGCACAAGGAGGTCCTCATGAGAATCGCGATTACGACACCGACGGGAAACATCGGACGGGAACTCACGAAACGGTTGCTCGACAAGGGAGGCCACGAGCTGATCCTCCTCGCCCGCACCCCCGACAAGCTCAAAAAGGAACAGGCCAAAGGGGCGAAGGTCGTCCAGGGGGAGCTGGGCGACGCTGCCTCCGTCAAGAAGGCGACGCAGGGCGCCGACGCGCTTTTCTTTCTCTGCCCACCCAGCTTTGCCGTCCCCAACTACCGGGCCTACTACGGGCAGCTCGCCAAGATCGGCGCCGATGCAGTGCAGGCCAACAAGATCAAGCACACCGTGCTTCTCTCCAGCGTCGGCGCGCACCTCAGCAAAGGGACAGGACCCATCCTCGGCCTCCACGACGCCGAAAAGATCTTTGCCCAGGTCACGAAGGGCCTGACCATCCTGCGCCCCGGGTACTTCATGGAGAACTACCTCTGGCATCTCGACTCCATCAAGACCATGAACAGCATCTTCATGCCCCTGTCCGGTGATGTCACGTTGCCCATGATCGCCACCGTTGACATCGCCGAGCGCGCGGCCCGCGTCATCACCGGCCCGGCGCCCTCCCGACCCACAATCGTCCCGCTCCACGGCCCCAAGGACTACAGCCTGGACGAGTGCGCCAAGATTATCAGCCGGGTCATCGGCAAGGA
The DNA here is from genome assembly GCA_050732295.1 of Methylomirabilales bacterium (SeqCode). Classification (GTDB taxonomy): domain Bacteria; phylum Methylomirabilota; class Methylomirabilia; order Methylomirabilales; family CSP1-5; genus CSP1-5. Next base: position 56,372 of record JBOHQS010000004.1, read on the forward strand.
GGTCCGGCACGTCCAGGTGCCGCCCGCCAAGGCGAAGGAGGCCATGATCGGCATGGGTGCCACCGAGAACGTGGCCGACACAATGCTCGAGATGGAGGCTGGGTTCCAGGCTGGCAGGATCACGGACGAGGTCAAACGGTCGCCAGAGACGACCACACCGACCACCTTCGAAACTTTCGTGAAGAACGTGCTCGCCCCCGCCCTGCGGGCGTAGAGCCATGAGGACTGAGCGATGAGGACTGAGGCGTCGGCACTCAGCACTCAGCACTCAGCACTCAGCACTCAGCACTCAGTCCTAGGCGCTTGGCCTCAGCATTGAGGGCTGAGCAATGAGGACTGAGGCGTCGGCCCTCAGCACTCAGCACTCAGTCCTGTACTATCAGGAGGACCAGGGGGAGGGGGGGCGAGGTTGACCGGCAGGAGGACAAGGCGGGAGGATGCCGCCGCAGGCGGAGCCGCCGCTGGTCCAGCCTTTGCTGCGGCCGGTCCACTGCCCCACCTCGCGGATGCTGTAGCCGCGCACCTTGCCAAAGTCCCTGGTCACCTTGAAGGTGACAGGAATGGTCTCGCCGCCGAGCGATTCGAGGTAGCGCGCCAGCTCCTCTGAATAGAACCGCTCGTAATAGTACGGGAAATCGGTGTAGACCAGGAAGATCTCGCGCTGGCCCCGCGCATTTTTTTCCCTGCCATAGGTCCACCGCATCTCATGCGTCACCGTGCTTTCGACACCCACAAAGAACCACGAGGCCACGACGGCGAGGGACGCGATGAGCAGCAGAATCTCGACGGCGACCTTGACACCCCGGCTCGCCGCTTCGGGAAAGAGCCAGCCCGGCACTCGATCCAGTCTCTCTCGCAGGGGACCGGCACCAATCGCGTAACAGGTCGTGACCAGCAGCAGGGCCGGAGGGAGGAAGACAAACAGGGGGAATCCGCGCGACGTGACGGCGACCCCCACGCTCTTGTAGAGGGCCGGCCCGTAAAAGCTCCACATGCAGAGCGTCGCAATGAGGGCGATCCAGGCCGCGGGGCGCGGCCGCCACAGGCTGACAAATGCCACGACGATGAGCACCACCGAGCCAAGCAGGGACACATGCTCGAGGGGATGAACGGCCTTCCCCCAGACAGCCCACATGACGAGCCGAAAGACCTGGACCCCGGTGGTCCCGCCCGTGATCGCATACAGCAGCAACGGCAGCATGGTTTCCTCGCTGGATCGACTACACTCATAGTCCCTTGCACGTCTTGAGCCAACCGGGTATTGAGGACTGAGGACTGAGCAATGAGGACTGAGGCGTCGGCACTCAGCACTCAGCACTCAGCACTCAGTCCTAAGCTCTTGGGGTCCTAGCAGGTTTTCTTGAGGGCGGTCTTCATTTCGTCCAGGTCGGCGAAGACGAGAAATGCGCGGTCCCCGGCCATACCGGCCGGGATCAGGACGGGGGCACCCGGATTCGGGCCGGTGGGTCCCGAGTCGGTCTTGAATCTGAGGTTGAATTCCGTGAAGTCACTGGTCGAGCCGTCCTTGAGCTTCAGCCGGTAGGTCCCCTTGCAGTAGTTCACGCCTTCGACCTGGTGGTCCGGTGGGACCGCCTTGAGATCGACGATGCGCCCCTCATGCGCCCCCGCCACCCCAGCGCCGAGCCAAGCCAAAGCCACGAGGATCAGTCCGTATCTCATTCAAGTCACCTCCCACAAAAATAAGAAGCACGTGGAGGTCTCAGTATCACCCTGACACCCTAACGACTGGGATGGCCACGGTGGGCACGGGCGCCTTGATTGAGGAAACCGCCGCCTCCACCTGCTTAGCTACTTCCGCCTTCAGGAACCTCTCACCGCACTGCTTACACACACCGACCAACACATTCTCGACGAGAAAGAGTTGGCCATGGTACCGATAGTCCAGGCGCTCCAATCGCTCTTCTACCTCTCCGCCGCAGTACCGGCAATCGTCATAAGGCTTCACTGTGTCCCTCTCCTCCTTGTCGGAGACTCCCACCTCGGAGGGCTTGGTCTGATCAGCCACTGCCCGCAGGAAGCTGCACGAGGTTAACCGGTTCCTGAATCATACGAACAGCGTCGACGAGATTTTCCCGGGCCTTCTCCAGGGTTTCTCCCTGTGTCAGGGCACCCGGAACATCATCCGTCCAGGCCACCCACCACTTACCGTCTTTCACGAAGTTTGCTCGAATCTTCACGTCGTTTTACTCCCCAGCTATTTCGTCACTCCTCAGCCAGCATTATACGCGGCTTCCGACCACCCGCAAAACAAAAAGCAGTCCGGTGCCACGAAACTTCCGGCGAAGGCACCAGGCGGTTTAGCGCGTGAGGGGAGGAAAACAGGGAAAGGATCTCCTCGTTCTACACGCGGTCACGGCCCGCCCTCTTACGCGCGGTTGAGGCGGTCCATGGCCTCCTTGGTCAGCGTGGCCACAAAGGGGAGGTTCCGGTATCGCTGGGCAAAGTCGAGACCGTAGCCCACCACGAACTTGTCTGGGATCTCAAACCCCCGATAGGCGATGGGGAGGTCCGCAATGCGGCGGGCCGGCTTATCGAGCAGCACACAGACCTTGAGACTGGCGGGGACCCGGGGCTGGAGGTTGCGCAAGAGGTAGCTCAGGGTGAGACCCGTATCAATGACATCCTCGACGACGAGGACCTCGCGACCCGTGATGCTTTCGTCGAGATCCTTGAGAATCTTGACGACGCCGAGCGGCCTCGCCCC